>NZ_JANVFC010000015.1:0-110884 GCF_025195005.1 Vibrio sp. NC2
CCTGACTCCGATAGAATATCGAACTCAGGCCTTGAAAGCCGCTTAACAGAAATGTCCAACTTTACGGGGTCACTTCAAAGCATCTTTTCTTCTCAGGCTTTGCGAACAGCTAGTCACTCACCTTTTCCGTCTTAACCGTAAACCACAGCTAAAAGTATCGATGAGCGAATATCAGATATTAAGGTCGAATGTTATTGAAGCTGACCTTCTGCGTTCCATCTCCAAGTTTCTCCAACTTAACTACGTCTCCTTGATAGTAATAAGGTTCCATTGGCATATTGCTGTTGGTCGGTCTTGCGTAGTGCAATACAGCCAGTTTAGCGTCAACTTGCTGAGCATATAAATATCCAATCAGCGCATGTTCAAATTGGTGATAGCCATTGCCCCAATGGAAAGCTTTAGTACGCTTAGGATCAAGCCCAACGCCACCGTATTTGTGGTCGACCCATACATCATGAAAGGTCGGTAGGGTGTATTGCAGGACGTCTTTCATTGAACCATCGACCAGCGAAACCGTCATGGCCGCTTGATCAAGCTCAGCCCACTCCCATGATGACGCCCACTGACTGTGCGGTCTGCTTTGCCAGCCCGTGATATCTTGCCCTTGCCACATTTTCTGAAGTCGCTCACCAAAGTAGTTAGATACATTGGCAAAGTCTTTCTGATATTGCGCCTGATCCAGAGTGTGTTTCATGCCGTCTAAACCAAACTCCGACCAATCGGAATTATTTAATGCATGACCGGTTAGATAGGTCATCCAATATGCTTTGATGGTGTGCCCAAAATCGTTGTGATTGGCATTCGGCATCATCGCAGCTTTATCGTGAATTGCGCCGTAGAAGCGTTGTTGATCTTCAGAATGGTATTGGTCAATCATGGCTTGCGTGAGCCAGTTTAAGTCATCAAGCCATTTTGATTTGATGGGCTCTTTGAGCAGAGGAGCGACTAATAACAGGTAGCCGTTTATTTGATCAAGTTGCGCGACCAGTTCGCGTCGTTTTGCACTGCCATCTTCACCGTCAGCGAGTACCCAAGTAAGACCACTGTTGTCGCTAAGTCGATATTTATCAAAGATAAAAGCTTGTTGGGCGATGAGTGCTTGTTCTACCTTTTTGTCTTGAGTCAGGTAGTAGTACATGGCAAGGCCAACTAATGCATACGCTTGATCTTGAGAGGTTCGTTGTTGCCAATCCTGGCCTTCTTTTCCCTCTTTTACGTAGCCGATAAAGCCACCATTTTGCTTATCTTCTAGCTGATCAATGATGTAGTAGGCACCTTGTTTGGCAAGCGCTAAAGCCTGCTTGTCTCCGGTAAGATGGTAGAGCACGCCATAGGCATAAGTTTGACGTGATTTCATCCGCGTAAACTCCTTGCCAAAGTGCGGCGTGATCCAGCCTTTGTTCAGTTCAGGACACACATCAGAAACATCGAGCAAGGTGCCATCATCACAGCGGAAAGTAGGGAAGTTGCCTATTGGTTCTCCTTGCGCGCTAGGCATTAGCCAATAAGGTGCCAGCCCTTCAGAGGCATGATTGATCCAGTCTTCTCCAGTGGGAAGGGTGACATTGGCAGATACGGCCAAGCTGGCCACGCTGAGTAATGCGATCGTTGCTCGTAACATGATGTTTATCTTAATGATTTGAGTTTCTTTGAATATAAACAATCGCATCTGCACATTGTGATTCGGTGATCACAATCGACCAAATTATTGTGGTTTAAATAAAGGCTCACAGACTAGTGAGCCTTGAAAGGGTGTTTTGTATTTTATACAGGCTTCCCCGCCTCATCTTCTTCAACCACATCGGTTTCTAAGTTTGCCTCTGCCAGCCATTTTTGTATTGATGGGCTGCTGAGCACGCGTTGTTGATACTGTGATGCCTTTTCGGAAAGTTGGATGCCATAGGTTTCTACACGTAAAGCCACAGGTGCAAACATCGCGTCGGCAATCGACCATTCACCAAACAACCATCCTTCAGGGTATTGTTCCATCTGCGTCGACCAAATGGCATCGATACGGGCGATGTCTTTCAAGGTGTCTTCACTGAGTGTGAGCTTTCGTTGTGCGCGGCAGTTCATCGGCATTTCATTTCTGACGGCAAAGAACCCAGAGTGCATTTCTGCGGAAATTGCTCGGGCATGGGCGCGTTCTTTCACTGAGCTAGGCCACGCTGCACCGTTCAAGTGGGCGTCGTTAACGTATTCGAGAATCGCCAGTGAATCCCACACCGCAACGTCGCCGTCAACTAGGGTTGGAACCTTGGCCGTTGGCGTCACTTTCGCCAGAGTGTCGTAAAAATCAGAGGTGAATAGCTTGAGCTTGATGACTTCTGCATTCAGGTTGTAGTTGTCGAATATTAGCCATGCGCGCAGTGACCAAGTTGAGTAGTTCTGGTTTCCAATATAAAGCTGCATCGTTGCTTCCTTGCGTTTGGTGGGTATGCTTTGACCCTAGGGGCATGCATTTGAGCTTAGGGGATTGTATTGCGGCGCACTAACGGATAATTTTGATGCAATACATTAATAAAAACGATGGGTGGTGATTTCAATATGGACATTGATGCGTTGCGAGGCTTTCTCGCGTTTGTAGAAACCAGTAGCTTTACTCGTGCTGCGAAACAGATCAACCGCACCCAATCGGCATTTAGTGCTCAGATGCGTAAGTTGGAAGAAGAACTCAACGTGACTCTTTTCCAAAAAGAAGGACGTAACTTAATACTCACTGAAGCAGGCTTAGCGCTGCGTTCTCATGCTGACCAGTTGGTCGCGCTCCACAATACAGCCCTCAAGCAAGTAAAGCGTTACGAAGACAAACAACCTCTGCGACTCGGCTGCCCTGAAGACTACAACGACACCATTCTGCCAAAAGTGATTCGCCTGTTACAGAAAGCGGAACCCACCTGTTCAATCCAAATATTTAGCCTGCCCAGCATTACACTCAGAGAGTGGTTGGATGATGGCAGACTCGATGCCGCGATTGTCACCCGAGCGCCCGACAGCGAAGAGGGTTACTGGCTCACTCATGATATCGGAGTATGGATAAGCAGCCCTGACTATGTGTTTGATGAGTCTAAACCCGTCCCATTAGCCTTGTTTCAGACCGATTGTAAGTACCACGCAGCGGCAGTTAATGGTTTAACCAAGCAGGGCACGCCTTATCAGTTATTGGCGTGCAGTAATACCGCTTCTGCACAACGTGCCATCGTCAAAGCGGGTTTGGCCATTGGTGCGATGGGTAAGCTGAGCGTGACTTCAGATTTGAAAATACTTGATGATATGCCACCGTTACCAGCAGTGGATATTGTGCTGATCTTAGCGAGCAAACATCACCCGGTGTTAGACAAAGAAGTGCTCAATCAACTTGTGGAGTTAGAGTCTGAGTAGCTTTGTTTATATTGGGATAGTTTATTGGGATAGTTTATTGGGATAGTTTATTGGGATAGTTTATTGGGATAGTTTATTGGGATAGTTTATTGGGATAGTTTATTGGGATAGTTTATTGGGATAGTTTATTGGGATAGTTTATTGGGACAGTTTGGTTAGGCGAGCTTTGTTCCGTAAAATTTAATAGATGAACTGCAATCGATGAGTTTGAAGTTGAGCGGAAATTAAGAAGTGAAGAGGCCGAGAACATTGCGTTTCTCCGAAAACATGGTGTTTCTCGGCCTAGTTATTGTGAGACGTTGTTGGTAATTAAGAAAGCTTGAACTTGCTTAACTCACCGTGCAAATCTCCGGCTTTCACTGTCAGCTCATTACTGATTGCTACTGATGATGTCATGGTGCCCATCACTTCCACAGCGGTGTCATTGATGATCACTACATTGCGGTTAATCTCTTCTGACACTGAGCTTTGCTCTTCAGCCGCGGACGCAATCTGATTGTTCATGTCGTTAATCACTTCAATCGCTTGGTTGATTTCCGACAAGGCTAGATGTGCTGCTTGGGTTTCCCCTTTGGTATCGTTCGCTTGCTTCTGGCTTTGCTCCATCAATATCACGATAGATTGAGTCTCTTGTTCTAAGCGAGCCAACATCGAACGAATCTCTTCTGTCGAGCCTTGAGTGCGATTTGCGAGGTTACGCACTTCATCTGCCACGACAGCAAAGCCTCGTCCTGCTTCACCCGCACGTGCTGCCTCAATAGCGGCATTAAGCGCAAGTAAGTTGGTTTGTTCTGCAATGCCACCAATCTCGCTCAAGATACCCTGAATAGCGGTGCTCGAATCGACCAAATTTTGCGTTTGTTGCTGTGCGTCATTTACCTGCACAGCCAAGCTGTCTACAGCGCTGGCGGCATTGTCCATGCGTGTCATGCCATTGAGACTGTTGCTTTGTACTTGGCTTGCGGCTGCTGCTGCTTGAACGGCTGAGCTTGCCACTTCTTGCGCTGTCGCACTCATTTCATTGATCGCGGTTGCAAGTGAGTTCACCTCGTTAACCTGAGAGTTCAACTGGTCACGTGAAATTTCAGCACGAGCTTGGCCTTCTGTTGCGTTTTTATCTACTTGGTCGGCCGTTACCATAACGGTAAGTAGCATCTCTTGCATACGAGATAGGAAAGTATTGAACCAGTGTGCAAGCTGAGCGGTTTCATCTTTTCCTTTCACTTCAATGCGGTAAGTTAAGTCGCCTTCGCCTTGTGCTGCATCTTTAAAACGCTCCACTAAGTTGTTCAGAACCTTGCCCAGAGAATTGGCAATGAATGCCATTGAGGCAATACCTAGAATAGCTGCGATGAGCCCCGCCCACACACCTTTTTCAAGTGCTTTTGAATTCTGTGCATCACTCCATTGCGTGTAGTTGTCGACGCTTTTTGTAAGGTGACTACTGGGAACCGACACCATGACTACCCATGGCGCATCACTGGTATCAATGGCTGTTATTGCGTACTCATCGCCGCCGAAATTAACAAGGCCAGCCCCTTCTCGCTTAGCGATAGATTGAATCTTCGACCATTCGGATTCCAATTCAGAAGAGACTCTTTTACCCACCATGTTTCCAGCACGGCTGTTGGCGAGAGTTATGCCTTTCCATGATGTAATAAGGATTTTTCCTTCGCCATCAAACAAGTTACGTGCAAATAATTCACTCTGGCTTTGAAGTTCGAACAAAGACAAATCAAAGCCAATTGAGCCAATGATTTTCCCGTCTTGTTTGATTGGTTGGCTGATGGTAGTGATGAGCTCTTGCTTGCCGCGAACTGGATAGAAATAGGGTTCCATCACAAATGTCTTACCGGTTTGGTATGGCATTAAGTGCCAGTCGTCTTTGCGCTCACCGTTGCTGTTGAGTTCGGTATTGCTGAAGCTCTCCATTGCGACGGCGTCAAAGCTGTTCTGATCATTTGGAGAGAAGAAAGGCGCAAGGTAGCCCTGACTGTTAAAACCTAATTCAGTGTCCAAGCTGATCTCGTTATTCAGATCGGTTTGTTGTGGCCAAGTCTTGTTCTCCCACACCATGTAGCCCGCAAATACAGCTTTGTTTTGTGCTTCCAAGGCGGCAGTAAACTGTTTAACGATAAGGTCTGCGCTTGCATTGGTTTCTGAACTTAACTCAATAATGGATCGTGCTTGCTTAAGGTTTGCTAGTACAGGATCAAGTTGGTTGGCAATGTTCAAACCTTGTTGAATGGCTGTGTTTTGTAAATCTGTCGTTGTGGCGTCTGTCAGCTGCGTCTTTACTTTTTCAGTGACTTGTTTGTTCACATCGGTAAAGGCGCTGGTGGTCATGCCCATTGCGATCAACAGAGTGAAAGCCATTGCTCCGCCTGCACTCACCGCAATTCGCGTACGTATACTGTTAAACATATGATCCCTGTAGCCAAATAGTGGTAGTTTTCCAGAGATTTTAAACAAGATAAGTGAATGGAAAATTCAAAATAATGAACACAAAAAGAATAGGGTGATCAAAATTATAAATAGGATTGCATAGTGCTCAGATTTATATCTTGTGGGCGAGTTCTATAAGGCAAGCGAATGGCCGTAATTATTTCATTAGCTATTTGTATTCATTGATCTTTTAAATTTATTGATGATATTTATTTGTCGGTAAATCAAGAGGTTGTAGTTTGAGAGTGTCCTGAATATGGATTACTCATTACGTGACTTCACTCACACTTTAATTTGATCCGAAGCACATTATATCCACTTGTAAAGTGTGTATTTATGCGTTGCATGTTCAATCTGAGGAACCAAATCATTGTTCATGTTTTATTGAAGAATCCCCAGGCTCTTTAGCTTTCGATAAATGGTATTGCGGCTGATGCCGAGTATTCGAGATGTCTTGCTGATGTTGCCTTGGTTCGCTTGATACGTTTGCAGCAAGGTTTCTTCAACGGTAGTTCTTAAATCGTTACTCGCTGTACCTTTGATGGCATTAGGAGTCATTAGCTGATGCTGATTATCGTGTGCTAATGACGTCAGATGTTGAGCAAGGTGGCTTGGCACATGTTCTAGCGTGAGTTGTGGTTCATCACTCGCCAGTAAAGCCGCGACTTTGAGTAGATTATCTAATTCGCGAATATTGCCCGGCCAAGAATAGGCGCACAGTAAGCTCATCAAGTGAGGGCAGATTGTTTGTTCGTCTTCGGCGTATTTACGATGAATGTGCTCGATTAAAGCGTGCTTGTCTTGTCGGTGTTGTAGGCTTGGCAAGGTGAAGGCTAAGCCGTTCAGGCGATAATACAAGTCTTGTCTAAATTCTCCTGTCGCAACTAACTGTTCTAGGTTTTTATGAGTGGCAGCAATGATCTGACAATCGACTTGGTAGCTTTGGTTCGAACCCACAGGCACTACGGATTTGTCTTGCAGAACATGCAGCAATCGACATTGAGCCTCCAATGGCATGTCGGCGATCTCATCCAAAAATAGAATGCCCTTGTCTGCTTGACGGATCTTGCCTTGGAAACCTTTGTGGCTTGCGCCAGTAAAAGCCCCCGGTGCATAACCAAACAATTCAGATTCGATAAGATCTTTCGGCAGCGCACCGCAGTTCACCGCAACTAACGGTGACGATTTACGTTGGCTTTGCTTGTGTAACGCTTTAACAAACTCGCCTTTACCAACCCCTGTTTCGCCTAGGATTAATAGGCTGATCCCTCTGTCGATAACCTTATTGGCTTGTTGCCAAGCGTGTTCTATCTGTTGTTCACCATGGTGCAAATCGCACGATGCTGAAATGGAGCGCGTGCGTTTGGTGGTTGGTTGTTTGAGGTGTTGTTTCTCAAACACAAAGGGCGTGTCTAATGAGGTTCGGTTGAACAGGGTATCTATGCATTCGCCGACGATCGAGGTTTGATCCAACAATTGAGAGGCAACCTGATTGTGCGCCACTACTTCGCCGGCTTCATTGGCTATCACAATCCCTTGCCAACCACTGTGTAATAAAGATTTCTCACACGCGAGATCGATTCGAGTGGTGCCTTGTGGGATATGACTTAATAGCTGATTTTCAACAAGCTGAACCATATTTTGAACCAGCAATTGGACAGAACTGTCGTGTTGTTGCTGCTCACTGGTAATGTCCAATACGCCAACCATCTGCCCTTGATGATCAAACACAGGGCTTGCTGAACAGCTGATAAATCGGTGCTGGTGGATGAAGTGCTGCTCACCAATGATAGATACTGGCTTGGCTTCAACAATCGCGGTGCCAATCGCGTTAGTGCCTTTGAGTTGTTCCTGCCAACAGGCTCCAGAGCTGAGTGCAATTGACGTCAGCTTCTCCTTAAACCGCTCCTGTCCCCAACTCGCCAGAATGACGCCCTCAATATCGGTCAAAATCAAACGACTGTCAGTGCGTGCAAACATCTGATTAAACAGAGGTAGAGCATTACGTTCGACTATTTGAATTAAGCTCGAAGATTGGTGACGTCTCTGTTTAAGAATCGATTGTGGTAGGCGAATGTCTTCGGGTAGTCGTCTCTGTTTTAGACCCGCTTCTGTACTGCGGTGCCAAGAAGACGAAAGCCAATCTGAGGTGTTTGCTTGTTGAAGGTGCATGACTGTTCCATGTCGTAACAGTGAGGGTGTACCAATTTGGAACAGTTGAACACTGGAGTGGTTTCCAGACGTCCGTTCAATGCCAACTCACTTTAGGTTGTAAACGTTTGGTAATCATAGTTTTACAATTTATTAACAACAAGCTTTGAAGTTCTGGCGTGTGATTTGCGTTGTTACTGTTGTGAAGAAAACACGAAGTATCAGTGTTTTAAACAGAAAGCATAAACATGGGCGTCTTGTCATGAGTTCTTTTCTCAAGAGGAGCCGCCATAAAAATAAGACAGCTCTCGCTCAATAACGAATAACAAATCAAAGAAGGATCTAACTATGATTTACGCACAGCCGGGTAGTGATAACGCAGTGGTGAACTTTAAAGCGCAATACGATAACTTTATCGGTGGCGAATGGGTGAAGCCTGTTAGCGGTGAGTATTTTGATAACACTTCTCCAGTGAATGGTCAGGTGTATTGCCAAGTGGCACGCTCAACAGAGGCCGACATTAGCTTGGCACTCGATGCGGCGCATGCAGCTCGTGCTAGTTGGGCGGCGACTAGCGTGACAGAGCGCTCCAACATCCTACTTAAAATTGCCGACCGCATTGAAGCGAACCTAGAAGAAATCGCAGTCGCTGAGACGTGGGAAAACGGCAAGCCTGTGCGTGAAACTTTGGCAGCAGACATTCCTTTGGTTGTCGATCACTTCCGTTACTTTGCGGGTTGTATTCGAGCGCAAGAAGGCAGCGCAGCCGAGCTAGATTCAAACACCGCAAGCTACCACTTCCCTGAACCGATTGGTGTCGTAGGGCAGATCATTCCTTGGAACTTCCCGATCTTAATGGCGGCTTGGAAACTAGCACCGGCACTGGCAGCAGGATGTTGTGTGGTGATGAAACCCGCCGAGCAAACACCGACATCGATCTTAGTGATGATGGAAAAGATCGCCGATCTTTTGCCTGCAGGCGTAGTCAACATCGTGAATGGTTTTGGTAGCGAAGCGGGTCAAGCGTTAGCAACCAGCGATCGTTTGGCGAAATTGGCCTTTACTGGTTCAACAGAAATTGGCCACCATATCCTAAAATGTGCGGCTGAAAGCTTGATTCCATCAACGGTTGAGCTGGGCGGTAAGTCTCCAAATATCTACTTCCCAGATATCTTTAATCATGAAGACGAATACCTAGATAAGTGTGTCGAAGGCATGTTGCTTGCGTTCTTCAACCAAGGTGAAGTGTGTACCTGTCCATCACGTGTGCTGATCCATGAATCGGTGTACGACAAGTTCATCGCCAAGGTGGTCGAGCGTGCTCAAACTATTAAACAAGGTAACCCGTTAGATACCGATACTCAGGTGGGTGCACAAGCTTCAAAAGAGCAGTTCGATAAGATCTTGAGCTACCTAGAAATCGGTCGTCAAGAAGGTGCGAAAGTGCTAACAGGTGGTGAAATCGCGCAGCAACCAGATGATCTGGGCAACGGTTACTACATTCAGCCAACCATGCTGGAAGGGCACAACAAGATGCGTGTATTCCAAGAAGAGATCTTCGGCCCTGTTATCGCAGTAACGACGTTTAAAGATGAAGCAGAAGCGCTAGAGATTGCCAATGACACCGAGTATGGCTTGGGTGCAGGCGTATGGACTCGTGATGCAAACCTAGCGTATCGCATGGGTCGTAACATTGAAGCGGGGCGTATTTGGGTGAACTGTTACCACGCTTACCCAGCTCATGCCGCGTTTGGTGGTTACAAAAAATCGGGCATTGGCCGTGAGACACACAAGATGATGCTCGACCACTACCAAAACACTAAGAACCTATTGATCAGCTACGATACTAATCCGTTGGGTTTCTTCTAATACAGGTTTGTTCTAAAAGTATGAGAATGAATCATGGGTACAAAGAATAACTAACAACGCAGTTGGCTTAATTAAGAACAACAAAAGCTAGAATCTAAAACGCCCAACTCAATTGAGTTGGGCGTTTTTATATCTGAAGCACTCTAGCTTTTCGAAAAGAAGATCTCGGGCTTGTGGACCGGGCCATAGTTGCCCTCTAGCTGAGTGAGTTCCAAACCTTGCTTTCCTATCAGAGAGCCGACCAATTGGCGGTTAAACGGGTAGCTGTCGGGGTTGTTAATATACTCTTCAACATCTATCCATTTAGCTTCTGCAATTTCATCGGTGTCTTGAATCGCGATATCTTGAGTTTGAGCGATAAGGTGACAAATAAAGTAGAGGTTTGATTTACCGAATTGATACGGGTGTCTTGTCGCCATGCCAACCACAGAGACGAACGTTGCCTCGATACCTGTCTCTTCCAAGGTTTCACGAACCACAGACTCTTCAATACCTTCACCCAACTCAATATGGCCGCCAGGTAACTTGTAGCCCGTCATACCGTGCTCTTTAATCATCAGCACTTGGTTGTGTTCGTTGGTGATCAACGCGCCAGCACCCAAAGTGTGGGTAGGGATGAAAGGCACAAACTCTACAATCTCGGATTTGTGGATCAGCGTAATTTCGTCTTCTAGACAGTTGTGAAACACAAAGCCAAGCTCAGTCGCCACCGGAATAAGGTGCGAGAGTGAAATAGGTAAACTAATCCAAATGATGCCTTTGTTATTCTGCTTTGAAAATTCGGTGATCTCGCTGAGTTCGGCATTGAAAGAGTCAGCATCGTGAGGGGCTGTTGCTGGGTCGATGATGATGCCGTTAAATTTGTCGAGCGTAAATTCCACGAGTGATCCTTTATTATTTTTGATTTATTGGGAGTCGAGCATAGGTGCAGCTTATCTTATCTCAAGAGCTTATAAAACCTGCTCTGCTTGTAGCATTTTTAAGAGCACGGCAGTGGTGGGTAAAAAGTGAGGGAGAGTATAAAGCGGGCGGCTTGAAACAAAAATTACGCTAGAAACAAAAACTGCGCTTGGAAGCCAAAGCGCAGTTTTAAAATAGGGTTTATTTGGATTCGACTCTAACGAATATAGTTTGCATCAACACTTACGTACCAGTGCTGAAGCTTGCCGTCAGATTTTTTGATCCACAAATCGTTGGTGTAGCTATCAATCTTGCCGTTAACCGTAAGGTTGAATGTGTTCTCGTCGAATTCGCCAAGCTTCACGAACTGGTCCGTGGTAATCAGGAACGGTTCCATGTCGTCTACGCCAACTACATCTGAAATCACATAGTAGTGGTAAGTCAGTGGCTTGCTCGCATCATTCGGGTTGCTGCGGTACGCCACAAGCTTGAATGGTTCCGTTAATGGAACGTCGAGCGTTTGCTTGTCCATGGTCGCTGGAATCGGGATAAACAGCCAAGCGGTAAACAGACCGCTCAATAAAACCATCAGGAAGAAAAGAGTCTTAATTGCTTTCATAGCAACCTTCAAAATAGGTGATGTTGAAGGCCTATGGTAACAGGTTTGATTTGCTGATTGTAAGAGTATGAATAAGTGAAGGTGACACCTGTCTGTTAGGAAATTTGAACGAATTGACACACTGTTCATAAGTCATTATCTACACTAGTGCGAGTGACCTTGTGACAGGTTTATCATCATAACACCAGCCGCAACGAATAACATGCCGATCCACACCATGGTATCGAGGTGCTGGCGGTAAACGAACGTAGAAATCAGACTCACTGTCACGATAGCTAAACCTGCCCACAAAGAGTGAACCACACCAACTGGCATCCCTTTCATAGCTTGGCTCAAAAATAGAAATGCCGCCAAGTGTCCTGAAATCACCAATAAAGCAGGGATAGGTTTAGACAAGCTGAAACCGTCGGTTGCTTTAAGTGCTACGTGAGAAAGTGCTTCTGCCATCACGCCCATCATTAAGAAAAACCAGCTCATAATCGTACCTTTTGTTCGTATTGTTTTTGTTGGTATAGCGGGGTGCTTGAAAGTGTGAATCGTTGTTGCTGCTATCAAGTAACAGCGGGCTCGCCCAAATAGCAGGCACAAAAAAGCCCACACCTCACGCTTTTGCAAGGTGTGGGCTAAATCGGTGTGACTACTTGTTTAGGTAAGCAGCGTGGAACTCAATATGCTCATCAATAAAGCTAGAGATGAAGTAGTAGCTGTGGTCGTAACCTGGCTGCATACGTAGCTCTAAATCGGCATTGGTTACCTTAGCGGCTTCGACTAATTGCTCAGGCTTGAGCTGCTCAATCAGGAAGTTATCGGCTTCGCCTTGGTCAACCAACATTGGCAGCTTAGTGCCTTTGGTTTTTAGAAGCTCAGACGCGTCGTAATGTTTCCACTCTTCAATATCTAAGCCCAAGTATTGGTTGAATGCTTTTTGTCCCCAAGGGCATTGCATTGGGTTGGTGATAGGGCTGAATGCCGAGATAGAACGGTAGCTATCTTCGTTTTTGATACCAATCGTTAGGGCACCGTGTCCGCCCATGCTGTGACCAGAAATTGATTTCACCGAAGTCACAGGGAAGAAAGATTCAATCAAGGCTGGAAGCTCTGTTACCACGTAATCGTACATGTGGTAATGGCTGTCCCATGGTGCTTGAGTGGCATTGACATAGAAGCCCGCACCTTGGCCGAGATCGTAGCTTTCATTGTCGGCAACGCCTTCGCCACGTGGGCTTGTATCGGGTGCTACAATCGCGATGCCTTGCCCAGCCGCAGCTTTGAATGCGCCGGCTTTTTGCATGAAGTTTTCATCGGTACAGGTTAAGCCTGATAACCAATACAAAACAGGAACTGGGTTTTCTTTGCTTGCGTTAGGCGGCAAGAAAATCGCAAAACGCATGTTGCAGTCAAGCGTTGCAGAAAAGTGGGTGTATTGTTTGTGCCAACCACCAGCAACCTTTGCTTGGCTAATGTTTTCGATTGTCATCTATTGTGCTCCGTTAGGTTGATGGTTTTGGGGAATAACTTGTCTATGTCATTTTTAAGTTTCACCACCCACCGGGCAGGAGGTGGTGAAGACAGTTTGTTGCTTTTCATTTATAACTTTGGCCTCGACACCTAAGTATCGAGACCAAGAGGTGTTACTTATCCATATGTAGAACAGTACGGATAGATTCACCTTTGTGCATTAGGTTGAATGCTTCGTTAACGTCTTGCAGACCCATAGTGTGAGTGATGAACTCTTGAAGACCAAACTCACCCGCCATGTAACGGTTAACGATTTCTGGAAGCTCAGAGCGGCCTTTAACACCACCGAAAGCAGAACCACGCCATACACGACCAGTTACTAGTTGGAATGGACGAGTTGAGATCTCTTGACCTGCACCTGCAACACCAATGATGACTGATTCGCCCCAACCTTTGTGGCAGCATTCAAGTGCTTGACGCATCACGTTTACGTTACCGATACACTCGAAAGAGTACTCAACACCACCGTCTGTCATCTCAACGATAACGTCTTGGATTGGTTTGTCGAATTTAGTTGGGTTGATGCAGTCAGTCGCGCCAAGCTGTTTTGCTAGTTCGAATTTACTCTCGTTGATATCTACACCGATGATGCGGTTAGCACCAGCCATGCGAGCACCAATGATTGCAGAAAGACCGATACCGCCTAGGCCGAATACAGCAACGTTGTCGCCTTTTTCAACTTTAGCTGTGTTCAATACCGCGCCCATACCCGTAGTTACACCACAACCTAGAAGACAAACTTCTTCAAGTGGTGCTTCTTTGCTTACTTTCGCTAGAGAGATTTCTGGAAGTACTGTGTACTCAGAGAAAGTAGAGCAACCCATGTAATGGAAAATTGTTTCGCCATTGATAGAGAAGCGGCTTGTACCGTCTGGCATCAGGCCTTTACCTTGCGTTTCACGAACGGCTTGGCATAGGTTAGTTTTACCAGATTTACAGAACTTACATTCGCCACATTCAGCTGTGTAAAGTGGGATAACGTGGTCGCCAATCTCAACACTTGTAACGCCTTCGCCGATCATCTCAACGATGCCGCCACCTTCGTGACCAAGAATTGAAGGGAAGATACCTTCTGGATCGTCACCTGATAATGTGAATGCGTCAGTGTGACAAACACCAGTAGCAACGATGCGAACTAGAACCTCACCAGCTTTAGGAAGTTGTACATCAACTTCTTCCATTTTTAGTGGCTCGCCAGCTGCCCATGCAACCATTGCTTTTGATTTGATATGAGTTTGACCAGGTTTAATTTCGATTGTCATTGGATGCTTCCTATATATGTCAGTACAGCGGATAACTGTGCAATTAAATTCAACCCGTTAAGAGTAGTTGAGCTTAATTGTTTCCGCTCTCTCGTTTTGTTGGAGCCAGTATAGGTGTGAGTTCGAGTTTTGATAATCCCCTTAAATAGAAAATGATTATTACGTATTTGTAATAATTGGTATTGGGGGTCTGCCCGACTTAGTGGTCGTAAACCTTGAGACCAAAAAGCCACTTTTAGGAAAGGACTGACATTCTTGAACCGCTTGAATGCATTGCTACCATTGATGTTCGGTTGCTCGATGTGTGATGGTTTGTATACTTTCATCTGATTTGTATTATCAAATCATTGACGCTTATGATGTTGGCTAATCAATTGAATTTTAAGGATTGAAGCAAGGTCGCATAAGCACTCTGCATACGACGTTTTGTAAGATATCAGAAACAATAGTGTCATTTTTCTCACCTAATCTCCTCGCCAAATTTTGAGTTCTAACTTTTTGGGAAGAGAAAATGAAAAAGAGTACATTGACCGTACTTTCAGGCTTGATAGCAGCAGCTCTGGTTGGTTGCAATTCAAGTTCACCAAGTGATGACAGCGGCAATATGGACAGCGCAGTGCAAGTGGCGTTCATGCCTGATATCCATTTCCATGATGTTTACGGTGATTTTCAGGACGGCTCGTTCGCAGGGTTGCCGAATGCAATCAGTGGTAAGAATGCAACGATCAGAACGATGGAGTCTCAGATGAACTCTACTCGTCTATTCAACGAAAACTACTTCGCGATGATTGCGGCGCTAGATGATGTGGTTGAGCGTGGCGTGAAGTACGTAGCCCTGCCGGGTGACTTCAGTGATGACGGCCAACCCATTCATATGCGTGGTTTAGTAAGCATTTTTGATCACTACCGCGACACGTACGGCCTTGAGTTTTTTGCAGCCCAGGCAACCACGATCCAGTGAGGCCATTTACTATCCCTGCGGGTAAGTCCGACTTTTTAGGTGAAGGGGGTAAGAACCAACGTATTTATAGTCGCGGTAAAGAAGAGTGTGTTGGCTATGAAGATGAGTGGACAACTATTCCCGGTGACGGCGATAACCTAGCAACCATCTGTACTGAAGAAGTGCGTGAGTGGGGCTATGAAGAGATCATGGGTATCCTTGGTACTCACGGCTTCTACCCTCAGCAAGATTATCTCTACTTTGAAACCCCTTATAGCAGTACGCAAGCTCGTACCAATTACAGCTATGAATTAGCGAAAGAAGAAGCAGCTTTTGATAAGCGCATGTACGAGATCTGTTATGAAGGAACAGGTGGTAGTTATAAAGAGAATGGCTACTCAAGTTGTTCTGAAGTGCCCGATACCAGTTACTTAGTCGAGCCAGTTAAAGGCTTGTGGCTGTTGGCCATTGACGCGAATGTTTATCGCCCTAAAGAAAATTCGTCTGATAGCTCTGTAGACGGAAACACGTTTGATGGATCAAGCAGCGCTGGCTACAACATGATGCTGACTCACAAAGAACATGTGATCGATTGGATCTCTGATGTAGTAAAAGCAGCGAAAGAGCAGAATAAGACGCTTGTTTCCTTCTCGCACTTCCCAATGACAGATTTCTACAACGGTGCCTCTGAAGAGATTGAAGATCTGTTTGGTGAAGGAAGCCATCAACTGGCTCGTGAACCAGATGACAATACCAGTCGTGCACTTGCTGCAACAGGATTGAATATCCACGTTGGCGGTCATATGCACTTTAACGATACTGGTAAGAAAAGCTTCAATATCGATGGTGTTCAGCACACGCTCTTTAATATCCAAGCGCCATCGTTAGCGGGCTATATTCCAGCCTATAAGCTGTTGAATATTCGCCCTGATAACCAAATTGAGGTCGAGACTGTGGTTATCGATCAAGTCGAACGTTACAACGAACTGTTTAGTCACTACGAAGAAGAGCATGCATACCTTACTCAAGCTGCAAATGGAGATCCTGATGCAGAAGCTAAGATCTGGAACAAAGATATTCTGGATTCAGAGAGCTACTACGAACTGACTGACTGGCATATCCGTGAATTAACGCGCTTACGTTTCCTTCCTAGTGATTGGCCAATCGAAATGCGTGAAATGATCATGCACATGAACGGTGAAGAGATGATGATCATGTCTCAACTAGAAACGCAGTTCACGGTTTGTCAATTAGCCGACAAGTTGGGTTATCCAGTTGAAGGCTGTACTGCAAATGGTGTCGTTGATGAGGAACAGTTCCAGAGAGATTGGCAAGCAGCCAAAGTAGAAGCTGAGGTTTTGGCATCTACTGAGGGGTTAAGCTTAGCTGACTTTGCAGAGTGGAGTGGTGAGCTACTAGCGACAGATTTCTATCGACTACGTAACGCAGACGAACTGGCGTTCCGTGATATCGGTGAAACACAACTGCGCCAATACGAACTGCTAAGCCGCGAGCTTGCCGAGTTTGATGGCACGGTGGATTCAGAGCTAGGTGATCTTGGCCAATATACCGTGGGAGAGGTATTCCGCTCTCGTTTTGGTAGCTTGTTCGTGATTCTTGAAAAATTCGCAACAGGCCAAGCGAGTAATCACTTCTTGATTGATGTCGACCAGCAAACCCTGACCGATCTTAAAGGTGAAGTTAAACGCAATATTCTAAGAGGCTCAACGTCAGCAAATTAAGTGTCTTACCGATTAGATGATTATATTGATGAAGAGCCTGCTTGCCATGAGTTAGTGGGCTCTTTTGTTTGTCTGAGCGTAGGTTTAATCGAGAATTACACCTAAGAATTTTTAAGGTGCATCATAATAATTACTTGCTGAAAATCACATGAACCAGAAATAAAACTACAATATTCTGAGCGCCGTATTTTATTGTTGTGGACCCAAACATGCTTTTATCTATCCAGCCTCCTGTGATGCTGTCACTTGCCATTGTGCTTGAAGTTGTCGCGACTTCTCTATTGCCTAAAACGCAGCAATTTACTTCTTTGCCCGCGACTGCCGCAGTGCTAGTCGGTTATGGCTTTGCTTTCTATCTGTTGTCTCTCACGGTTCAAACTATGTCTTTAGGTGTGGCATATGCGATTTGGTGTGGGGTAGGGATCGTGTTAGTCGCAGTTTTGTCTTGGTTGGTCTACGGTCAAAAACTCGATATCTTCGCGATCATCGGTATCGCTTTGATTTTGGCAGGTGTTGTGATTATTAACTTGTTTTCGACGTCGGTGAGTCATTAGGGGAGCTAGTTGTGTTATGCGTGAGGGGGGCACAACTTTGTGACTCGTTATGTACGCAACACAGGAGTTTCAGCTACTGAACTTGTTAAGTTTAACCCTCAAGAACTTATTCCTAGTTAACTTCTCAATAGTCGAGTTGGTTGATTCTCGACTGGTACATCCCTGCCCGTTTATTTGACAGATTGAATACTCTACACAATTTAGCGACGAGCCTTTCCCGACTAGAATTCACTCAAACGCAGTAAATATTCAACATATGCAACAATAAGCAACCCACTCGATTGACTTTCTTCTAACTTATTGATTTTATAAAAAGTCACAAAGAGAAGATCGCATTATCTTATTACTTGCTATTTAAAGGTCGCTATAGCGACTTTGCTACTACTTGTCATAGATTTTGTGGAAATCACAAGTTACACACATAAATAATAATTATTACTTATACAACAGAGTCAGAGATGCGAATTTTAATTTTCTTAATAGTTTCTATTAGCTTGGCTGGGTGCACTCAAGATCGACATCAAGAAGATATTGAAGCAAAAAAAGCTGCATACTTTCAACAGGCAGAGCAAGGGGACGCTCATGGTCAATTTAATCTAGGCGTTATGTATGAAGACGGAAACGGTGTATCTCAGGACGATACACAAGCAGTGTCTTGGTATAGAAAGGCCGCAGAGCAAGGGCATGCAAGAGCTCAAACTAACTTAGGATGGATGTATAAAAAAGGCAGAGGTGTTTCCCAAGATTATGAAGAGGCGGTGTCTTGGTATAGAAAGGCCGCAGAGCAGGGGTATGCAAGAGCTCAAACCAATTTAGGATGGATGTACGACGAAGGCCGAGGTGTTTCCCAAGATTATGAAGAATCAGTGTCTTGGTATAGAAAGGCCGCTGAGCAGGGGTACGCGAGAGCTCAAACTAACTTAGGATGGATGTATAAAAAAGGCAGAGGTGTTTCCCAAGATTATGAAGAGGCGGTGTCTTGGTATAGAAAGGCAGCTGAGCAGGGGGAGGCGAGCGCTCAAAACAATTTAGGATGGATGTACGACGAAGGCCGAGGTGTCTCTCAAGATGATAAAGAGGCGGTGTCTTGGTATAGAAAGGCCGCTGAGCAGGGGTACGCTAGAGCTCAAAACAATTTAGGATGGATGTACGAAAATGGCCGAGGTGTCTCTCAAGATGACAAAGAAGCAGTGTCTTGGTATAGAAAGGCCGCTGAACAGGGGTATGTAAGAGCTCAAACTAACTTAGGATGGATGTACGAAAAAGGCATCGGTGTTTCCTTAGATAACAAAGAAGCGGTGTCTTGGTATAGAAAGGCCGCTGAGCAAGGACATGCGAGAGCTCAAAACAATCTAGGCGTTATGTACGAAGAAGGCCGAGGTGTTTCTCAGGACTATAAAGAAGCGGTGTCTTGGTATAGAAAGGCCGCTGAGCAAGGACATGCGACAGCTCAAAACAATCTTGGCGTTATGTACGAAAAAGGCAGTGGTGTTTCCCAAGATTATGAAGAAGCAGTGTCTTGGTATAGAAAGGCCGCAGAGCAAGGGGACGCGAGAGCTAAAAACAATCTTGGTGTTATGTACGGAAAAGGCCGAGGTGTTTCTCAAGACGACAAAGAGGCGGTGTCTTGGTATAAAAAAGCCGCTGAGCAGGGGCATGCGAGAGCTCAAACCAATTTAGGATGGATGTACGCCGATGGCACAGGTGTTTCTCAAGATTATAAAGAGGCGGTGTCTTGGTATAGAAAGGCGGCTGAGCAAGGGGACGCGAGAGCTCAAACCGATTTAGGATCGATGTATGATGAAGGCCGAGGCGTTTCCATAGATTATAAAGAGGCGGTATTTTGGTATCAAAAGGCGGCAGAGCAGGGGTATGCAAGAGCTCAAACCAAGTTAGGATGGATGTACGTCGAGGGCACAGGTGTTTCTCAAGATGATAAAGAGGCGGTGTTGTGGTTTAGAAAGGCCGCAGAGCAAGGGCATGCGCTAGCTCAAAACAATCTAGGTGCTATGTACGCAGAAGGCCGAGGTGTTTCTCAAAATTATGAAGAAGCGGTGTATTGGTATAGAAAGGCCGCAGAGCGAGGACACGCGCTAGCTCAAAACAATCTAGGCACCATGTACGCAGAAGGCCGAGGTGTTTCTCAAAATTATGAAGAAGCGGTGTCTTGGTATAGAAAAGCCATTGAGCAGGGTGCTATGGATGCTCAATATAATCTTGGATTGTCTTACGAACGAGGTGTGGGTGTAATTCAAGATTATGAAGAAGCGGTGTTGTGGTTTAGAAAGGCCGCTGAGCAAGGGCATGCGCTAGCTCAAAACAATCTAGGCAGCATGTACGTAGAAGGTCGAGGTATCTCTCAAAATTATGAAGAAGCAGTATCTTGGTATAGAAAAGCCACTGAGCAAGGACTTGCGCTAGCTCAAAACAATCTAGGCGTTATGCACGAAAAAGGCCTAGGTGTTTCTCAGGACTATAAAGAAGCGGTGTCTTGGTATAAAAAGGCCGTCGAGCAAGGACATGCGCTAGCTCAAAACAATCTAGGCGTTATGTACGGAGAAGGCCGAGGTGTTTCCCGAGATGATAAAGAAGCGGTGTTTTGGTATAAAAAGGCCGCTGAGCAGGGGGTTGTAGATGCTCAACATAACCTTGGAATGTCTTACGAGCAAGGTGCGGGTGTTTCTCAAGACGATAAAGAAGCGGTGTATTGGTATGAAAAGGCTGCAGAGCAGGGGCATGCGAGATCTCAAAACCATTTAGGGTGGATGTACGATGAAGGCATCGGTGTTTCTCAAGATGATAAAGAGGCGGTGTCTTGGTACGGAAAGGCCGCTAAGCAAGGACTTGCGACAGCTCAAAACAATCTAGGCGTTATGTACACAGAAGGTCGAGGTGTTTCTCAAGATGATAAAGAGGCGGTGTCTTGGTATAGAAAGGCCATGGAGCAGGGTGACGTAGATGCTCAAAACAATCTAGGTGTTATGTACGCAAAGGGCACCGGTGTTTCTCGAGATGAAAAAAAAGCGGTGTCTTTGTACACAAAGGCAGCTGAGCAAGGACTTGCGACAGCTCAATACAATCTTGGATCAATGTACGCAGAAGGTAAAGGTGTGACTAAAAACGATAAAACATCTTACATGTGGTTAAAATTAGCTCAATATAATGGCAAGGAAGGGATGCAAAACGACTTCGATATAATGACTAAAAGAATGACATTAATCGATGTCAATGAGGCGAAAAAAAGAGCTAAAATATGTTTGGAATCTGATTACATTCGATGTAATTAAATATAACCTTCATGCAACGTCGATAGTTGATTGAACTTAACTGCACTTAATCCGCACCGAGATTTAGACATATGACAGGCTCCCGATAGGGAGCCGTTTTCACACGACAAAGTCAATACGAAGGGTGAATTTCTTCTGGCTACACCGCTAAAGGCTTTTTATTCAATAATAGTGGTTTGAACGGAACCGTATTTAGTCGGCATCTAAACCAACCTTTTACTAGTGCGATTTTACGCATCGTGCTCGCTCTCCAATACTCACTTTTCCATACCTTTAGTTATCCACGAATTGCTAATTTAGAGTAAGTCCTGAGACACTTTTGTCCAACAATGATCAGGGCTATCCTTCCTCACACCCCAACACCGCCACAAATGCATCCAAATACTGCTCTATCGTCAGATCAGCAGAAACGGGCGGTAGCTCTACGGTAATACACGGTAGGTTTCTTTCTTGGCACCATGTGCCGAATGAGCCTGGGGTTTCGTAATCGACGTCTTCGACGAGTGGTAGGTTGAACTGCTTGCCTAGCCAAGAGGTGAGTTCTGATTGGGTTGGGTCGTCGACCATAGCGAGTGGTTCGTGGAAAGAGATGACGAACTTGGGTTTGCGCTGCTCAATGAGGTTGATGAGTGACTGTACTTCAGGTTCAAGTTGGTTGGCTTGTCCCGTTTTCACTTTTACGTCTCTGACCGGTGTGCGAGAACTCCAGCGATAGACAGTGCCGTTTTCTGTCCAATTTTGCGTTGGGAAGGCGCGGTTTAAATCGACTTGATTGGCGTTAGCGCGAGTGCCTAACTGATTGCCGTCTGGGTTCATCGACAGAATCACATCGTGTCGTAAATTGGCGGCTGACAAGCTTCTCAGGGCGCAAGACAAACCTGCGATAGAAGCGGTTTCATCACCGTGTGTGCCTGCTAAAATTAGCCCGCGAGATTCGCTTTCTATTTGCGCGGGGAAATAGAGCAAAGGCGCACCCAACACCGATTTTCCATATGACAGCGGCTTTATTGAAAACGCAGCTCTTTCCGTTCTTGGAATTAAACTCACCTTAATCTCCTGATTGATCAAGTACTATCAAGTATTCACTATTGGCTATATTAATCATTAACTAAGTCCATTAGATGAACCCCTTTAAATAAACCATAGCGTCAAAACTCGTCAACCGTCGCATTGTTAATTTTATTACTTGCTTCAAAGATAGGCTAGGAGAGCAAACAAACATGGATTTTAAAAAACATTCAACGGCTTTACTCATTTCATCTTTATTGACCCCTTTTATATCAGTGACTGCCGTTGCTGAAACCTTACCTGCTGGTGTTTCACTGGCAAAAGACCAGCACTTAGTTCGCGCCAATGATGCGGAAGCAGCGACGCTTGACCCTGCGAAAGCGGAAGGCCTACCGGAAATGCACATTCTACGCGACCTATTTGAGGGTTTAGTGATCCAAGATCGCGATGGCAACATCACCCCAGGTGTCGCGGAGTCTTGGGAAACGGAAGACAACCAGACGTTTGTATTCCATCTGCGTAAAGACGCGAAATGGTCGAATGGCGATCCGGTGACGGCCGATGATTTCGTGTACGCGATAAGACGCGCGGTCGACCCGAAACTGGCTTCGCCAAACGTGTGGTATCTCAAGCTCACCAGAATCAACAATATTGCTGACGTGGCAGAAGGTAAGAAGCCCGTTGAAGATCTCGGTATCTCCGCTGTCGATAAACACACGGTGAAGTTCGATCTCGATAGCAAGGTGCCTTACTTTGTGGCGATGACAGGCCATACATCGATGATGCCCGTTCATAAGGCAACGCTAGAAAACAGCGATAAGCCGTGGAATGACCCTAAGCAGTTTGTGGGTAATGGTGCGTTTGTTTTGGACGAGTGGGTGATTAACGAACGCATCGAGCTGAAGAAGAACCCTTACTATTGGGCTAGTTCTGATACCAATCTAACCCAAGTGACTTACATTCCGTTCGAAAACCAAAACGCCTCGATTAACCGTTATGCGGTGGGTGAGGTGGATATCACGTCTGATGTGCCGACACACATGGCGCAGCAGCTTAAAACCAAATACCAAGATGCGTTTACCGCGGTGCCTCTGCTATGTACTTACTACTATGCATTCAATACTACACGTCCTCCATTTGATGACGCGCGAGTGCGTAAAGCGGTGTCTTATTCGATGATGCGTGATGTGATCACCAATGGCGTCACTCAGGTGGGTAACCTACCTGCTTATACCTTTGCTCATGAGTACACGGCTGGTTTTGATGCGACTCAGCCTGAATACAGCACATGGACTCAAAAGGAGCGTGACCAAAAGGCGAAAGAGCTGTTGAAAGAAGCGGGCTACGATGCGGCTAACCCATTGGACTTCAAATTACTCTACAACACCAGTGAATCGAACAAGTCGATTGCAGTGGCGATTGCTTCCATGCTGAAAGGTAATCTAGGCGCGCAAGTTGAGCTAGAAAACCAAGAGTGGAAATCTTACCTAGTATCACGTCGCCAAGGTGATTTTGATGTGATGCGGGCTTCTTGGTGTGGTGATTACAATGAAGCATCGACTTTCTTGAGCCTACTGCGCTCTGAGTCTTCGGGTAACTTTGCTCGTTACAACAACGACAAGTACGACTCTGCAATGGACAGCGCATTGGCCGCAACCAGCGAACAAGATCGCCAAGGTTTCTATGATCAAGCAGAACAGTTACTGGCTGAAGATATGCCTATCGCACCTATCTATTACTACATGCAGGCTCGCCTAGTGCGACCAAGTGTTGGTGGCTTTGCCAAGAACAACGTGGAAGGGCGCATCTATTCTAAGGATCTTTATATCAAAGAATAGATAGGCTTAATGCGAGTTCTGGCCTAACGCATAGATATAAGAGATAGAAGAAAAGGGACGGTGATCATAAATATCTGATCAACGTCCCTTCGTCATTAATCGGTCACTAGAATAGAAAAGCGTTGAAACCTAACTCAATTATTATGAATCGAAACAGGTAATTAGCGATATGCATTTTCATAGAGTTAAATAGACGTTGGATACGTTAAGTATAATATCCCCTTTGATATTTTTATTTCGATAAACACCTTTTTCAAACCTACTAAGGGGGGATATATCATAGCTATTATTCTAGTGAAGGCTTTGTTGCGTAATTCGGTTTAGAGACAGAGTCACCCCCGTTTCGTGTGTTTTTTAGTTAATACGACAAGTTTCAGGCATACCTAACCCAGTAAGCTTGTTCAACGCTTTCTATCATCATGTAAATTTCCCCACCTGTACATTGTAATTTCTTTAGTTCAATCGCCATCCTATCAACGGTTTACCTCGATACATCGCTGTTTCTGAAAGTGAACGTCTGTGGTGTCCATACCGCTCTTTCCTATAAATCTTCGCAGCGCTCTCATTTGCATAGAAAACACGCGTTTCACTATGAGTACTGTCGCGACAGATAAATCAGTTAATCGACGTGACCTCCCGCGTTTATTCTGTTTGCTTTGCGTCCAGTCACTTACCGTTTCTTCATTAATCTAGAAGGCCAGAGAACCACGGTTAATGACTGGTTGATTGTATTGCTTCCAGTTGGTTGTTTTGTCTCGAGGTTTAAGTATACGGCTACGAGGGGGAATGAATGTAGCTGATCAGATTGTAGGTTCTTCGTTTAGTTCCACTGAATTACGTAACCAAGTCCTTATGAGCTTTCCTTCGCCCAGAATGACGACCAGAGTTGATAAACTAAGGTTAAAAATAAAAGCGTGAATAGTAGATTGCTAATTATGTTAGTGCTACGTTATGAGCAATTTATAACATATAAGTCATGACACATTAGACTGAGAGATAGCAGTTAACGATGAACAAGACAAAACGATATCCGGTCAACATAGTATTCAGTTACTTAATACTGTCATCATTATGGGTTTTATTCTCTGATCTCGCAGTTGAGTCACTATCAAATAATTTACACGAACATGCCTTAGCTCAGACAGTCAAAGGTCTGATCTTTATCATTCTAACGTCTATTTTATTATGGGTAATGGTCCAGAAAAATAATCGAGATTTAGAGGACGCTAACGATCTTGATAGTGTGACTGGACTTCATAGCCCTTCAGTCTTTTATCGATATTTAAATAAAAGACTGAAAAATTCTCAAGCCAGTGACCATTATGTCCTCTTCTTATTAGACATTGATAACTTCAAATCTGTCGCTGACCAGATCGGATTCGAGAATACTAATTCATTTTTAAAAGATATCGCACGATCTATTGAACTTCCTATAGAGCATCAACCGCTTTCATCACGAGTGCACTCAGATGGTTTCGCGTGCTTGGTTAAACTCAACCATACGGAACATATTGAATCCTACATTGCCCTCGTACATCGTAGATTTAACCAGTGTGCTTATCGTTATAATATTAATGCCACTTGCTGTATTGGCGCTGCTCTATTCCCCTCGGATGGGAATAATGCCAAGCAACTCATGGCATCTGCTACCCACGCCTTAACTGAAGCAAAGAAAAGCAAGGACACGATTGAATTTCATGACCCAAAACTCACTGAGCTTGAACGTCAACGTCAAGAAATGGTGCAAGAATTACGTAAAGCGATTGATGACAAAGCGATTGATATTGTGTTTCAGCCTAAATTCAACATTGAAAGTAGACTCGTCGTAGGTGTGGAGGTGTTGTCTCGTTGGACGCATGAGCGCTATGGTGTCGTTTCACCGGATATCTTTGTCGCGCTAGCAGAAGAGAATTATTTTTGTCGTGATTTGACTACGTTAGTTCTAGAGAAGACTGCGTCACAACTTAGGGCTAATGGCTTGCTAGGGAATGCGCTTAATAGTGTCTCGGTCAATATTTCAGCGGTAGAGCTAAATAGCGTTGATGACATGAACCATCTGGACGAATATCTACGAAAGGATCCCGAGTTTGCTCGCTTACTTTGTCTGGAAATCACTGAAACCGCTATTTTGAAAGATATAGATCAGTGTGCAATCGCTGTTCAGAAGTTAAAAAAACAAGGGGTGTCCTTTTCGATAGATGATTTTGGTGTTGGCTACACGTCTTTTGGTATATTTAGCAAATTGGATGTAGATGAAATCAAAGTCGATCGCAGTTACATCAATGGGTTAGAAGATGATTATCGTTCTAGAGCCATAACGTCTGGTATCATTGATATAGCGCGAGGGTTTGGCATTAGTGTTGTGGCTGAAGGGGTTGAAAATGCTCAACAACTGTCAATTTTGAAAACGTTAAATTGCGAACAAGCCCAAGGTTATTATCTGGGCTACCCGATGCCATATAAACAGTTGAAAGAAAGTCTCACCTCTGAGATAGAACCATGTTCAACAACATAACTTAATACTTTTTCATCTAGGCTACAGAGATACAGATGACTTGTATCGAGAAGGATGCTGTTGGCCTAACTATAAGAAATCCCCATTCGCTGACAAAACGAATGGGGATTTTAGTTACTAGGGGGTAGTAATTTTATCTTTTAACTTGTTTCAGGTTTTAGATAGCCACCATAGTCGCGGCTTTCTTCATTGCTTCCTTGGTTGAACACTCAATCACGTTCGCATTGGCAAAGCGGTGAGCGTCTTTCACTTGAATATCGTGAGCCAAGATAACCAGTCTCGCGTTCGCTACATCTAGGTCGGTGATGCGGTTCTGAATACCGTTTTGACCTTGAGTTTCTACCTTGATCTTAAGACCAGCGGCTAAGCCTGCTTTCTCTAGTGCTTTCGCCGCCATGAAGGTGTGTGCAACACCAGAAGGGCAACATGTTACGGCTACGATGTCGTACTCGCCTTCGCCTGCTACAGGAGCTGTTTGAGCTTGTACTGGCGCTTCAACCATGTCTTCTTCGGTTTCAACCGCCACAGGTTTCCAGAAACCAACGATAACCGCTGTTGTCAGTGAACCTAGCGCAATACCGACGACGTACATTGGAATGTTGCTTGATACTGGCGCAGTGATTAGGCCGCCCCACGGTGCGTGCAGTAGAACGTCTGTCATGAAGCCGAATACACAGCCCACGATACCACCGGCAACGATTGAAGGAAGTACGCGCATTGGGTCATTTGCTGCGAAAGGGATAGCACCTTCAGAGATACCGATAGAACCCATGATTGCTGCTGCTTTACCTGCTTCTTGCTCTTGTTTAGAGAACTTGTTTTTGAATAGGAAAGTCGCCAGAGCCATACCTAGAGGTGGAGTACAAATCGCGATGCCTACGCCGCCCATTAGCCAAGGTTGCGTGTCTACTTGAGTTTGAGCAAATAGGGTCGCTACTTTGTTGATAGGGCCGCCCATGTCAAACGCTGTCATACCGCCAAGGATTGTGCCCAGAACCATCTTAGATGCGCCAGCCATTGAAGCTAGGAACTCGTTCATTGAAGACATGAACAGTTTGATTGGCTCGCCGATGCCCCACAGTACGATACCTGCAGAGATTAACGTGCCTAGCAGCGGGTAGATAAAGTACGCACCCAGCGCGGTCATGTTTGCAGAAAGTGGGATCTTCTTAAGTTGGAACACCACGCCACCGGCGATAAAGCCTGCCACGATACAGCCAAGGAAACCGCCGCCCATGTCAGCCATGATGCCAGAAGAGATCATTGCAGGTGCTAGTGCTGGTTTATCTGCAATGGAGTAACCAATAAAGCCGCCAAGAATGATTGGGAAAAGAACAAGGCCTTTGATACCGATATTAGAGATGTCTGCCAGCAAGCCGTCTGCTGGTACAGCACCTTTGCCTGATGCCATTACCGCTAACGCCAACAGAACACCACCGGCTACGATGAAAGGTAGCATGTGTGAGGTTCCGAAAAGCAGGTGACCTTTCATGGTACTAAGGATTTTTTTATAGTCGCTACTACTATTTTTATTATTGGTATTCGTAGCTTGAGTTGTTAGGGTGCTCATAATTTTCTACGCCTTATGAATTAATTAAAATATTAAGGATTTGTTGTTCGTCTTTTGCGTTATGGATATCTTGAATAAATTCATCGCTGAATTTTCCAAATAGTTCTTGTAGTACATAAATATGATGGTCTGCACCGTTATCTGGTGAGGCAATCATAAAAAACACGGTTGGGTTAATGCCGTCTTCATCGCCATACTCAATGCCTTGGCGCTTAACACCGACTGCAATCGCTGGCTCAGTGACAGCCTTGCTTTTTGAGTGTGGGTAAGCGATGCCGTCCATTGAAGTGATGCTTTGAGATTCACGAATTTCGATGTCTGCCAAGAAGGCTTCTTTATTACTGATTCGGTTGTTCTCAAATAACATGATTGCCAATTCATCAAACAGTTCTTTTTTATTATTCGCTTGAAGGTTGTTATTAATTAAGTTGACGTTAGTTAGCTGTGTGATCATTTATTAACTCATTCACTATTGAAGTTCTTGAATTAAAATTAATGGATTAACCCGATTCGCGAAATAGCAAATAAAAGCCCTTCACTGTACATTTGTACCAAGCAAAATTAAGTGTGATTTGCATCATTCATCCAGTGTGATTTGCATCATTCATCCAGTGTGAGATGAGTCATATTTGATGGTGTACTTCGGTGTTGAAATAACTTTCTGTAGGAAGAAAAAAGCTGTAGGAACAAAAATGCCCCGCAAAGCAGGGCATGATCAGTGTTTGTATCTACTAGGGAGAGCTAGATTTACTCGATAGAGCTAGCTGTAAGCGCGCGCCACGCGTCCAACACAGTCCAGTTTGTAACTCTCAGCATAAGCCGGAATGAATACCGACTGGCCTTTATCTATCACGCAGGTTTCGCCACACTGGTGAGTAAGCACCATGGATTCGTCGAGCGGCAATAGGATCTCGGCACCTTCGGTAGTGATCTGTCGCTGATGTGAGTTTTGCACGATAGAGAACTTAAAATCCTCGACTGGAATTTGGTATTCCATCACATCACCTTGCTCGATCGGGCTGAGCAGTAATCTATCCGCAGGCTTTTCATTAAATCGAGTACAAGAGACTAGCTCATTCACGTCCATATACTTGGGCGTTAACCCTGCGCGAAGTACGTTGTCTGAGTTCGCCATGATCTCTAAGCCTGTGCCTTTGATGTAAGCGTGCGGTGTCTCAGCGTCCAGATACATGGCTTGCCCCGGCTTTAGGGTGATCACGTTCAATAGCAGTGGTGCGAATAGGCCGACATCACCTGGGTATTGATCTTCTAGTTCTGAAATCAACTGAAACACAGGGGCATCTGAAAGCTTCGCCTTGACCAGCAACATGGTCAGCGCCATGCCTTTTTGTTCACCTTGCAAAGACAATAAACTCGCGAAGAAGCTCGCTAATCCATTGGGAGTTTGGTCGCCCGCTAGGTCATTGACCATCGAATGCAGTTCGGGAATATCAAGGTAATGGAAGTGCTCAAGAATCTCGTTGATCGACCTAAAGCCATTCATCGCGGTGTAGTCGGTTAATGCATACACCAGCTCAGGCTTGTGATTGGAATCCTTGTAGTTGCGGTTGCCTGCCGTCATCGGAATGCCTTGCTGCTCTTCTAGAGCATATCCAGATTCGGCTTGTTGCTTGTTTGGGTGTACTTGTACAGACAGTGCTTTCTCAGCCGCTAATACCTTGAATAGATAAGGTAGTTCGCCAAAACGACTCGCGACTTTCTCGCTTAAAAACAGGTTTAGGTTCTTAGAGATCAAGCTCGATAATGTGGTTTGCTGCCCGTTGTCGTTCACCATTGAACAACCATTTGGGTGAGCCCCCATCCAGATCTCGGCCTGTGGCTCACCAGATTGGTTATCAATACCAAACAGTTGGCTGAACGAAGAAGGGCTACCCCATGCGTAGTTTTGAATTACGTTGGTCATAGGGTAGAAAAAGCGTTGTACGAACGAATCGTTCGCTAAAGAAAAATCAGACATCGAAATCACCATGAAGGGAAACATGGCTTGAGCTCCATTCGTTCCTAAAAAACTATTAGCTACTAAAAACAGTAGGGTAGAGGGGCTCAAGCCATTGGAGTTGAAATGGCTTAAGCCGCTGCTGCTATTAGCTTGGCTTTGCGTAGATTTTTAAGCGCGATACAAGTTACCGCCGTCACACCCGCACCAGACGCCATGCACAGCAGCGCCAGCATTGGGTAGTTCATTGCGCCGAGCAGAGCGACCACTGGACCACCGTGAGCAACACTGTTGGTAATACCAAACGAGAACGCCATAACCGCTGCAGTCATTGAACCCAGTACGTTGGCAGGGATAACCGACATCGGGTCTTGAGCCGCGAAAGGAATCGCACCTTCAGAGATACCCACCAAGCCCATCGCACCTGCTGCTTTACCTGCTTCAATTTCAGAAGATTCGAACAGGTCGAACTTGCGGCCAAGTCTGGTTGCGATAGCCATACCCAGTGGAGCCACAGGAATAGCACACGCCATCGCACCCATGAATTGAGTTTGACCGCTGGCGATCATGCCGACCGAGAAAAGGAACGCCACCTTGTTGAACGGGCCACCCATATCGAAACCAGCCATACCACCAAGGACGATGCCAAGCAGAACCACGTTGCCTGTGCTCATGCTCGTTAGTAGTGCAGTAAGAGCATCCATTAGCCCTGCGATAGGTGCACCGATAACAAAGATGAATAGACCCGCGATGAATAGAGAACCTGTGATCGGAGCGATCATGATAGGCACAAGCGGTTGAACGAATTTGTGGTAGTTAAACGAGGTAATCCATTTAACGAAGTAGCCGACTAATAGGCCAGCGATGATTGCACCAATGAAGCCTGTACCCGCGTCAGCGCCATAGAAAGAGCCGTTGTTAGCAATCCAACCACCGATAAGGCCAGGAGTTAGGGCAGGGCGGTCAGCAATCGCGTAAGCAATGTAGCCAGCCAAGATTGGGATCATCAGCGTGAACGCAACCACACCGACTTCTAGAATTTGGTTCCACATGCTGCCAGCAGGAATCGCCATGCCAGATTCACTTGGCTCGCCACCAATGGCTAGTGCTAGGGCAATCAAAAGACCGCCAGTCACTACGAATGGGATCATGTGAGATACGCCATTCATCAAGTAACGGTAAAGATCTGAACGTGCTTGCGAGGCTTTCTCTGCAACAGATTGGTTGGTCGGTGCTTGTTCTGCTTGATAGCTAGGTGCATTGAGCGCTTGCTGAATCAAGCCTTGTGCGTCTTTGATTGGCGCTTTTACGTTGGTGCTGATAACGCGTTTTCCGGCAAAGCGAGCCATGTCGACCTGTTTGTCACAAGCGACCACAATCGCATCTGCGCGTTCGATCTCTTCTTGAGTCGGGCTGTTTTTAACGCCTATCGAGCCGTTGGTTTCGACCTTGATGTCGTAACCAAGAGCCGCCGCGCCTTTCTCTAGTGCTTCGGCGGCTAAATACGTGTGTGCAACGCCAGCTGGGCAGCCAGTGACACCAATGATGAAGCCTTGTTTCTCAACGTTGGTTTCAGTCTCTGACGGCTCAGGTTTGGCAAGCAGTAGTTCCAATGCGGCTTGTTGAGATTCAGCATTCATGAAGCTTTCGATAAAGCCTTCTTCAATCAGTTTTGAAGAAAGCTCTGCCAGTACTTCGATGTGGTGATTATCGCCGCCATCAGGAGAGGCAATCATGAAGAACAGTTTTGATGGCTGGCCGTCATCTGCGCCGTACTCGATACCCTGTTGATGGACACCGATAACAACCGCGGGTTTGATCACCGCGCTGCTTTTGGCGTGAGGCAGAGCAATACCTTCTTCAAACCCGGTATTACCTTGTTCTTCACGAGCCTTAATGTCGGCAAGAAACTGTGCTTTGTCTGAGATTCTGCCTTGTGCGTAAAGCACGTCTATTAGCTCTTTAAATACGTCTTCTTTTGAATTAGCGCTAAGCGAAAGCTTAATCAAATCTTGATTGATCAATGTCGTGATCATAATGAACCCCTACTCTGTTTTTATTTTGTTAGAGGTATTCTGGAATCTACGGCTTGCCTTCTGTAGTGAAGAAAAAATGCATTTACTGGATGATTAATGCGTTATAAGTGGAGTGTGATTTTGATCGGTCGAACGGGCGTTTTTAGCCCTGTGTTGACAAGGTTTGTCATGCATTGAAGCTTTTATTTATAAGGGCTACAGCGTGTTTTGTTATCTGGGAAATTACGTGCCTCATTGGTTCCTGCACTGGAGATTTATTTCTACGACTGGATTTTTGTAACCTAGATCTCAAATTGTGATTTTGCTCAATAGCGCTATGTTTCAGTTACAGGTATATCTATTCCGGTAGCCTTATTGCTGCTTATAAGAGTTCGAATAATGATATTTCATGACTTAATCTCGTCGGTATTAAACGAGCGAGAACCGTTTCATAACATCTGGTTTGCTGGAGATTTTCATACACCTTCAGCGTGCAGTTATCAGGTGAACTTTCCGCGCTTAGAGTTGGTGCTAGACGGAGAGTATATTAATGAAATGGAGAGTCATGATCGTAAGATCACTAACGTTATTGCCAAAGCCGGAGACGCGATTTTCATTCCACCCAACTGTTGGAATAAACCCAATTGGGACACTGACTGTTCGGTGCTGAGTATGTTGTTTGGTCGTCGTCAGCTTGGTTTAAGTTTGGTGAGTAAGCGCAAAGGGGAGGAGAGCTTTTACGATATCCAAAAGTACAGTATTCAGACTCGCTCTGGGTTTGCGATTGATAACATCTTGGAGGCGCTCAGCTCGTTAGCGAGAGAGAGCAACAAGCAGCCGATGGATGAGTTATTGCTGCAAGCTCTACTGCAATACAGCAAGACGATGTTGGAAGCGCCCGTAGAAAAATCTCATAGCCGAGTACAGGATGTGTATCAGGGGATTTGTATCTACATTCAAGAGAACTTCCACCGCCAAATCACCCGAGACAGCATTGCCTCGCGCTTTAGTATTTCATCCAATCACTTGTCGCGAATGTTCCGTCAACAAGGCCACATGACGCTGGCAGAATACATCACCCGCGTGCGGGTCGATCGCGCTAAGTTTATGCTTAAGAAGTACAACTTCAAACTCAATGAAGTGGCGCTACGTTGTGGCTTTAAAGATGTGAACTACTTTTGCCGCGTGTTTAAGAATCGCACCGGTAGAACGCCGACCGAATATCGTGGTTCAATCTAACATCCCTCCAAATTGCCATTTTGACCAGAGCTTATACGACCGAAATTTGTATGACTAGATCACCACAGTGGACTCTGTGGTGTGGTGAGCAATTTGCTTTGTGTTCTCCTCTGCCGTTTATTTCTACACTTTATTTCCCAACCTTATCTTTAGGCACGATTTCTATTTATTCCGTTTCACTAAATAACCCCAATGAATAACATTACGGGTTCGCTTTGCGAGTTGCTTATTATTTTTCGTTGCCTATTTATTGAATTAAACGTGTGAGAGTTGATGTATTAATGCGATGCATTTAATGAATGCTAAGTAAATTAAAAACCACTTATCGAGACGATAAAATCTTGTTATTGTTGTCCAGATTACTGATTGAAATTTTTTAAGTTATTGATTTTAAATGTTTACTTTTCGTCAGATTGTTCTTTGTTTACTAACGTGTAATTCATGCCTCGAAATCAAATATTCAGGTTTATACGCCCCATCACAACCTTGACTTATAATACTACAAATTAAAGATTCAATAGATAATATGCTCTTCAGATATTCATCATAAAGAAGACTTATACATGGAACTCAATACTCTGATCGTAGGAATTTATTTCCTTTTCCTTATCGCAATAGGTTGGATGTTTAGAACGTTCACCAGTACAACCAGTGACTATTTCCGCGGGGGCGGTAACATGCTTTGGTGGATGGTTGGCGCAACTGCGTTTATGACTCAGTTCAGTGCTTGGACCTTCACTGGCGCAGCGGGTAAAGCGTATGCCGATGGTATGGCTGTCGCGGTTATCTTCCTAGCGAACGCATTTGGTTACCTGATGAACTATCTGTACTTCGCTCCGAAATTCCGTCAACTACGCGTAGTAACGCCAATTGATGCGATTCGTATGCGTTTTGGTAGCTTCAACGAGCAAGTGTTTACTTGGTCTGGCATGCCAAACAGTATTGTTTCTGCAGGTATCTGGCTGAACGGTTTGGCGATTATCGCATCGGGCATATTTGGCTTCGATATGACAACCACCATCGTTCTAACCGGTCTTGTTGTACTAGTGATGTCGGTAACGGGCGGTTCATGGGCGGTTATCGCGTCTGACTTCATGCAGATGGTTATCATCATGGCAGTAACCGTAACATGTGCTGCTGTGGCTATCGTGCAAGGTGGCGGCGTTACTGAAATCATCAACGATTTCCCTGTAGCAGAAGGCGCATCATTTGTTTCTGGTAACAACCTGAACTACGTAAGCATCTTCGGAATCTGGGCATTCTTCATCTTCTTCAAGCAGTTCAGTATCACCAACAACATGTTGAACTCTTACCGTTACCTAGCGGCAAAAGACTCAAAGAACGCGAAGAAAGCCGCTCTGCTAGCGTGTATTCTGATGACCATCGGTCCAATCATTTGGTTCATGCCACCTTGGTTTGTAGCAGGACAAGGCGTTGACCTTGCAGCACATTACCCAGACGCAGGTTCTAAAGCAGGCGACTTTGCTTACCTTTACTTCGTAGAGCAATACATGCCAGCGGGTATGGTGGGGCTTCTAATCGCAGCAATGTTCGCAGCAACCATGTCTTCTATGGACTCAGGCTTAAACCGTAACTCAGGTATCTTTGTAATCAACTTCTACCAACCGATTCTTCGTCCAAACGCGACAGAGAAAGAGTTGATGGTTGTATCTAAGTTGATGTCTTCGGTTTTCGGTGTCGCTATCATCCTTATTGCACTGTTTATCAATTCATTGAAAGGCTTGAGCTTGTTCGACACCATGATGTACGTAGGTGCATTAATCGGTTTCCCAATGACGATTCCAGCATTCTGTGGCTTCTTCATTAAGAAGACTCCGGACTGGGCAGGTTGGGGCACGTTAGTGGTTGGCGCGATTGTGTCTTACATCGTAGGCTTCGTGATTACCGCTGAAATGCTACAAAATTGGTTCAACCTAGAGCCGCTAACAGGTCGTGAATGGTCTGATTTGAAAGTAGCGGTAGGCCTGATTGCTCACTTAACGTTTACAGGCGGCTTCTTTATTCTTTCGACTTTGTTCTACAAACCGCTAGAAGCGTCTCGTCAGAAAGATGTTGATACTTTCTTCACTAACCTTGCGACACCTTTGGTTTCTGAATCAACAGCACAGAAGAAACTGGATAACAAACAACGTCACATGCTGGGTTCATTGATCGCAGTGTCTGGTGTAGCTGTGATGGCGATGTTTGCTCTACCAAACCCATTCTGGGGAAGAATGATGTTCGTACTGTGTGGCGGTATTGTGTTTATCGTTGGTCTACTGTTAGTGAAAGCTGTAGACGACTCGGTTGAGGATGCGAAACAAGCGAAAAAAACAGCTTAAGTAACTAAACCTACAAGATAAGCCATTTAGAATAGAACGGCTGAGCGTAATTGCTCAGCCGTTTTTTATTGTGTGAGCAATTGGGATTATAACCAATGGAGTGAGTAACTTAGCTGATTAAGAAATTGAACTTAAAAGGGTGAGATGAATTAAATCAGACGTGAAGAGATATACATCAGAAGAGCTTGCAGGTCGACACTGCTTCGAGTCTTTTGCAGACGTTCATTGACCTGATCGTGAAGCAGGTTTCGAGTTAGGTTGGTCGCCGCCACAATGTGCTCACGCTGTGGTTTGGTTGGCAATACCAAAGCAATAGCAACGTGCACTTCACCGATACGTGACGCCCAGTCAATCGGGTCGTCACTGACAATAACGGCAATTGAGAGATCTTGAGTCGATTCAAACATCACATGCGGCAAGGCGATACCCGGTGACACACACGTAGACGAGCGTTCTTCTCGTTTAATGAATGCCAGAATTAGTTCATCTGGGTCTTCTGGATAAACAAGGTGAGCGAGCCCTTTTAAGCACTCAAATTTGGTCAGTTGGGTTTGCGCCTTAGCGTGGTGCCATTTGATGTCACAAGGCGGGCATATTTGTGGCATTCGCTGGATTAAATCTTTAGAGAATTCATGGTTTACTTGCGACCCAACCATATCGTAATGCTCGGCAATTACATCTTTGAGAACGAAGCAGGCCAGCTCCGCATCAATACCAACCGCGGTTATCTGACACAAATCACCACGAAGTAAACCTACTTGCAGCATCGCGACGGATTTGGAGAGATCAGCGGTTCGATTTTGAGTGATGTTGATAATGCGGATGTTGCTTTTGAACTTCTTCGCTAAGCGAGTCAGCGGCTGCGCGACATGTGAGTTCGCGGCAGGATCGTTAACGAAGAAGGTGATCTGGTATTCGTTCATGAAAAGTTTAAGTTCGACAATGCTTAATAAAGACTTTATCGACACTCAACAGTACCTCTTCCATTGGAACAAATACGGTTTTCGCTGGGTCAAATCGGCTTGGTTGTTCGATGTCGATATCAGAGACGATCAACACTTTGTCTGCGAGGGTAATATCTTGGGCGGTCAGTAAGTTTTCAATACCCATAGCGCCTTGCGTCTCTACCTTTATTGAAACGTTGAACTTAGGGGCTGTTTTATTTAGAGCATCAGCTGCCATATAAGTATGCGCAATGCCTGTAGGGCACGCAGTTACCGCTACAATTCTCATTATTATTCTCGGCTTAATCTCGTCCCTGTTACGTTACAAAAGCTACCTTTCAGAAGCTACCTTGGAAAAGCTATCTTGCATGGGAACTCCAGTATGGAAAGCTCGCATAGGGGAGGGACGATATTGTTATGGGTTTTGTGGATTTTATGGATTGGCGTTTTTTATTCCAAGGTGAAAGTCACACTCTGAGTTCTTGGTTACAATAATCCAGTTAATGCACCTTTCGTCCTATATATTGAGTGCCTTCACACCGTTAATCTTTTCATCTTATTAACCTTATCACTTTGGTTAACAGACACTAATTACTTCAGTCTGAAATCAGGCGAGGCAGAGCAGCATATGGATATCACCAACATTATCGAGCCCGAGATTATCTGCTTAGATTTACAAGCAGACTCAAAACAGGCGGTATTTGAAGAGCTTGTTGAACTGCTCGATCGTGCCGGTAAGCTCTCCAATAAAAGTGAATTCCTTGATGACATCTGGAAGCGTGAAGCCATCGGTAATACAGGTTTTGACGATGGTATTGCGATTCCACACGCGAAAAGTACTGCCGTAGCTAAACCTGCTGTGGCGGTAGGTATCAGCCGTTCTGGCATCGATTATGGCGCAGACGGCGGCGAGCTGTCGGATGTTTTCTTTATGCTCGCTTCTCCCGATAACCACGACGACCACCATATCGAGGTACTAGCTCAGATTTCGACCAGACTTATCGAAGATGGCTTTGTTACAAAATTAAAGGCGGTGGAGTCGGTCGAGGAAGCTCAAGAGCTGTTTCTCGAAGCCAATTTTGAACCTTTCGATAGTTACGCCTCTAGCCATCATGAAGTGTATGTCGAGCCACTCAGCCCTTGGGCACAATCTCTTAATCGCCTTAAAGAACACTTGTTATACGGCACCTCACACATGATTCCATTCGTGGTCGCGGGTGGTGTGCTTTTGTCTTTGTCGGTAATGATGTCGGGTCATGGCGCAGTGCCTGAGAGCGGCGTTCTGGCTGACATTGCACAGATGGGCATCGCGGGGTTAACCCTGTTTACTGCCGTGCTCGGTGGTTACATCGCGTATTCAATGGCCGACAAACCGGGTTTAGCGCCCGGAATGATTGGTTCTTGGGTCGCGGTCAACCAATACAATACCGGCTTCCTCGGCGCGATTGTGGTCGGCTTCTTCGCGGGCTTTGTGGTTAATCTACTCAAGAAGATCAAACTGCCAGATAGCATGATCTCGCTGAGCTCGATCTTCATCTATCCACTAGTCGGCACCTTTGTTACCTGTGGTGCGGTGATGTGGGTGATTGGCTCACCGATAGCTCAAGTGATGCTAGAAATGAACCAAATGCTGACTGGCATGGCAGGCTCAGGAAAAGTGCTGTTGGGCAGTATTTTAGGTGCGATGACGGCCTTTGATATGGGTGGCCCGATCAATAAGGTCGCAACGCTGTTTGCTCAAACGCAGGTGAATACCCAACCTTGGCTGATGGGTGGTGTGGGAATTGCGATTTGTACGCCACCATTGGGTATGGCATTGGCGACTTTCCTATCGCCGAAGAAGTTTAAACGCGACGAACGCGAAGCTGGAAAAGCAGCAGGGATCATGGGAATGATCGGCATTAGTGAAGGTGCGATTCCATTTGCAGCCGCCGATCCAGCACGTGTTCTGCCTGCGGTTGTTGCTGGTGGTATTGTCGGGAACGTGGTCGGCTTTATGTTCCATGTAGTGAATCATGCACCATGGGGCGGCTGGATTGTGTTGCCTGTGGTTGATGGCAAGATTGGCTATATCGTCGGCACACTGGCAGGGGCTCTTACCACGGCTTTAATTGTGATACTGCTGAAAAAGAACGTGGTCGAAGGCGAAGCGAATTCTAATCAGTTCACGGGAGGCTCGGTAACGGAAGAAGGGCAAGCGGAGGTATTGGCGATCACTTCTTGTCCGTCAGGCGTTGCCCACACTTTCTTAGCAGCGAAATCCTTAGAAAAGGCGGCGCATCATCTTGGGGTTCGGATTAAAGTCGAAACGCAGGGTGCCAACGGAATAGGCAATCGTATCACGCAGAAAGATATTGAAAGGGCGAGGCTGGTGATCTTTGCTCACGACGTGGCGATTAAAGAAGTAGAACGCTTTGCGAACGTGAAAACCTTAGATGTCAGTACTAAGGAAGCGATGCTTAATGCACAAGCGTTGATCATGAGAAAGGTGTAATCCTTAAACCGCAAAGTTTATCATCTATAAAGTTAACTAGATCAAAACTAAAAAGACTCCGCTCAGGCCGGTTAAGTTGAAAGTGGAGTCTTTTTGTATCGCTTACTAATCTATAAGTTCAGCCCTTAAAAAGGGTGGTACTTAAATACGTCTTCAACCATTGAGTTGAGCAAATCGATATCGTCACAGGTTTTGGCGTAAGTACGCAGGCCTGCGATTTGAACCTGAACATGACGAGCAAGTTGAGTAGGCTCGCGCTCTTTGCTGATCTCACCCAGTTCTTGTGATTCTGCAATCAGCTTGGCGAACTCACCTTCCATTATCTTAAGTGACTTCTTCGCTTCTGCTAACAATTCTGCGTGTTCATCAGTCAGTTCTGCGACCGTTTTAGCCAACATACACATGCCATTTGGCGAACTTTGTTTCGATTCGACAACGGCGCGTTTTACGAAATTTTCGAGAGCTTTGATCGGCGATTCGGTTTCACTGCGAAAGCGGTTTAGATTGAGGATGCCAAGTTCGGTATAGCGAGCCAATGTCTCTTTAAACAAGCCTTCTTTGCTGCCGAACGTCGCGTAGATGCTGCCCGGACGCATATCAATCACGTCTTGCAGGTTACGCATAGAAGTCGCATGAAAGCCCTTTTCCCAATACAGGTTCGTTGCTTTATCTACTACATCTTGTCTATCGAACTTCGCAGTCTTGGCCATAACATCTACTTCATTAATCTGAACATATGTTCAATATTTTATGCTGAACGCCCGTTCTAGTAAAGGTGTGTTTATTGTCGCTCAAACCAAGGTAAACCAATATGGATGAAATCCCCATTAATTGGTTGAAACTCATTGATTAAATGGCTTTGCGCTCAAGTTCTTATTTGTCTATTTGCTTTCTCACCACAGAGCGAACGTGATCGGTTTCTAATGTACCACCACACAGCGTTTGGTGAGTGAGCAGTCCGATAAGAATGGAGAACAGCGGTAGCGCGTTCTTTTCATCAACGTATCGAGCAATCAATTGCTGATACTTTTCGTTGGCAATGGCCATGCTTGGATCCTGGGCGACAGCGTCCTGACCAATCACATCAATGTAATCAAAAACTAATTTCATTTCTTGGAAGTGACGCGACTCTATCGCATGAAAGATCTGAACGAAGTTTTCAATTTTCTGTTCTGTAGTTGCCTCAACTGCAAGTGGCAGTTCTGCGAGGTTTCCACCATCGTGTCGCACAATGGCTTCGGTTGCTGCCTTAAATAGTTCGTCTTTACTTTTGTAATAGTGATAGACCGCACTCTTGCTCATGTTGAGATGTGAGCAGAGTTGTCTCATTCCCAACTCTTTATAACCAAACTCCAAAAACACACCAGCGGCTTTCAGTGCGATCTCTTCGCGTCTTTGGTCATGATCGACGATCTTTGGCATGAGTCTTCCTCGGAATTCAATAGTTGAAGGTTCAGTCAATTTAGGCATCACCAATAGCTTAATGTAGCTGATGAATGTCATCTTAGTTTAAATTAGTCCAAGTGGTCAAAAATAATTCTTTACAGTGGTTAAACTTTGATCTAATTTTAAAAGACCAAGTGTTCCAAATAAAAATAAGACGACTATTCGAGGTAACTATGAGAATTGATTGGAACCTACCCTCATTCAGAGCGGGCTTCTTAGGCGGACTTGATAAGTTTATTGGCCCCGGTGCCACATCAGCAGAGAAGAACCTGCAACTGTACATTCCGTTCATAGCGGGTGCGCTTATTGCAGCTTATGCTAATCACGCAGAGTTGGGCTGGTCTTGGGGTCAATACTTGGCAGCGGTTTTGTTAACGATTGATATGCTAGGTGGCGTGATCACCAATGCGACATCAAGCGCTAAACGTTGGTTTCACAGAGAAGGGGAAGGCTTTGAGCAACACATGACCTTTATCGCTATTCACTTCATTCAGTTAACGTTATTCAGTTGGCTGTTCTTGGATTTAAATCTAATGTGGGTAGCAGTGACGGGTGGCTACATGATGTTGGCGTGTGCCTTGGTACTGAAAACCGAGCTTTACCTTCAGCGCCCAGTTGCTTTGACTCTATACACGCTAAGCTTAATCATATCGCTTTATGTCGTCGAATCACCTGTCGGCTTAGAGTGGTTCTTACCTGTGTTCTATTTGAAGTTACTGATCAGCCATATTCTAAGAGAAGAGCCTTATCGTCCGGAAAGCGAAGCTATCTAATCAATGAGGCTTTTTAATAAATGGGGTTATCTATAAATGAACGTAACGAATGAGCTCAAAAGCCGAATTTTGGTGGCAGGGGCGACAGGATACTTAGGTCGTCATCTTATTGAAGCGCTCCAAGCGTGTGATGCTGATTTCAAAGCGCAGGCTCGCAGTGCTGAAAAATTCAAGGATCTCGGCCTAAACGACTCTCAAATTCAAATCGCACAAGTGACCGATTCCGATAGCCTAAAAGGTTGCTGCGATGGAGTGGATATCGTCATCTCTTGTGTTGGAATCACACGTCAGAAAGAGGGACTGAGTTACATGGATGTCGACTATCAAGCCAATCTAAACCTATTGGAAGAAGCTGAACGAGCAGGCGTTAAAAAGTTTGTTTATGTCTCGGCGTTTAGGGCCAATGTCATCAAAAGTGTTCGCTTACTCGAGGCCAAAGAACGGTTTGCATGCCGCTTATTGGTATCTGAACAGTTAGCACCTTGTGTGGTTCGTCCCAATGGATTTTTTGCAGATATCGAAGAGTTCTACAACATGGCTCAGTCGGGAAGGGTGTACTTGTTTGGTTCGGGTGATGTGCGTTTGAATCCGATTCATGGAGCAGATTTGGCAGACTTTATTTTGGCATCATTGCCTAATGCCGAAAAAGAATTGGATGTGGGCGGTCCTGATGCCCTTAGTGCTACACAAATCGCAGCACTTGCGTTTCAGTCTCAGGGTAAAATGACGCGGATCACTTACATTCCCGATTGCGTGAGAAAGTTGGCTCTAAGCGTGATAAGACGACTACCGGAAAATCGAGTTGGGCCTGCGGAGTTTTTCTTGAGTGCAATGGAAGGGGATGCCGTTGCACCTTGTGTAGGAAAGCATCACTTAAGTGATCACTTTTCCCAGCTTAATAAGGAGTCCAATAAAGGTTAGTGATCGACTACTTCTACGGTTTTATGTTGCGCGCCGTAATAGGTGCCTTCATCGATGGTATACATCAAGGTTTCTTGGCACTCTGGGCAATCGAATTCTTCATTCGGTTCGATAGCGGCTTCTTCTACCCATTCCCATCCGATATGTTCTTCGCAAGCGGGGCATTCCATAAAATATCTCTCATTTGTTGTCGCATATTTATTGCGAATCTCTACTTTAACAACTCGGCATTATACATATTTAGTTAACGAGGAATAGACAGTTAATTGGCGAAGAATAGGGAGTTGGTTAGCGGTGAATTAATAGCTAGCGAGTGTTGAATCTATAGTTATTTCTGAATATACAGCTGTCTGTGAGCACATAATTGGTGCAGGTCTACCCCTTTTGGATCATAAAAAACATGTCAATTTTCAGTCGCTTACGTCAATAATATGTTGTTGCACGTTTTTTTCGTTCACTAAAGTTGCATAGCTAACAGTTTTATCGATAAACCAATGTATTTTATAAGGTTAAATGTTATTTTTACCGCCTACCGATCTGCGTGGCACGGTAATTGAAATGCATTGATTAAGTTGAATAATTATACGGTCACCATTGAGTCGCATTCGCTAGAAATGTGCCTAGTGAGATGATCGAGAAAGATTTGTTAGCCGCTAGGGAAATAAAAATGAATTTAACCGATATGTCTTTTAAGCAAAAAATCATCGCTTTGCTTACTTTACCGATCTTAGGGTTTTTATGGCTTAGTGTTTCTGCGATATCCAAAGGCGTAGAAACCACCAGTGAAATGTCTTCATTGAATCAACTGACACGCTTGTCGGTTGTATACAGTGAATTGGTGCATGAGTTGCAGAAAGAGCGCGGAATGACGGCTGGTTTTATCGGCTCACAGGGTACTAAGTTTGTTAGTGAGCTACGAGCACAAAGAACCAGTGCGGATAACAGACGCAATCAGAGAACCGAATACTGGCAGTCTGCAGAAATCGACTTGCCGCAGATCTCTCGTCTGAATACTGAAATCAGCCAAAGCCTCAATCAAATTACTTCAATTCGTAATCGCGTCGATTCTCAGTCGATCCCGCTTTCTGAAGCTTTGGGTTACTACACCAAACTTAACGCAAAGCTACTTAGCGTATCAGCCTTGATCGCTGAGCTAAGTTCTGACGCCACCATCACGACTGAAACCATCGCTTACTATAACTTCCTTCAAGGTAAAGAGCGTGCGGGTATTGAACGTGCGGTTCTCAATAACACTTTTTCTAAAAATGAGTTTGGCCCGGGTATGCTGGTTAAATTCATCTCTTTGGTGACTGAGCAAAATACCTATTTCTCGAACTTTGAAGTTCTGGGTAACCCAGACAATGTTCGCTTTTTTGAACAACAATTGAATGACCGCTCGGTCGCGGAAGTCGAGAAGCTTCGTGATGTGGCTGAATCGAAAATGAGCGGATTTGATGTCGACCCTGTGTACTGGTTCGCGCAATCAACGGCGCGCATTGTTCAGCTGAAAAAGACAGAGAACCAACTGGCAGACTCTCTTATTGCATTGACTGATCAGAAAACTCAGCAAGCTCAATCAGCAATGATGGGCAGTATCACGATGTTTGTTGTGATCACCCTGTTTGCGACCTTTATTAGCTTTAAAGCCATTACAGATTTAACAACTCGAGTTAAAGATCTAACGCGTGTACTTTCTAAAGTCCGTCATGACAATGATCTAACCGTTCGTGCGACTTACGAAGGTAACAGCGAATTGGGTCAAATTTCGTCATCGCTTAATGAAACACTAGAGAAGTTCTCTGGGGTTATTGATAGCTTGTCTCAATCTAGTCTAACACTCGCTTCAGCAGCCGAAGAGACAGCGCAAACTTGCCAATACAACTCTAATACTTTGGTTGAGCAGCAAGACCAAATCGGCTTGATTGCAACAGCGACAGAAGAGCTTTCGGCAACGGTGAGCGAAGTTGCGGCTAAAACACAGCAAACAGCAAGTTCAGCTAAACTGGCTGACGAGCAATCACAAGCAGGCTTGAGCACGGTTCAGCACTCTTACCAATCGATTGAGACCTTGGCTTCTGAGATTAACGGCCTCGCTGAAAAAATCACTCATCTACACGAAAGTAGCAATAACATTAACAGCGTGATTGATGTGATTAAGTCGGTTGCTGACCAAACCAACTTACTCGCACTAAACGCGGCGATCGAAGCGGCTCGTGCAGGTGAACAAGGTCGTGGCTTTGCCGTCGTTGCCGATGAAGTTCGTACTCTGGCGCAGCGCACTCAAGAATCCACCTTGGAAATTGAAGGCTTCATTAGCTCTCTACAATCAGACGTGCAAACCGCGTTTAACGTGATTGATAACAGCAAGAAGATGTCTTCAAGAGCAGTTGAAGATTCACGAGGAGTAGAGCAGACGTTGCAAGATATTTCAGGTGCTGTGAGCGAAATATTCAGCATGACAGAGCAGATCGCAACTGCGACCGAAGAGCAAGCGGTCGTCACTCAGGATATCGCTCAGAACGTTGTGGCGGTAGAGCAGAAGTCGACAGAATCTACGACGGGTGCAACGCAAATTGCCGCAACAGCTAAAGAGCAAGCTGAACTGGCAACATCACTGAAAGAGCTTTCGAATACGTTTAAGAGTTAGCAGCTTAGAGCTAGAAGCTTTCTATCTTATATAAAAATGTCCCGCTTAGTGCGGGACATTTTTTTAAGAGTTGAAACGACCAGTAGAGTCGCTTAGAGCTCGAATAGTACGTCTGTGCGAATAATGTATTTCGTCCCAGAAAGTATCGGCGCAGAGCCATGAATACAATGGGCGGGGTGCGTACCGTGAGGAAAACAAAGCACGCTGCCGCTTGGTGTTCTAACCGATTCTATATTCGCGCTCTCCTGATGATGCCCTTGACGACGAGCAGGCTTACTCGGGTCATTACGGTTAACCATAAATTGAGTTTCACCGCCAACGAAGTCGTCACTCAATAGAATCAAGAAGGTATACATGCTCCAGCGGTCACCAAATGCGTCATCGACTAACTGTTCATTCACCACCTGACTGCCGGGCCACGACCCATCAGTGTGCATCTTAAAGAAATCCCCTTTATCGTAACGATACAAGCGGAAACGACCGTTAATGCCTAGAGGTTTTACACCAGCAAAGTGATTGTACTTATCGATGAATTGATCTTGGCAACGCTTCCAAATAACGTCGAGAGTTTCAGTATCTGCGATCAAGTTGAGATTCTGATTGTGGCGAACTTCTCTTGGTAGAGACACGGCCGCATCTTCTGTAAATCCAAGCTTGTTGGCTTCATCCAGTATGCGCTGAACTTCTTCGGGAAGCAGCACATCTCGCAACTGGAAAGCACCGGGAACCTTGTCTACTTCAACGCGTGATACCGCGTTAACGTTCTTATCAAGTGCAAATGGGTTTGCAGATTTTGGTGCCCAAACAGGAAGGTCATTGCGCTGGGTACCTGACTCGCGTCGAACGACATAAAAATTCTCATTGTTATTCATCATCAACCTCTATCTCTATCTTGAAACCACTTTTACTTGTGCAAACTGACGGTGCCCGTCAACCGAGCCGTGGTAACCAAGGCCACTCTGTTTCGCACCAACCCATGGAGCATCACCACTGCCGCCTTGTCCTTGATTAATGCCAACCATGCCAGCATCAAGTTCGTCAGCAACGTCATTGACGCCTTGGTTTCCAAAGACCACAGCACCTAGGCCGTACTCACTGGCGTTGGCTCGCTCAATCGCATCTTCAATGTCGGAATAGCGACTGATCGCGACAACTGGACCGAAAGTCTCTTCTGTTTCCAGTTTCATTTCTGCTGTCATTCCGGTGATTACTGTAGGGCGGATATAACGCTCGGGTTGCTCAGAACCGCCTAAAAGAAAAGTGGCTCCTTTCTGTTTTGCGTCTTTTAGCTGGTCGACAATCTTGCCATGTTGTGTCGCGTTGATGATTGGTCCGACATTGACGTTCGGCATATCCCACGGGCCAATCTGGTACATGTTGGCGATCTCGGTGACACGTTGTTCAAATTTTTCAGCGATACGATCATCAACATAGATACGTTCAATCGAAGTACACATTTGCCCTGAGTTCTCAAAGCTGCCTGCGACGGCAAAGCGAGCGGCCTGCTCTAGGTTGGCATCACGCATCACAATCATTGGGTCTTTGCCACCTAGTTCCATGACCAAGCGTTTTACCTTGCTCGCGGCACGTCGCATGATGTCTTGGCCTGTTGCTTTTGAGCCAGTGAACGCGATCATTTGGATGTCGCCTTCGACTAATGCTTTGCCTGTTTCACCATCACCTTGCATCACGGTCAAGACATTCTCTGGTAAGTACTTTTGCAGTTCACCAAAGAATGCTTCAGCGATGAGAGGGGTCTCTTCTGAAGGTTTTAGAATCACGCTATTGCCGGCGACCAATGCTGGCACAATGAGGTTGTTTGCCATCATCACCGGGTAGTTCCAAGGAGATATAACTCCGACAACACCTAGTGGACGGTATTGAAGTTCTGTTGAGCCGGATAATTTTCGAGTGTTGAGTGCACGTTGAGCATCTTCTGCATAGTGCTGACCCATGTAGATCGCACCGGTTGCTTCTCCGGTCGCGCGACGAATGTCTTTACCCATTTCACGAGCAAGTAACTGTGAGAGGGACTCTTCGTACTTATCAAGTTGTTGATAGGCTTTGATAATGGTCAGCACTCGCTCGTTCATCGAAAGTTTGCGCCATGCTTTTTGTGCTGCTTTTGCTTTGTGGATGGTTTGAGTTACTTCTTCAGCCGAAGTGTGGTTTACCTCGCCAAGGAGTTCACCGTTACTTGGGTCAAAGGATTGAATGGACTTGCTCATGTTTGTCGGCTCCGCTGCATTTTTAGTATCGGCATCATTATTATTGAATAGTGCGATAACTAGATATCTAAAAATCTCGATATGTTGATTTTTAAAAATGATATTCGTCATAAAGGATGGCGTGATTCCATCCAGTTTTCATCTTGCTATCTAACTGCTGTTCTGTTGATTTTTGTTCTTTTCAACTACAGGGAATCAGACAGCGCCTTCAGGAATTTCTCGATGTATTCGTCATTACGCTTGTAGTAAGTCCACGAGCCAATGCGTTTTGATGTCACTAACTTCGCACGCTGCAGGTTCGAGAGGTAAGAAGAAACGGTAGATTGAGATAAGCCACTCTTCTCCTGAATAATGCTAACGCACACCCCCTCAACATCGGTATCAACGAGTTGTTTCTCTAGGTTAAAGTGCTCTTGAGGCGACTTAAGCCAATGAAGAATATCTCTGCGTACAGGGTTGTTGATGGATTTTAAAATTTCGTTCACGTCTGACATGGTGTTTGACTGCTATTTCCGATTTAAGTGAAATATACCCTTGAAACTAAGATATCGCAATATGTCGATATCTATTTTCGGTGTCTGCCAATCTGGCGTTACGGTGTCTGCCAATCCGACGTTGCGGGATCTGAGTATCGATTTGTTTTGGTAAAGCTTGTTCGCTATTAACTAATGAACAATCCCCAAGTTACTCGCTCAAAGCAAAGTAACTTAGGGATAAGGCTCAATTTTAGGCGTCTACTGACATCTCTATAAGCGTATCTTTCTGGTTTAACTTTGAGACTAAAGCGCTTGTCCGTTAACCGACAATTTCACATCAATGTTGCCACGAACCGCGTTTGAGTAAGGGCAAACTTGGTGCGCCGTTTTCACAAGCGTAACAGCTTGTTCTTGCTCTAGATCCAGTTCAATCGATAGAGCAACAGTTAAAGCAAAGCCACCGTTTTCATTTGGTCCGATACCCACTGTTGCAGTGGTTGGCGCCGATACGATTTTAATTTTCATCTCTTTCGCAACGTGAAGTAGAGCATTTGAGAAACATGCAGAGTAGCCCGCAGCAAACAGTTGCTCAGGGTTGGTCGCTTCACCTGTTCCGCCCATCTCTTTAGGGTAGCTCAACGCCACTGAAAGCAGATTGTCATCAGTAGAAACTTGGCCGTTACGACCCGCCGTTGCTGTTGCAGAAGTTGTGTAGAGTGTTGTCATTGTTTTAGTCCTTAATTATGATTTTGTACAATTAAATTGTGTGCAACTTAATTTTAAAGCTAGCTTAATTGATAAAATTTGAGCGCGCAAGTATATTGTGCACAATTTAAATTATTGGTGAGGCGATCATGAGCGACCAAGATGACTATCTAAAGCTGGATAATCAGGTGTGTTTCGCGCTGTATAGTGCATCGAATGCAATGAGTAGAGCGTATCAACCTTTGCTGAAAGCACTTGATCTTACTTACTTGCAATACATTGTGATGATGGTGCTTTGGGAAGAAAAAGAGATAAATGTCAAAGCGCTAGGCGCAAAAACGCATTTAGATTCTGGTACATTGACGCCACTACTCAAGCGTTTGGAAGTGAAAGGTTACGTGCTTAGAACTCGCAGTGCTGAAGATGAACGAGTTCGGGTTATTACACTGACACCTGCGGGGGTAGAGCTCAAAGAGCAAGCGCAGACCGTTCCGGTTGAAATGCTGTGTCTTTCTAAGATGAATGAAGATGAGCTTAAATCGCTAAAAGCCCAGTGTGAGCAATTGCTTGGTAACTTAACCAAGTGAGAAAGCCCTTTTAGCTCTCGGCAATGATAATAAGAAAACGGAAAAGCCCGTTAGTCCTACTGTTAATTAGTTGCGATTGCTAATTCGAGTAAGACTAACGGGCTTTTTGTATCTGCTGTCGTTTAAATGGCAGCAGGTAGTGTATTCAATTGGGATTTAACCCATAAACCAAGATACGAAAATCAACGCACCAAAGCCGAATGTTGCCATTAGTGCCGTGTCGCCACCGGCTGCAGTATAGCTGCCTTCGGTTTGTAGGTGAGGGAAGTCAGGTCTACGAACCTTAACCACCATTGCAAGTGGTCCCCAGATAGCTAGGAACACCAATACCATCCCTGCGTAATCCAGCATGCTGACGAACTGGCTAGCGAACAGCTCTGCTAATGCCAAAGGTAAGATGAAGGTCAACGCATAAGCCAACGCTTTGTTGTTGGTGACGGCATCTTTGTTTTGGTCGTAAAGCGCCATCGAGACTCCGAGGAAAGAGGTTACCAATGCCAGTGCTGAGAACAGCGCAATCACCACTTTCAACCAAGCAGATTGGCCGCTGAACGCAGAGATCAACTCAGAGATATTGTGGAACTGACTGATCGCGTCTGTGCCAAGATTGCCAATAATTGCGAATAACCAAGTTAGGTAGCAAATTAATGGAATCACTGAACCAAGCAGAATCATATTGCGGATCTGTTTTTGAGTCGCTTCTCGGTTGTAGATAACCAGTGACGGGATCACCACCATAGAGGCAAAACTGGTAAAGATAACCGCGCTGTATTGCACCACATCATTAGCGGTGTATTTGCTGGTTTGAGTCAGATAATCAAGACGAATATTACTAAACAAAGAGGCAATAACAATCAGCAGCATCACCACCATCATGATGAATAAACCACGATTTAATTTGTCGATATACGACTTACCCGCCACCACAATCACACCCATTAATAGGCTGAAAATGGTATAGGCAACCGATGTAGACACATCGACGCCAACGTCGAGCAGCAGCTTGTGAATGATGTCACCGACACCCAAGATATAAGCGATCAGCATGCATACCAGCAACAGGTAAAAGAGTGCATTGATAAAGTGTTTACCTTTACTGCCAAGCGTTAAGTAAGCAACGCTGCTCATGCCACTGTTGTCTTTCGTTTTTGTACACGCTTCCGCTAGTAGAAGCGCAGAGTAGGTGGTGCCGATAAAGATAAGTAGCATCAGTATTGAGCTGATCATGAAACCAAATTGAGCCAATACCATCGGAATGGCCAGCATGCCTGCACCTAATGCAGTCCCTGAAAGGATTAGGGAACTGCCGAATAATTTCATATTCAAGAAAACAACCTCGAAGTATCCAAATAATTTTTAGTTGGATTGTAAATATTTGTTGCCAAGACTAACAAATTACTCAGTAAAGTTAGGGGTTAATTTCTAATAAATTTTGAATTTTTCTAAAAAAGTTACGAAGCAATTTGCGAAGAGTATGGTTGGGTGAATTAGGTGTTCGGCAGGTGAATTGTTTTAGCCTTTTGATAACCTTTGTAAATTAATCGACGTTCAATAACTCGCACTGCATCTCTGATTAAGAGATGCCTTTATTTCAGAAAAACTCAGTCCAAATCTTGCTTATCTAGTGAATCTCTGTCGGATTTTTATATCTAGCACAGCTCATCTGATGAGCCCCAATCAATATACTTCTTAGGAGAGCGTGGGGGTTTGTCGTAAATGGAAAGATCCGTTGTCGTAGATGCCACTCGGTAGTTTTGCATTTCGCTCTTATTATCCTCACATCAATTATGTGGGGGTGTTATGTATCGTTTTCTATTTTGTAGTTTCGCACTTGTGCTTTTGTATCCAACGGCCATTGATCTGTATTTGGTTGGGTTACCTCAAATCGCCGCGGACTTAAATGCCTCTGAGGCTCAGCTCCATGCCGCGTTTTCTATCTATCTGGCCGGTATGGCAACGACTATGTTGTTCGCGGGTAAATTTGCCGATAGCGTAGGGAGGAAGCCCGTCGCCATTTTCGGTGCAATTGTTTTTACTCTCTCGTCGACGTTGGGCGGGGTTGTGAGCAGTGCTGAGCCGTTTCTTATCGTGCGTTTTTTCCAAGGTGTTGGTGCTGGATCTTGTTATGTGGTGGCGTTCGCCATCTTACGAGATGTCTTAGACGATAAAAGGCGTGCCAAGGTGCTGTCGATGTTGAATGGCATTACTTGCATCGTTCCGGTACTCGCGCCTGTGATTGGTCATCTAATCATGACTGTTTACCCATGGCCGAGTTTGTTCACGACCATGGCGGGCATGGGTCTAGTGGTGTGCTTATTGTCGGTGTTGGTGCTAAGAGAGACTAAGCTCAACATCAAAGATAATGGGTTAACCAAAGCCTCTCTCTCTAAGACATCGCGCTTACCTGAGAAACCTGTAACCCTTCATTCGACTTCAATCGAAACGTTTAAAGAGCCGTTGTTTATTAGCCGAGTGATCATGACCAGTTTCGGCGTGACCACAATTCTCACTTATGTGAATGTCTCTCCACTGTTGATTATGACAGAGCTTGGCTTCGATAGAGGTCAGTACTCTTACACCATGGCATTAACCGCCTTGGTGAGCATGTTGGTGTCATTTTCAGCCCCATTTGCATTGAATGTGTTTAAGCAGAAAAGCTTAATGCTGACCTCTCAAACGTGCTTCATTGTGGCTGCTATTTTGCTAATAGCCTCGATGGATGGTGGATTAGGACATTACGTGACATTAATCGGCTTCGCTTTCGTGTGTGGCGGATTCTCGTTAGGCTTTGGTGTCGCGATGAGCCAAGCATTGAGCAGTTATTCGCAGCGGGCAGGTGTGGCTAGTTCGATTCTTGGTGTTTCTCAAATATGTACGTCGGCATTGTTTATTTGGTTTATGGGCATTATTGGGCTAAGTGCATTGAATATGTTGGCATTTATATTAGCTGTTGGTGGAGTTATCAGTATTGCTCTAATACTATGGGTAGGTCCCTCTCAAGTTAAAAGTGATTATGAAGAAGCCACTAGCCCGTCTTGATCTGAACCTGTTGTTCACTCTGCAATTGCTTCTGCAGGAGCAGAGTGTTTCAAAAGCTGCGAAAAAGCTGAACGTCACGCCTTCTACGGTGAGTAAATCACTCACCAAGCTTAGAGATTGGTTTGATGATCCTTTGTTTGTGAAAACGCCAAGGGGATTAACGCCAACGCCACTTGCACTGAGCATGGTAAAAGATCTTCAAGACTGGCTGCAGATTGGAAGCCAAATACTGACGACTCGTGGTGACGAAGCGCCAAAAGATGTGCGTTTGAATTTAGAGGCAGAATCTCCTTTATCTCTGATCATGCTTAACGAGTTGACGCAAAGCGTGTCTCAACGTTACCCCAACGCGAAAATCAAAATGCGTAACTGGGACTACGATTCGATAGATTCCATCGTACGTGGCGAATCGGATATTGGATTTTCAGGGAGAGAAAGCCATCCGCGTTCGAAAGAATCCCTAGACTCACTACCTTATTTCATCGACTTCGAGGTTCTGTTTCACGACTTGCCGGTTGTGTATTTGAGAAAAGATCATCCCGCCTTGAAAGAAGAGTGGAATCTTGAGGCTTTCCTTAAATACCCCCACATCAATATTGTGTGGGAGAAAAGTGAAACATGGGCACTAGATGAAGTGCTTACTGACCTACAACTAGACCGAAATATCGTACTGACTTTAGCTGGTTTTGAGCAGTCGTTATTTATGACCGCTCAATCGAATCACACCATGACTACCGTTGCGCCGAATTACTGTCGACGTTACGTTGAACAACTCCACCCCAATCTTACCTGTCTACCCATCCCTTTAGATGAAGAAAACGTCAAAAAGCTGCTGATCCCGTTCACCATGATTTGGCACAAACGCAATGCCTACAACCCCATCGTTTTATGGTTAAAAGACACGCTCAGAGAGCTTTACCAATTTGAAGGGAAAAGTGTCTAACCTTGTGATGAAATTAGATGTTCTGAAGGCTTGTACCGTTGATATTGATCGTTGATTGAAATAAGAATGCAGACTTATAAGCGAGCCCGCCAGTTGATGCCTGGTGGGTTTTTTATTTTTAATCATGGGGTTAGGGTTAGCCCCTCTAAAATAAAATCGGTTTTTTCTTAATTGTTGATTCGATAAATAGAATGAAATCGAACGAGTGTTCAAAATAACGCTTGAACGATCGTTCTGGTTTGATCTATATTGTTTTCACACCAACGGAGAATAGTCATTAATTGCTCCGTGATTGAATAACTTTAGAATCATAAATTGATAGGGATAAAACAATGAGCAACTTCAAAATTCATTCAGTAGAATCAGCGCCAGAACAAAGCCAACCTATTCTTGAAGGTGCTAAAAAGCAGATGGGCAGAGTACCGGGTCTTTTCGGTGTGTTGGCTGAATCTCCAAACACACTTAAGGCTTACACTCAGCTTCACCAGGCGTTTAGTGACTCATCTTTCGATGCTGAAGAGCTGACGGTTGTTTGGCAAACCATCAACGTTGAACACGAATGCCACTACTGCGTTCCTGCGCACACAGGTATCGCACATTCAATGAAGGTTGATCCTGCAATCACCGAAGCACTTCGTAATCGCACGGCTCTACCCACTGAAAAGCTGCAAGCACTTCATGACTTTACGCTGAGCATGGTACGCAACCGCGGTAATGTACCTGAAAGCGAAATGGCAGCATTTTTCGAAGCGGGCTACGGTCAGCAACAGGTGTTAGAAGTGATTCTTGGCTTGTCTCAGAAAGTGATCAGCAACTACGTAAACCGCGTTGCCAAAACGCCAGTAGACAAAGTATTTGAACAGTTCGCTTGGCAAGGCTAATCGCCTTTAAGCAATTAAAGAATCAGAATGATGAAAGCCCCGCTCAGTTGAGTGGGGCTTTGTTGTTTGGGCTATGTGGGCCTAATCTGGTTAAGGTGTATGCTTAGCGATTATCTTCGCTAATGTCACAACCCCTTCTTTCCACTCTTTGCTCTCTTCAATGTTGGCGACAGTGAAGCGCAAGCAGTGTTTATATTGGTCATTGGTGCCAAATACTGTTCCGGGTAAGATCCCGAGTTTATGCTTCAAACAATCTTGGTAGACGGCATAACTATCGACCGACTCTGGCAACGTTATCCAGTTTAAAAAAGAGCCTTCTGGCTTCGATAAATGATAACGCCCTTCAAGATGAGGATAGCTGTCCAATGCTTGTATTAACAAGCTTTGAAACTGCTTTTGATTGGTTTGGTAGAGTCGTTTCATTTTGGATAAGTGACTGCGGTATTTGCCTGTGGTGAGGAATTGACCCACCGCGGATTGCATGAGGTTTGAACTGCCCATGTTGTCGCATAAAAGGTACTTTTCGACCAAAGGTTGGTAGCGCCCCGACAGTAACCAACCGATTCGTAAGCGTGAATCTAAGGTTTTAGACAGTGAGTTGACGTATATAACTCTATCTTGATCATCAAGTTCTTTGAGACTAGCGATTGGTGTGTCGAATGCTAAGCTACCGAACACATCGTCTTCGATAATCGGTAAAGAACCGGTGATCTCCAACAGGGCTTTTCGATTAGCCAATGGCATCCGTGATCCCGTTGGATTAGTAAAGTTTGGCGTTAGCAGTAAGGTTTTCACTTTCCATTTTTCCAACGCACTCTGTAGTGATGGGATATCAATACCGTGGCTAACGCTGCTTGGGATTTCAAGGGCTTGCAAGCCAAGTGATTCAAGTAAAAGTAGATTACCGAAATAACAGGGCGACTCGACCGCCACGATGTCACCGGGCTTGGTGAGCGCACGTAGTGCCAAACTGATCGCCTGTTGAGCGCCATGAGTAATCGCAATCTCTTTCGATCCCGCAGGCACACCAAGATCATGGGTGATCTTTAACAATTGCTTTACTAATTGCTCGTCGCCGGGAGGTAATTGGTAATACCCAGGCAATTGAGTTTGTAATCGACTGTGGCGACCAATCTCGGCATACAAGCTACGAATCGCAGGGTTGTTTATGTTCGGGTGCGCAGAACCTGCCAACAGTTTCAGGGGGCCTTTCGGGCGAGAGAGTACCGATTTGGTGACAGACAAGAGGTCCACTTTTTGAGGTTGGCTTGATGCATCCCAGCTGGTGGTGTTCGGTGCTTTCACGCGATAGCCAGATTTAGGTACCGAGTACACCCAACCCGTTGCTTCGAGTTCTTGATAGGCGCGAATCACGGTATTTTTACTCACGCCAAGCTGTTCGCTTAACTGGCGGATCGAGGGAAGACGATCGTCTGGGTGAAAGAGCCCTTTATCAATTTGAGCCTTAATATGTTGTTCGGTAGCAAGATATTTATTGCCGCTGAGTTCTACTTCCACATTTTTCTCCCTCGTTGCTCACTCTCAATCTGTAACCATTTAAAGTGTTATATCTGTGTCTTTATTAGTTATCTGTACCCAACTAAGGTAACAGCATTGATGAAGAGTTGACCAGAGGTTTGTAATGCTGATTAAAATGATTCCGTTCGTGTTTGTAATATTGTGGTCGTCAGGCTTTGTCGGCGCACGTCTTGGCGTGGAATACGCGGAACCCGCAACATTACTTTCACTGAGGATGGTAGCCAACGTGGCGCTGTTCTTGGTTTTGATTGCAATCCTTAAGCGTCGTATCCCTCGTGGTCGAGCATTCTTCCACGCTAGTGTAGTCGGCATCTTGATTCATGGTTTCTACCTTGGTGGCACCTATCTGGCGATTGATATGGGTATGCCTGCCGGGTTGAGTTCTTTACTGGTTGGCTTACAACCGATTCTTACCGCATTGATTATGATCAGCTGTACTTCACAGCGTTTTAATTTTGCACAGTGGCTGGGATTAGCGCTCGGTTTTGCGGGTATTAGCTTGGTGTTGATGGGCAATATTGAATGGCAGTCAGACGACCAGAAAGGCTTGGCAACATTATTGTGTTTGGTTTCTTTGGTGGGTATTACCTGCGGCACTTTGTATCAGAAGCGTTTCTGTCAGGGGACAGATATGGTCGGCGGCGCGATGGTGCAATACTTGGCTTCTGCTGCGTTGTTTCTACCGTTCGCAATGCGTTACGAAACTATGCAAGTGAACTGGACTGTAGAATTCACGCTAACGCTGATTTGGCTGGTGGTTGTTCTGTCTTGTGTTGCCATCCTTTTGCTGCTTTACATGGTAGAGCACGGTGCATCTTCAAGTGTGGCGTCGGTGTTTTACTTGGTGCCACCGACGACAGCAATTCAAGCCTGGCTTATCTTTGGTGAGTCGTTCGATATCTACGGCGCAATGGGCTTCGCCTTATCTGCCGCTGCGGTTTATCTGGTGGTGAAAAAGCCGGAATGGATTAAGGCTCGCAGGCGAACAGCGTTAGAGCGGTAAGCGTATTTCATCAAAACTAACTGGGTTTAAAGCCGAGTGATAGAAACAAAAAAGAGCCTGAATATTCAGGCTCTTTCTGTATCAAATATTGGTTAGCGACTATTGATTAGCGCTGCATTAAACAAGCGTAAGCCGTTGTAAACGGTGCTTCTTGGTATTGCTTAAGGCCAGTTTCTTTGAACTTCATCATAAGAGGGTTGCGCTTAAGGCTCTCCTTGATGTCAGCAGGTGATACAACGGTTACGTCTAGGCCGTCGATCAGTTGAATTGCTGCTTCTAGTTTGAAACCAAAGCCACCGCCAGCAAATTTGCCTTTAGTTTGGCGTTGACGAATCACAACTTTGTCTACTTGGTAATCTTCCATTAACTTTGCAAAAGAGAATTGAAAGTCTTTCATATTCTGCGTGTCGTTTGCGTCGCTAATCGCAACCTTTGAAACTCGGCAATCAGGGATATTAAATACACCATCTGACAGAGAAAGAAGACAGATGACAGCATCGTTACCTTTGATTTCAACACCACAAATTTTCATGTTCATACCTATTTACTTTTGAGCCGTACATTATGGTGCTATTTCCATTACTTCTCCAGTATTTGAGCATGTCTGTGGTAAATAAGTGCAAAAACGTCTTTGGCTCTACTTTTTAAAGTTGACCTTTGGTTGAATAATAGACAGTCGATTCAGGGGTAACGTTTGCTATGCGACTAGGTTCACAAACTTTTAGCTAGCTTTTATATTGATACTGTATATTATGCGCGCGTCCCTATTTACTGTGTGGTTATTAACCCCCTTATGAGTATCAACAACCTATCTATTAAGAGTAAAATTGCGATTCCACTAATGGTGATCGTGATTGTTTTCTCGACTGTTACTGTGCTTAATGTCATTAGATCTAATGCTCAGGCTGCGATCAACCATGAGCTGAATAATGTGGTTCAGCCCGTGCTAGACAATTTGGAAGATGGGTATCGTGACATTTACCAAGTTATCGCTTCTGCTCAAGGTCTACTACTCGCGAAAGACCAAGCGGCGATTGAGTACCAAAAATTTGAATTTAAAGATAATGCTTACAAAGCGGTTCCTCGTTTTGAAAGTGTGGAAACTTTATATGCAGCGGGCGTGCTAGATCCTTCTTCTCGCAGTGAGTTGTCAAAGCTTGTGAACGCGATGAGCAATTGGGTGGCGCTGCATGAACCAATGTTTGCAGATCCTGCCAGCGCATACCAATACAACATCAATTACTCGCCAGCATTAGACGCTGAGTTTGCAATCATTCGTGTTCAGCTTCGTGATATCAGAACCCTGATTGAACAGAAGCAGAAAGAGCTTCGTCAGCAAGCTGCTGACTCTATCGAATCAAGTAAGTTGATCATTGAAGTGGGTATGGCGGTCGCTGTTTTCGCTGCGCTTTTTGCGATGTGGTTATCTAACCGTTTTATCGTCCAACCAATCCAGAACGTAGAGAAAGCGATGAATGAGATCGCATCGGGCGACGGTAACTTGTCTCAACGCATGAAGGTTGAAGGTAACGACGAAATTGCTCGCTTAAGTTCTGCTTTCAACCAGTTTGTTGGCAAGATCCATGTAACCGTGGAACAAGTTATTCTCACATCGAACGCAGTACGTGGCGAGATGGAAAACATTAAATCACTCACGCAAAGTGTTGCTGAGTTCTCTTCAAATCAGCAGCGAGAAAGTGAAGTGGTAGCTGCGGCGGTTCATGAAATGCAAGCAACTAGCGAAGTGGTCAGTGGTAATGCACTGGATGCCGCAACTGCAAGTAACGTTGCCAATCATGAAGTGGAATCGGCTGATACGACGCTGGGTTTAACCGTGACTTCTATTGAACGCCTTGCGCAAGATATCGAGAACGCGGGTGGGGTGGTTCAAGAGCTGGATACCGATGTGAAGAACATTGCTTCAATTCTTGGCGTGATCAAAGGCATTGCAGAGCAAACCAACCTGCTTGCATTGAATGCAGCGATTGAAGCAGCTCGTGCCGGTGAGCAAGGCCGTGGTTTTGCCGTAGTCGCAGATGAAGTAAGAGCGTTGGCGAGTAAAACCCAAGACAGTACTGGCGAAATCCAATCAATGATTGAACGCTTAGAAGTGGGTGCTAAACACGCGGTTGGCGTGATGACTGAAAGCAAAGTGAGTGGCGAGAAAACCATTGTTCAGGCAGGAACGGCGGCGTCTTCACTGAGTGAGATTCGTAACTCAATCGGCAAGATGAATGACATGAACACACAAATCGCGACGGCAGCTTCTCAGCAGTCTCAAGTGTCTGAAGAAGTGAACAAGAATGTTCAACGCATCGCAGAAAGCACTATGCAAATGGTTGAAATGGCGAGCAGCGCTGAGAATGCTTGCATGGCATTGGCCGAACAGTGTGAAGCGCTTGATAGCCTTGTGTCTCAGTTTGAGGTTTAATCTTTAAAGATAAGCAGATAAGCAGATAAGCAGATAAGCATGATCTGATAATGGTTACTCGTTTTGAATTCCATTAATCATAGCTGAACGACAAAAAAGCCCGCATTCTATGAGTGCGGGCTTTCTTTTTGACTAGGTGATCAGTTGTTTGAATACGTGATCAGTTTTTAGACCTGATCAATCATTCGGTGTTAGCTGCTGCGACCGTCTTTGTATGTGTAACGGTAGTCAACTTTTACGTTCGCTTGGTAATGAATGTCACCGCTCATGTTAGTGATTTTCTTCACTTCCATATTCGCGTCATCAATCTTGAACGAATCGTATTTGGTTGTCTGTTGGAACTGTGGCAGTTCTCTTGAAAGCTCAAAAGGTGTTTTTGCGCTTAACTCATCCATAAGGTTTGTGCCTGCATCGTATGCTTCCGCTTCAGTAACAAATGTATCAGACTTTAGCGTTGTTTCTTGAATCGTTGTTTTAGTTGCTGCAAACGCTGTGGTGCTGAGAACAAGAGTTGATGCAAGTATGATTAATTTCTTCATAGGATTACCTTACTTTGTTGGAATACCTGTGTTCCGGTACAGAACCAACATACCAATGAAGTGGTAAGATGAGTGTCAGGAGAAAAGCCGATTTTGTTAGTATTAGGTAAGGAATATGGAGAAATGTCAGGTGTTGGTTGTATTGATTTTGAACGATTGTAGATGCAGACCATTTATGCGCAGTGCATATCAAGCAAGGTGACACTGATATCTATCTTCAATACACTGTCTGGGTAACCATCGTTCAGCATAAGGTAAAAACATGGCCAATTGGGAAGGGGTAAGTGAGTTTGTTGCAGTGGCAGAGCGTGAAAGCTTTACCGGTGCGGCGCAGAAGCTCGCTACGTCGGTGGCTCAAATCAGTCGTAGAGTAGCAAACCTCGAAGAACGACTCGCGGTGAAACTGCTCAATCGAACGACGCGTAAGGTTTCTCTAACAGAGGCTGGGCAACTCTATTATCAGCAGTGTAAGTTGCTGGTTGAAGGCTTAGAAATTGCTGAGCTTGCGGTCACGCAGATGCAATCCACACCAAAAGGCTTACTGAAAGTCACTGCGCCTGTGACTTATGGTGAGCGCCAGCTCGCCCCAATACTTCATCAATTTTTAAAGCTTTACCCACAAGTAGAACTTGAGCTGATGCTGACCAATCAAAAGCTCGATCTTATCGATTCTGGTGTTGATGTGGCGATTCGTCTTGGCCGCTTAGAAGATTCAAGCTTGGTCGCAAAGAAGTTATCGCAGCGACAGCTTTATGTATGTGCAAGCCCTGAATACATTAAACGCTATGGTGAGCCGCATACGCTCTCTGAATTGAGTCACCATCAATGTTTGGTCGGTGGCTTTGAACATTGGCGCTTCAAAGAGAATAAACGCCCTCGCTCGGTTCGTGTTAATGGACGAATTAGGTGTAATAGTGGCTTAGCCTTATTGGACGCCGCTAAACAGAGCATTGGCTTGGTTCAACTGCCAGAATATTACGTGAGTGAAGATCTAGAGTCGGGAGAGTTGGTCGAAGTGTTATCCGATTATCGAGACGACAAAGAAGGGATCTGGGCGCTTTATCCTCAGAACCGTAACCTGTCTTCAAAGGTTCGCTTGCTGGTGGACTTCCTGTCTGAGCAATTGGATTAGTTCTATGACCCAAAGCCACAACAATTCAAAGGCTCAAGCCGAGCTGATCCTTAGCGTGTTCGACACCCTTGAGCAGCACTATGGCTATTTTGATTGGTGGCAAAGGGAAGATCCTTACGAGATAGTGTTAGGCGCTATTCTGGTTCAGAACACCAACTGGAAGAACGCAGAGAAAGCACTCACCAACTTAGGCGATAAGTGCGATCCAAGCTCAGTAGCCGAGATGGGTCTTGATGATCTTGCCGAAAAGATTCGTTCGAGTGGCTACTACAATCAAAAAGCCATTAAGTTGAAGGCCGTGACAGAGTGGTTTTCGAAGTATCAATACGATATGTCTGTGGTGCGAGAACAGGACAAAGATAAGCTGCGAAATGAGCTATTGGAAGTCAAAGGAATCGGTGGTGAAACGGCTGACGCGATTCTGGTGTATGCGATAGGTAAACCATCTTTTGTGATTGATGCGTACGCAAGAAGGATCTTCACTCGCAATGGGCTCGATGTGCCTAAATCGTATGAAAAATTTCGAACCTTGATGGAAAGCGTGATCCCTCTAGATACTAAAAAGTACGGCCACTATCATGGTTTGCTAGTCGAACATGGTCAGCAGTTTTGTAACCCTAATCCCAAGTGTGAACATTGTCCTCTGAATCAAAGTTGTGTTGAGGCTGAATTTGGGTCTTAGAGCCGTGCAATATGCTCCCTTACATCAATACCCCATCTAATTAAAAACGGGCTTCAGAGTAGAGATTCTGAAGCCCGTTCATATTTAGTGTAAAAGTCTTAACGTTAAGTAGCGCTTACTTGTTATTTATAAGCAGCGTTTACTTACTATTTAATAGACCGTAAATGTCCTAGACCGTGAAGCGATCAACCAAGTGGTACAGCTCATTTGCGCGGCTGTTGAGGTTCTGGCTACCCGCACGGTTTTGATTCGCTAATGATGCTGATTGTGAGCTTTGATCGGAAATCACCACAATGCGTTGAGATATCTCTTGGCCAACAATGTTTTGCTGCTCTGTCGCGGTAGCAATCAATGAGTTCATGTCCATGATCGTATCAATCGACTCTTGGATTTTCGCCAGTGCTGCGGCTGCGGCATTCGCTTCTTCCACCGTTTGAGCACTTTTATTTTGGCTCGAATCCATTGCTTTTACGGCAGCATCTGAGGCGGCTTTTAGCTGCTGAATCATTTTATGAATGTCACCAGTGCTTTCTTGAGTTCGGCTTGCCAGTTTACGCACCTCGTCCGCAACCACTGCAAATCCACGCCCTTGCTCACCTGCACGAGCGGCTTCAATTGCTGCATTCAGTGCTAATAAGTTTGTTTGTTCGGCAATATCTTGAATGACCGTCAGTGACGACGAAATGTTTTGTACATCACCTTCTAATCTAGATACCACTGTGTTGGCTTCGGATACTTCGCTAGCAAGACCAGCAACAGAGTTGGCAGCAGCGTTCACTATTTGTTGAGCTTCTTTGGCATTACCCTCTGCAAGCTTCGCTGAGTCAGCCGCCTGACTTGCGTTACTGGAGATCTCTTGTGCTGTTGTTGTCATTTCGGTCATTGCTGTTGCAACTTGTTCAGTCTCTTCACGCTGACCAGTGGCAATTTCATCAACCTGAGCGGCGCGAGAAGACATACTGCTGGTTTCAGCGACGACTTGCTGGCCAACATCACTCACGCTGCGGATGATGGTTTGTAGGCTAGCAACGAAGGCGTTGAAGTTCTCGCTGAGCTTAGTGAACTCAGGGGCTTTGAATTTTTCCATTCGAGCGGTTAAATCGGCCTCGCCACTTGCAAAGGCACTAATTGAACGGTCGAACTGCTCAAGAGGTTGCATGATGGTACGGTTCACTGCAACAGCGAAAACGGCGACTACTAGTGCAATCAATCCGCAGAAAATCGCGATAGCAGTCAGGGAACTTTGTAGCGCGACATTCGAACTTTCTTTCATCTCGGCAATAACAGCGTCGATGTCATCGGTGTAGAAGCCAGTACCAAGCATTAAGTCCCATTGCGGAACAAATACTGAGTAGCTGAGTTTTGGTAACGCGACAGATTGGCCCGGTTTCGGGAAATAGTAAGTCGTAAATTCACCCAGTTTTGAGTTCTTGATCAGGTCTCGGATTAGGTAATTACCTTGCTTGTCTTGAAGGTCATAGTAATTTTTACCAATACCATCGTTACTTTGCCCAACCACAACTCGGACACCTTTAGAGTCGTAACCAAAAATATAGCCCGATTCGCCATATTTTAGGGTTTTCAATGTTGGTAAAGCCTCTTCTAGTGTTGCCCCTTTATCTAAAAATGGGCTGATCGAAGAGTAGGCCATTTGCAGGTACGCTTTGAGTTCCTTTTCTTTCATCGCCATCATATTGCTACGCGTCGATTCTACTTGCTGTGCGGTTAGCTCGGTGCTCTTCATATACGTCACGCTCATCATGCCAATTGCCATTAGTAGCAAAGGAATGAAAGAGAGAATATAAAGGCGGTTTTTGATGGTTAGGGTCATTTCACGCTTCCTGTGTGATTTTCTCATACAATTTTCAACACATTATTAATGTGGTTTCAAAATGTAAATGGGCTTGTTGTCTAATTGTTACCCTAGAATATTTTTGTTTGATAAACATGATGGCGGTTAAGTTTTTAATGTGAGAAGCCTTGCAATTAAAGGCTTAAGAGCGAAAAAGCGAGTTTGTATCGATGCTTTTGAATTCGACGTTGTTTTGGTAGAATGCGGCCCTTTGTAGCACCTTGCTATGTTTATTCGTTAAGTGAGAAATATTCATGAACAAAAGCCATGTGATTATTGGTTTAACTAACCCAAAGAGCCCGACGAATGTTGGCGCTGTTATGCGTGCGGCTGGTTGTTACCAAGTCGACGAAGTTAAATACACAGGGCAACGCTACGAAAAAGCCGCTAAATTCCACACTGATACGAAGAGCGCAGCGCGCACGATCCCGCTTACTGCCGCTGAGTCATTTTTAGATAATCTTGACGCGGAAACTCAGATTGTGTGTGTAGAACTAGCAGAAGGTGCGACACCACTGCCTCGTTTTAAACACCCTGAAAACGCTATCTATATCTTTGGCCCTGAAGACGGCTCTATTTCTCAAGATGTTGCGGATAGAGCTGATCACGTTGTGTATGTACCAACGGTTGGCTGTATGAACTTGGCTGCGACGGTTAACGTGCTGCTTTATGATCGCCTTGCAAAGTCAGATGAAATGGATGAGAGCAACGAGCTTATTAAAAAGAGCCGTGATAATCGTAATCATCTATTAATCAAAGAAAAGTAACTATTTACTTCTAGTAAAAGTAACGATCTGCTTCTAGTGTTATCTATCCCGTAAGCAATCGGATATTATCTTTGGTTCATCATTAGATAATTGAAGGGTTAGATAACACCATGGAAGACAAGCAATTACTTGCCGCGCTGCAACAACACCCTGTCCTCGATCTGTATCAGTTATTCCAAGAAGTTGGTCAAAATAGCTCTCTATACGCACTATTAGAGAGGTTATCTTCCCTTAAAGAACACCACCAACTGAGTACTCGTCTTAGCCCTTTTAAGCCACACATCGAAGGGTTACTGACTCAATTTGATGGCACTACGCCGGATAGTGATATCCTCAAGGCAGTTGCTCTTCAGTCTGAGATTCAACAACGAGGCCACAGCATGAGCCGTTACATCATGACATCAGACAATCACCGTCATTTTTCTCCAAATGCAGACCTAGTGATGTTTGGTGATTCGATCACCGAGTGGGCCCCGTGGGCGGATATTTTCCGCGATGTCTCAATGGTCAATCGTGGCCTAGCAGGAGATACCACAACAGGCATGTTGCGCCGCATTGATACCACGTTGAATGTGAAACCAAAGCTTGTATGTTTTATGGCAGGGGTAAACGATTTAGCTCAGGGTTATGATGTCGAATATATCTACCAGAACTACATTGATATGCTTAAGGTGTGGCAAGAAAACGATATTCGAATCTTGGTGCAATCAACGCTTTATGTTGGCTCTAAACTGCAAGGTTTGAACCCTTCAGTGGAACTGCTCAATAGCAAGATAAGCGAGTACTGTTCTCAGCAAGGCATTGCGTTTTTAGATGTGAATTCTGTATTGTCACCTAATCAGCTTTTGTCGAATGAGTACTCATGTGATGATTTGCATTTGAATGCGAAGGCTTATCAAGTTTGGGCTGAGGTACTTCAACCTACGGTAGCTGAGCTACTAAAATAGACTCACGCAAAAAGCTAACCCCTAGATTTGTTTCGCGAACCATAAGGACATCAATGTGAACCTAAGACAGTTGGAAGTCTTTTACGCCATCATGCAAACCGGCACCGTATCTGGAGCCGCACGTAATCTGCATGTGTCACAACCTAACGTGACGCGTATTCTGGCGCACACAGAGCAACAACTCGGGTTTGGTTTATTTGAAAGAGTTAAAGGACGATTGGTACCAACGGTTGAAGCGAAAACCTTGTTACCTGAAGCAGAAAAAGTGTATCAGCAACTGGGTCAGTTTCGTTCTTTGACGAATAAGGTGAAGCATGGCCATCAGCATTTACGCATTGGCGCGCCACCGATTCTGGCGACCAAGTTGCTGACGCAAGTGATTGCTCAAATGTCTCGCGAACAAGAGCTCTCTTTTGAGTTGCTGACAGCAAACCGTGATGAACTGTGTGCTGGGTTGTTAAAGCATGAGCTTGATATTGCTATCGCGTTTGGCGATGAAGCACCACCTGCGATATTAAGTGAAACACTCTTAACTGAATCACTCAAGGTTCTGGTTCCTTCCAGCACCGTTGAACAGCTACCTACTGAATTAACCCTTGATGATCTGATCAATTATCCCTTACCAATCATCGGGCTCGATAGCCGCGATCCATTAGGCCTCCTGTTACATCAAAGCCTTATTGCACGCGATGAGCATTATCACCACCCTATATCGGTACGTGGATACAGCGCTGCGGCGGAACTGGTGAAGCACCAAGCTGGGTTTGCGATCGTTGACCCGTGGACGGCAGAGCAGTATCAAAATGACGATGCGGTTTGTGTGTTGCCACTTCAACCAGATATCCAATTCTCGGTATCGATGCTTTGCGCAGAGCACACCCCTCAGTCGATTTCCGTTAAGCAATTTATCGCTTCATTGAAGAGCCATACCCACCCTATAACTTAAGGTTATAGGCTCGCCATAAATAGGTATTCGGCAGCTATCTAATTCCTAATTAAAGTAAATCCATACAAGGACTTATTAATTAGGAATGCTCATGTCTATCGCTCAACCTTACCTTCTTTTTCTTGGGGATGTTACCGACCCACTTGCCGCAAAAACAGCCCGTGGTATTCATCAATGGCGACCAGAAATCTGCCTCGGCCAACTGCGTTTAACGGGTGATACCGTTTCACTGGGCTTAACGGACATGACCTTGCAAGAGGCGCAAGCGCAGGGGGCGAAGACGCTGGTGATTGGCACCGCAAATCCGGGTGGCGTTATTCCCGAATCTTGGCAGTCAACCATTATGGCCGCTGCAGAAATGGGATTTGAGATTGCATCTGGAATGCACCAACGATTGAGCGAATTTTCACCGCTTGCTGACATGCAGCACCAAGGATTGACTAAGCTTCATGATGTACGCCATTTTGACGGTGTTCTTAATGTTGGTAACGGTAAGCCTCGTCAGGGTAAGCGCCTGCTTACTGTCGGAACAGATTGCTCAGTAGGTAAAATGTTCTCGGCGTTGGCCATTAAAAAATCGCTTAAACAAGCGGGAACGTCAGCTCAGTTTAAAGCGACGGGGCAGACGGGTATTTTGATTGAAGGCAGCGGAATTTCGATTGATGCTGTGGTTGCGGATTTTATTTCCGGCGCGGTTGAAGCGATTAGCCCCGAATTTACCGACCACGAGTGGGACATCATTGAAGGGCAGGGTTCTTTGTTCAACCCTTCGTTTGCAGGCGTGAGTTTGGGGTTATTACATGGCGCACAAGCCGATGCTTTGGTGTTGTGCCATGAAGTCGGGCGACCACATATTCGTAACCTTCCTCATGTTCAATTACCAAGCATAGAACAGACGATTGAAGCCAACTTACAAGCTGCACGACTGACGAATCCAGATGTGAAATTGGTTGGCATCTGCTTGAACACGTCGGCAATTAGCATTGAAGACGCTGAGACATTATGCCAAGAATGGACCACACTCTATCAAGTGCCCGTGACGGACCCTGTGCGTTTTGGTGTACAACACATTACTGATCATTTGCGACATTCACTTTAACGACTTCATCATTTCTACGTTTCCATTTGTTAAAGCGAACATCAACCGAGTGAAATTATGAAGATTACAGCAGAACCCATTACTATCGCGATGCAAACGGCTTTTCGCATCTCTCGTGGCAGTCGAACTGAGTGTCACGTTGTTCGTGTTTATATTGAACATGATGGCAAACAAGCCCAGGGAGAGTGCACCCCTTACCCACGATACGGCGAGTCATCGGAGTCTGTGTTAGCGCAAATCCAACAAGCGTCTAGCGCACTTGAAGGTATGTTTGAGCGAGGCGTTACCGATCCGGCAGAGCTAAGAGATCATCTTCAGTCTTTATTGACCGGAGGGGCAGCGCGAAATGCGGTCGATTGTGCGCTTTGGGAGCTTGAAGCCAAACAACATGACCAGGTCTTCCCAAATAGCCTGTTTGAGTTACCGAATCAAATCGTGACAGCAATGACCGTCTCGATTGGCACTCCAGAAGCGATGGCGACTCAGGCTCGAGACTATGTCGTAAATGGAGCAAAACTCTTAAAAGTGAAGCTTGATGGCGAGCAAGTGATAGAGCGTGTTCGCGCGGTACGAGAAGCTGCGGCAGATATTCAGATTGTACTGGATGCCAATGAAGCGTGGACGGGCCTGAATCTCGAAGAGTTGTTTAATCAACTAACAGAGTTTGATATTGCGATGATCGAACAACCTCTTCCACAGCAGCACGATGCGTCACTGGCACACATCAATCACCCGATCCCACTGTGTGCTGATGAAAGCTGTCATACTACTTCACAGCTCTCATCGCTGTTGGGTAAGTATGAAATGGTCAACATCAAACTCGATAAGACGGGCGGTTTGACTGAAGCATTGGTTCTTGCAGAAGAAGCCAAAAGGCTAGGATTTACGCTGATGTCTGGTTGTATGCTTGGTACATCATTAGCGATGCGTGCAGCTCTGCCTATCGCCGTTCAATCTGAAATCGTCGACCTTGATGGCCCAGTCTTACTTGGCCAAGATGTTTCGCCTGCGCTGACTTATCGAGATGGGATGATTATTCTCTAAGTTCGCTGAGCCTCGGGTTAGTCGATGGACATGACATAAATGAAATCGCATGAGTGAAAGCTTGTGCGATTTTTTAGATCTATAGTCCTTAACTTATTAAATAATCAAAGGTTTTTACTGCTTGATTGAGCGCGCTATTCGTATGATTTACGGGCGTATTGATAAAGTAATCACGTTTCTGTCGGTGCGGTCACTTTCTATTATCGCAAAACCGACAGCTCAAGCTTTATAAAACAATTGTTATGATATCTTATGTGAAATGTTAATGATTACTCTTCATTTAATAGCTTCACTAAAGCTATTCGATGCAAACCTAAGTAAGGCTCACACCCTAACTGATTGAATCATTGACAGTTCCTGTTGATTATTTGATGAGAAGAAGGTGGGGCGAGTGAGTAGTCATGTCTCCGAGGTTGTAGAAAATAAGGATAGTTTCGAGCGCCCGTTCTCGATCAAAATCCCACGTCGTAAGTGGTTTGGTTGGAAAGGTATTGAGCTGCGCTTGGTGCTTGCGTTGGCCATGCTATCGATGACCACTATCTTCCTCTCGGTTGTCTCTAGCTTTACCTTCGATGATTTAAACCAACGTCTTGTTGATCTAAAGGAGAGTGAAATCCCGGCCTTAGATAATGCCGCACGCCTCAATGATATGGTGCGAGTGATTATTACAACCTCTTCTCAGCTCAGTGACGCTGAATCGAATTTAGAGCGCAAACAGGCGATGCTAAAAATCGAAGACGCTATTTCCGTGATGAATAGCGTTATGGTTCAGTTCCCGGACTATCACTCCTATTTTAAAGATCTTATCGCCCAAGTTAATAACAGCCTTAGCTTGTTGTATCAAAGTGAAATTGAGTCAGAACAGCTCAACCAAGAGCTTCGTAATTTGCTCGAAGGTTTTTATCCGCTATTGCAGCAAGCTAGTGACTCACTCGATAACTTGCCAGAGTCTGCCAAAGATCAAATCCAGTACACACAGCTCAAGTCTCTGCTTTATTACCAATTAGGCTTGGTTGAAAAGCTGTATAACGACTCCAGTTTTAATGAACTGGATTACACCAGTTTGCGATTAGAGCAGGTAGGGGAAGAGTGGTGGAAGCTCTGGGTCAGTGGTGATTTAAGAAGTGATTATCCTCAATTAGATCATCAACTCACGGTGATTTATAACCTTGCCTCAAGCGATAGCAGCTTGTATGGGATGAAAAACAAAGCGCTCGATCATCTTTATCAAGAGCAATACTTCCTGCAAAACAGCCGCGAGCATTTGAACCAATTAACCGTGCAGATCGAAAGCAACACCAGCAAGGTGAATAGCAATATTGACCAATCGATTCAGCAGGCGCAGCTGTCTTTACAATCGAACCAACAACTCTCTCTTTTTCTTTCTCTGTTTAGCGTGTTGGCTGCCGCTGCCATTTCGTGGTTCTACGTGCGTAAGAGTATTTTAGAAAGGCTTTTACAGCTCAAAGACAACATGTTCGCGATTTCTACCGGTCATCTAGATACCGAAGTTTCTATTCGTGGCAAAGACGAAGTGACGCAAATGGCCAAGTACCTAAAGGTATTCCAGACCACGGCCAAAGTCGTTAAGCAAACTAATCGAAAATTAGAGGCTGAGGTTGAAGAGCGCACCTTAGCCGAAGCCAAACTACGAGTAACCCAAGACGAGCTAATCCAAGCCGGAAAATTGGCCGCGCTAGGGCAATTGAGTGTCGGGATCACGCACGAGATCAATCAACCTCTGACGGCAGTAAACAGTCACGTTCGAAGCGCGCAGCTTTGGTTAGGCAAGCAAAGGCCAGACAGGGCAGAAGAGAACCTAAAAAAGATCGAGATCTTGTTAGACAAAGTGGCTGCGATTACTCGTCACCTAAAGGCCTTCTCACGTAAGAGCGATGGCAAGATTGATAATGTTGAATTGGATAAGGTCGTCGGTGATGCGATTGATCTGTTCGAAACCAGACAAAGCTCAGTATCGATTCAGTATTTACCGCAAAGCTGCCTGACGGTTCGAGCCAACAGCATACGCTTGGAACAAGTGCTGGTGAATCTCATAAGCAATGCTCTGGATGCCATTGAGCATAAAGAGCAGCCTCAACTTAGTATTGCTACGCAAGAGCTTTCGAACACCATGCAGATTTTGGTCAAGGACAACGGACTGGGCATACCTGAAGAAGATATCCCGTATTTGTTTGACCCATTTTATTCCAGAAAAACAACAGGTAAGGGGCTTGGGCTAGGCTTGTCTATCGCATACAACATAATAAAAGATTTTGGCGGCTCGATTCACGTGGAATCGGTTGAACACCAAGGTACCACCTTTATCGTCACTCTACCAAAAGGCACAGGTTCATGATTTCAGAAAAACACATAGTTCTTATCGACGATGAAATAGATGTCGTCGAAGCCGTGAGCGAAATGTTAGAGCTAGAAGGGTTTAGTGTCACCACCTTTACTGATCCCAACCTTGGCCTAAAGTCGCTTAAGGCGAACAGTCAGTCGGTTGTGCTGTGTGACGTGCGCATGCCGAAAGTGGACGGTTTGACGTTGTTGAGCTCAATCCAACACCGTGCCCCGAATGTGCCCGTTTTATTGATGAGTGGCCATGGCGATATTCCAATGGCGATCGAAGCGATGAAGTTGGGCGCTTTCGACTTTCTGGAAAAACCGCTTAATTCGAGTGAGCTGGTGGAGAAGCTTGATTTGGCGATTACCCAGTGTCAGCACAGCTGCCCGTCAACCTCGGATGGTGATGAGCAAGAGGATTTACCGATTGAATCTGTGGTTATTGGCCAATCAAAAGCGATGGATACCATACGTAAACAAGTGCTCGCTTTGGCACATACCGGCGTAGATACCATCATCAACGGAGAAACGGGAACGGGCAAAGAGGTGATAGCTCAAGCTCTGCATCAATTCAGTCGTCGTAAGACTAAGCCATTTGTCGCGATCAACTGTGGCGGTATGACAGAGAGCATTATTGAGAGTGAGTTGTTTGGCCATGAAGCGGGTTCGTTTACTAGCGCGAACAAGAAGCGTATTGGCAAAATAGAACAAGCCAATGGCGGCACTCTGTTTCTCGATGAAATTGAGAGCATGCCGATTGCGGTACAAATAAAACTGCTGCGCGTGATTCAAGAGCGAATGATTGAGCGTGTTGGTGGTAATGAGTTGATACCTGTCGACATCGTCGTGGTCGCAGCCAGTAAAGCCGATCTCGTGAGCTTGAGTGAGTCTGGGGAATTCAGAGCCGATCTCTTCTATCGATTGAACATTGCGAGCTTAAACCTTCCGGCACTGCGCCAACGAAAAGAAGACATTCAGGTGTTGTTTCGCCATTTTGTGATTCAAGCGAGCCACAAATATAAGACGCGCCCATCAACGATTTACCCTGAGCAGATACAGCAGCTATGTCGGCATGAATGGCCGGGTAACGTTCGTGAACTACGTAATGTCGCTGATCGATTTGTGTTGGGTATCGTCGGCGATGGCTTCGATCTTCAATCGCCAATTTGTGAAGCGTCCGGAGAAGATTTCGCTTTTGAAAAGCAGATGGAGCAGTACGAAAGGAATGTACTGACTGAAGCGTTGATTGAGAGCGCAGGCAATATCAATGAGGTCTCTAGCAAGCTGAACCTACCACGCAAAACGCTTTATCGAAAAATGAAGAAACATCAATTGGATAAAGAGAGTTTCAAAGCTTAATTCGTTCAGGTGTTTGTTAAATGGAAAACCAAAATCAAAAGCAAAACCAAAGCCAAAAGAAAAAGCACAAGACAACAATGACCCATTTGGTTTTTAGTCGAATGGCTAACTGTTTCAAGTGATTGTAATAAAAGAGCTTTAACATCTGGCACAAAGCGTGCAACCCTTACATTGTGGCGTCAGCCCACACGAGGTTATTCGGTGTTGAGTCAAAAAACATATGACAGCTATCTATATATGACAGCTATCCAACATTGAATGATCGAATAAAGGACATTAGAAAAATAATTGCTTGTTGCAAGGAGATACAAACATGAAGCAAATACTGAAAGGTTCGATTGCTCTGATATTAGGCATGAGTTCAATAACGGCATGGGCCGCTGCAGAACCAGCAAACTTAGGACCTCGTCCCCTCTTTTTAGTCAACAATATGGATGAGAGCCCTTTGAAAACTAAGCTGTTGAGTTGCAGCGAAGGACCTTTTCATCGTAGTGATTTTTCTATTGGGCATCGCGGAGCTGCGATGCAGTTTCCTGAGCACACTAAGGAATCTTATTTAGCGGCGATTCAAATGGGCGCAGGCGTTGTCGAGTGTGATGTGACCTTCACCAAAGATAAGGCGTTGGTATGCCGTCACTCGCAAAGTGATCTGCACACGACGACCGATGTATTAGCACACCCAGATCTTGCGAAGAAGTGCTCAACCCCGTTTACACCAGCTAATCCAGCGACAGGCGAAGATGCTCAGGTTGAGTGCCGTACTTCTGATTTCACGCTGGCTGAGTTTAAGACGCTCAAAGGTAAAATGGATGGTGCGAACCCAAAAGCCACCACGGTTGAAGAGTACATGAACGGGACTCCAGGTTGGAGAACCGATCTTTACAGCCAAAGTGGCACACTGATGACACACGCAGAAAGTGCAGTACTCTTTAAAGAGCACGGCGTGAAGGTCACTCCTGAATTGAAATCAGCAGCGGTAGATATGCCTTTCAATGGATTTAGCCAAGAGATGTATGCGCAGAAGTTGGTGGATGAACTGAAAGAAGCGGGTTTCAAGCCTTCTGAGACTTACCTACAGTCATTCAACTTGGATGATGTGAAGTATTGGATCAATGAAACACCGGAGTTCGGCAAACAAGCGGTTTATCTTGATGACCGTGTTTACGAACAAGCGGACTTTGTCGCGTCTGTTGAAAACATGAAAGAGCTACACGATGCGGGTGTGAATATCATCGCACCACCTCTGTTTGCTTTGGTTGAACTTGATAAGAACAACGAATTAGTGGCGTCTAACTACGCGAAACTGGCTAAGGATGCAGACCTCGACATTATCGCATGGACACTGGAACGTTCTGGCCCGCTAGCGCAAGGCGGTGGTTGGTATTACAAGAGCGTGAAAGATGGCATCAACAATGATGGCGATATGATGAAAATGCTTGATGTGTTGGCACAAGATGTTGGTGTGATGGGCGTATTCAGCGATTGGCCTGCAACGGTAACTTATTACGCTAACTGCATGGACAGCGACGCATAGGCGATTCTGAGAGCGCTGTTACGTCGCTAATTATAGCGTTTGTATAGAGAGCGCTTAGCCAAAGAATAATAAGAGAAAAAGCAGTGAACCAAAGAGCCTTCGGGCTCTTTTTTTACCACTGAAATCGGCGGGACAGAAATGACCCAAATGATGGGTTTTGAGTTGGACACGAATGACTCAAAAGTAATTTGAAAGTGTGGGTTTTTATTTAAGTGACTGAAATTAAAGATATAAAAAGGTGGCACAAAGGCTGCAACAGTGAAGGTGACTTTCAACAATAAGTAAAAGTAAGGTTTGAATATGAAAATCAGTGTTAAAGGACTGTTAATCGCTAGCTCATTACTACTTCCTTCAATGGCTATGGCAAGCGACTGCTCTAGCCGTGGTGTGTTAGACGATCGATACTGTGATGAAAACCAAGATTTGGTGGCCGACTCACCAAAGAACCCAGATGAGTGGAATGACCCAAGTACGCTTGTGTTTACTTACACGCCAGTAGAAGACCCTGCGCTGTACAAAGATGCGTTTGCGGATTTCCAAGCTCACCTAAGTAAAATCACGGGTAAGCGAGTGATTTACTACACAGTTCACTCGAACTCTGCGCAAGTAGAAGCGATGCGTTCTGGTCGACTGCACGTTGCAGGTTTCTCTACGGGCCCAACAGGCTACGCAGTTAACTTAGCAGGTTACGTTCCAATTGCGGTGAAGGGCGATGAGTCTGGCTTCCAAGGTTACAACCTAATCACGATTGTGCGTAAAGACAGCGGCATTAACAAAATGTCTGATCTGAAAGGCAAAAAGGTTGCACACACTTCTGCATCTTCCAACTCTGGCAACCTAGCTCCACGTGCGTTATTCCCAGCGAAAGGCCTAGTGCCAGATGAAGATTACAAGGTGCTTTACTCAGGTAAGCATGACCAATCGATTCTAGGTGTCTTCAATGGAGATTATGACGCAGCACCTGTGGCATCGGACGTGTACGATCGTATGGTAGCAGCAGGTCGTGTTGACGATTCTGAACTGAAGATCATCTACCGTAGCCCACGCTTCCCAACGTCTGCGTTTGGTTACGCTTACAACCTAAAACCAGAGTTAGTTGAGAAGATCAACGAGGCTTTCTTTAGCTACCGCTTTACACCAGAAATGAGCGCATCGTTTAAAGGTGCTGACCGTTTCTCTCCAATCAGCTACAAAGAAGAATGGGATGTGATTCGTGATATCGCTCATGCGACAGGTACGGCTTACACCAAAACTGGCTTGAAGAAACTGGCTGAAAAAGATGCGGCTAAACGCGCAAAGAAAAAAGCCGCTGAGCTAGCAAAACAAGCAAACAACGGCTAGTTCTTAGCTCTGTTGGAAGGCTAAGTTTTAGAAAGACTTAGCCCTTTAAAAAACACCTACTTCAACTAAATATCTATGCCCTCGCGGGTAGGGCATAGATCATTCGAAAATTCGCACAAGGAAATGCAGTATGGCCGTAGCAAGCTATGAAGGAATAAAGATAAACAACCTTTTCCACGAATACGTGGCAGGCAAGCCAATCCTTAAAGGCATCAATATTGATATCGATGAGCCGGGTATCATCGCGATTATCGGCCCATCCGGTACCGGTAAAAGTACGCTTCTGCGCTGTATCAACCGACTCAACGATCCAAGTCAAGGTGAGATCATATTTGATGGCGCAGACCTGACTCAATTAAAAGGCCAAGCGCTACGTAAACAGCGTCGACATATCGGCATGGTGTTTCAAGAATATAACCTCGTGGAACGTTTAACGGTTATCGAGAACGTGTTGAGTGGCCGTTTGGGTTACATGACTGCTTGGAATGCATGGCGTCGTAACTACTCTGCGCAAGACCTCGCCAAAGCGTTCGAGTTACTTGAATTTGTTGGCCTGCAAGACTTTGCTAACCAACGTGCCGACAGTTTATCGGGCGGCCAAAGACAGCGTGTCGGTATCGCTCGCGCAGTAATGCAAGACCCATATATCTTATTGGCGGATGAACCGACTTCATCACTCGACCCGAAAACCGCGGTTGAGATCATGGAGTTGATGGAGACATTCGCAGAACAGAAAAACATTCCCGTGTTGGTTAACATCCACGATGTGAACTTAGCCAAGCGTTATGCCAAGCGCATCATCGGCATGTGTAACGGTAAAGTTCATTATGACGGTAGCCCTGAAGGGATTTCAGAAGAAGATCTAAAAATCATTTACGGGGGTGAGTCATGGCTGGATTAACCCCAAGTTCATCGCCAAGCGTACCGTCAAACCAGTCGCCAGCGAAGCATGAAAACCCGTTCAAAACCTCATGGACTAACCGAGCAATCATCGCTGCAATCATTGGCTACCTGTTTTACAGCTTTGCGACGTTAGGATTGACTTTTGATCGTTTGGTCATCGGTTTTGGTGAAAGTGAGCGGTTACTATCAAGAATGTTTCCGCCTGATTTTTCGCGTACTAACCTTTTATTGAGCGGTTTAGCGGAAAGCTTACAGATTGCGATTATCTCAAGCTTCTTTGGCATCGTTATTTCATTGTTTCTGGGCTTGTTAGCTGCGAGAAATATGATGCCTTCAATCGTATCGACGCCAATACGTTGTTTCATCGCACTATGTCGCTCTTTTCACCCGGTGATCATCGCAATCCTATTTGTGAAAGCGGTGGGCTTCGGTGCCCTTGCTGGGATCCTGACTTTGGTCTTCGCATCGATTGGTTTTATTGCCAAGCTTTTTGCAGAAGCGATTGAAGAGATCTCTTTTAAACCGGTTGAAGCGATTAAAGCAACCGGTGCCAGTTTTATCAGCGTCATTTTGTATGCGGTAATGCCTCAAGTATTTACTCGTTTTATTGGCTTTGCTAGTTACCAGCTTGATTCCAATCTACGTAATTCAACCATGGTTGGCATTGTGGGTGCGGGCGGCCTTGGCGGCACGTTATTTTCGGCATTCCAACGTTTTGACTACGACTTTGTCGCCGCTATTTTGATCACCATTATCGCATTGATTCTTGTGGGTGAATTTCTTTCCAACATTGTTAGGAGAATCTTCTAATGACAACTGCATCTATCGATAAAGAGTGGCAGCGCTTTACACCAAACGAACGCGTGGCTCGATTTGCCGTTTACCTTAGCTTAGTGTGTGCGATTGTTTGGTCTTGGCAGACGGTTGAAGTGATTCCTGAGTTCCTATACGACGCGCCAGCGCAGTTTGCTGACATGTTCGAGCGTATGGTGCCAGTGGACTACGCTTTCTATCCTGAATCAATCCACGCAGCGATGATTGAAACACTGCACATTGCGACGTTAGGTACCTTGTTTACCTTGATATTTGCGATTCCATTGGCGTTGTTGAACGCGCCAAATATCACACCTAATAAAGCGCTGAACTGGGTGGCTCAATTCTTTCTGGTGTCTTCACGTTCTGTGAACTCATTGGTTTGGGCTTTGTTGTTTATCGCACTATTTGGCCCCGGTGTTCTCGCAGGCATTATGGCAATTGCCATTCGCAGTATCGGCTTTGTAGGGAAGCTGTTAGCGGAAGCGATTGCCGAAGTGAACATGGGGCCTATCGAAGCTCTGCGCGCAACTGGCGCTTCTTGGATGAGCATCTTGCTTAAAGGGTATTGGCCACAAGTTATGCCCGCATTCTACTCCATCGTGTTGTTCCGTTGGGACATCAATGTGCGTGAATCTGCGGTATTAGGGTTAGTGGGCGCTGGTGGTATTGGCGTGGTGCTAAACGATGCGCAGAATCTTTTCGAGTGGCAAAAAGTTTCGATGGTATTAGTGAGTATCTTCGCAGTGGTTATCGTTGCGGAAGCCGTAGTGATCCACATACGTAACAAACTCATATAAACATATGGTGCAATGCAGCGTGTTTTGTGTGATGTGTCAAAGTTAAGAGCTTATCTAGCATTTTGAAGCTCAAACGACCCTAGGTACTTCGGTCTACCTAGCGGTCGTTTTTTTATGTCTATTGAGTGACCTAAGACCTTGTTAGAAGTCGAAGGGCGTGACTCGTTTTTAAGTGTCTAGCTTTTAACTGCCAGCAGCGCATCCACAAATTCTGCAAACCCATAGCCACCCGGCTGCGACATCACCTTACTTGGATGATGATCTAACTTATCCCAATAATGCTTAATGTTTGCCACGCCAACGGTGAGTGGTAGTGATTCGAACATCTGTTGATCGTTCATTGAATCGCCGACATAGCAGGCTTGATTGTGGATTTGCTCAAGCGATAAGCCTTTATTAGTAAGGAAACGGTGCACAGCGTTTTTCTTTGAGTGTTCGCCATACCAAGCATTGATATGAATCGAACTTGCCGTCGCGTGTGCGCCTAAAGCGTGTATTCTTTCGAGTACCGCTTGAACAGTTTCAGGATCAACAGGCTTACGGTTTTGGCCGATATCAATCGCGACCTCACACAAGCGGTAAGATTGATCCAAAGTTAGCGATAGGTCGGGGTAACTCAACAAGATCGCTTCAACTTCTTGTTTTAGCTTAGCTTGGTTCTTACGCACTTGTTCTAGCGGTGTTTCAGATGAGAGTTGTAATGCACCATCTTGCTTCTCTAGTAAGAAGGCGCCGTTCTCTCCAAGCACGGCATCGACAGGCCAAAGCTGCGCAATATGGTCACACCAACCAGCACAGGCTCCCGTTACAGCGACCACTTTGATTCCATTGTCTCTCAGCTTTTGTAACGCAATCAGGGTTTCTGGAGGGAGTGAACCTTGCCAAGTGAGCGTGTCATCGACGTCGGTTAATACCCAGTTGATGTGTTGCCAGTCATTACCTAGTTGGTGTTCCATCCTCAAACTCACTTATTCGGGTTTATTGTGTTACGTGGAGTGCTCTGTTCGTCGTTAAACGTTTTTCACTCAGTGCTACTAAGTGTCGTTAATTAACGCTTAACCGTGTTTAGAAAACACAATGTTTAGCAAAATCACCGGCTTCATTGGCAGTCCAGTCGCCTTTCGGCTTTTCTTTCATATCTGTACACCAAGCTTCACTGCCCACTTCTGTACAAGCCATCAGTTGAGTCGATAGAAATAGAATTAGCGCGATTTTTTTCATAATAAACATTCCTTTATTCTCTAAATTTCTGCTTATAACTGTACCAAATACGACTAGAGATTGTTATAGCAGCCAGTGACATAAGTTTGCTAAAAACGATATAGAGTTGGACTTGGTTCGAAGATGAGAAGTGAAGGGGTTAGGCCATCGCGATAGTCAAAATCAAAGTAATAGATTGATAAAGAGATTGAGGGGGGATCGAAAAAGCCAGCAACATGTGCTGGCTTTGAAATTCTTGTGCGCTTCTATTCGTTAGTTCGCTTTAACTACTTATCGAGTTATACCAGTTTCATCTCTTGGATGATGTCCGAAGCGATTTCTGGCTTCGTGCTCGTTGGTTTCTCGTGTAGGTCTGCTTTCAATTGTCCCTTACGGTTACTTAGGCCTGCTTCAAGTTTCTTGAGTGCTGCAGCGATAGCTGGGTACATAACATCGTCTGTAGATTTTGCTGTTACTCGTACACCTTCGTAGTTGGTGAATACTTCTACCTGATGTTGACCGTGTTCTTTAGTAATGATGATGTCGCAACTGATCAGTGATGGGAAATGGTTCGATATCTTCTCGAATTTACTTTCGATGTCTTTGCGTGACTCGTCGTTAATTGATACGTGATGTGTTTGAACATTTATTTTCATAAATCATACCTTTCCAATGACTGTGTCATTTAAACGTAGCAAACATCGGTGAGTTTAACCAACTGCGAAATAGCACATGTGTGATTCACTTCCGTGTTATCAAATAATCTCCCATTACTCCCTTGAAAGTCCGGTTAACTGGTCGCATATTATGTTTCGTGAATTTCAAACGTGTTTAAAAATCCCTCACCTTTGAAGTATTGCTCCAATTCACTCTTTCAACTTAGTTTTTATCGCCCTAATCACGCATCACTCCAAATACTTATTCTAGTCTGCTTTTATAAATCCACATCCATTTTAGTGAACAAAACATACTTGCTCTGTTGATATCACAATTACTGATATAAAGAACAATGAGATATTGAGATGAATTTTAGTACGGGATACTCTAACGGCTTCGTTAAACTTGGATTTATTAACATGAAAATGCCTGTTAAATTCGCTGTAATCGCAGCTTCCCTTTCTTTCGCTTTCAATGCCTTTGCTGCCCCTGTTGAGTTTCAGAAAATTCCAGAGATCATGCAGCAGTTTGAAACTGCAGAACTGTACGTTAAGAAGTCGGTCACCTTAGGTCGTTTACCAGCCGAGTCTGAAATTGGCATTGATTTCCCGACCTATGTTTCAGACGGTGAGGGCGGTTACAGCATCGAGACAAATAACGTAATGACAGATTCTGTTGTTATCGCAAGCATGCCGAAAGCGATTGTGGGTGATGTTTTCAACCAATGGCTAGTACCTAAAGAGACATGGATCAGCAGCTACGGATCTTTGCCAACCTCGACCACTGAATTTAAGCCCTTTAAGCGTATTAAAACCATTAAAGCGATTAAGATCGATGCTGAAATGCTTGAGCTGTTAGGCAGTGAAGATGGCAGCACGGCGATGATCAAAGTGAGCTGGGATGAGAAGGGAATGAAGGTCTATAAGGATGGTTACTTAGCGGATTATGAGTACGGGATTGCCCCTCATGAGATGCAAGAAAACTATGAGCTAGCGCCTAAGTAATTCAGTTCAATGTAAGAAAAGCGCCCAACTTTTGCTAGGCGCTTTTTTAAAGCCCACCCAAACATGACGAAACTCACACTTTTCTGACAATTTACCGCTCGTTGTGTTAGCATGCGCGGCTTGTCTTTGTAATTGATAAAAAACATATTACTCAGCGGATTTCTTTGTTTATCTGCCCGTAATGACCTCATTCAGTTTGGCCTGACTTGGCTGAACATCTGCATTTTGCTCGGACGCAAAGAGAGTAGTACTCACTACTTCACTATGTACATTTGAGAGCACCATCTATCAAAGGCCTTTTTGAAACAGCCTAAATTAGCGCGAGCTTAGTTCTGCGTGAAGGGTTTCGTTTTTCCAAAAATCCCTCTCGGTAGCTAAGTACTCCTTAGTTGCTGACAAGTAAGGAGTCTATATGACGACTACGGTATCTACGTCCGTACCTACATCTCAAGCTGGTAACACAGCTCCGACAGAGAAAGAAGTAAACCACCCGTTTCTCTCTTTGGTTATCATGGTGATTGTTGCTGCAATCGCAACTTACTTCATCCCTGCTGGTGAGTTTGAACGAGTGGTCATGAATGGCCGCACGGTTATCGACCCAGACAGTTACACACTATTAGCCAGTAACCCAACAACATTAGCCTCTTTTTTCGAATCATTTTTTAAAGGCTTCAAATCCGCTTCTGGTGTGATGGGTGTTGTGGTATTTGTGGGTGGTGCTTTCGGCATTATCAAACACATGGGTTTGTTAGACGCATCCGTCGTTGCGTTAACGACTAAGCTAAAGAAGCAAGGCTTGTACGTGATTGCACCTGTGATCATGACTGCGATCTTCTTCAACGTCACCTTCACCGGTATGCGTGAGCTTGATGTCATTTTTATCTCTTTGATGATCCCTATCTGTATCAAACTTGGCTATGACGCGATAACGGCACTTGGTGTTGTTTTACTGGCAAGTTGCGCTGGTTTTGCAGCTGCGCTAGCTAACCCATTCTTCACAGGTATCGCACACACTATTGCTGAACTGCCTATGTATTCAGGCATGTGGTACCGCTTTATTGTTGGCATGTTCATGTTGCTAACGGGTGCTTGGTATGTACTTAACTACGCGCGCAAAGTTAAGCAAGATCCAACCAAAGGTTTGTTGCATGGTACGGGTTACCACTACGAATCTAGCGTTGAAGCGAAAACACTGACTACTCGTGAAAAGCTTGCGGGCATCGCGTTCTTGGGCGTATTCGCATACATGATCTTCGGCACGTTGACGATGGGGTTCGGCTTTACCGAGATTGCGGGTGCATTTGTGGCAATGGCGATCATTCCGGGTTTGGTGGCGGGTTTATCTCCGAACAAGATTTGTGAGTATTGGACCAAAGGTGTTAGCGATGTATTGGTGGCAGTACTGATCATCTTCTTCGCTCGCTCAGTGTTGACCATTATGGAAGACGCGAAGATTGTTGATTCTATTATCTTCTATCTTGCACAGATCATTTCTGGTAGCTCTAAACTTGTGGCAGCAGCAGGAATCTACTTCTCGCAGGCTGCGATCAACTTATTTATTCCGTCTGGCAGTGGCCAAGCGGTGATCACTATGCCAATCATCATTCCATTGGCAGATATTGGTCAAGTGACTCGCCAAGTAGCAGCACTTGCTTCTCAATTGGGTGATGGTATTTCTAATTATATTTACCCAACCAACGGTGGCTTGTTAGCGGTATTGGCTATTGCAAAAGTGCCTTACACCAAGTGGGTTCGTTTCTTCTTACCGCTGTTCTTGTTCTGGTCAGTGGGCGCTTTGATTTCAGTTGTGATTGCTCAAATGATCGAGCTAGGGCCTTTCTAAGGGTTTCTGTTTAATCGAATGCATGGACAGTTAAGGCTTAACTGAAGCCGTGTGAACTAATAAGAAGGCAGCGAATTCGCTGCCTTTTTTCGTTTAAAGAAAAGCTATTACAATGACCAAGATTACTCTTCAAATTGGTAAGAAGAGGGCACGACAATGACGCCTTTTTTCGATATGTGAAAGCGTTTAGCGTCTGCAAGTCTATCAATGCCTATTTGGGTTCCATCTGGCACCTTAACGTTTTTGTCGATGATGCAGTTCTGAATGTGGCAGTTTCGCCCAATCTCAACGTCTTCAAACAGAATACTATCAATCACAATCGCGGCATTGCTGACTTTGACCTTAGGGAAGAAGATAGAGTTTTGCGCCGAACCCCCTTCAATCACCACTCCATTCGCGATCATCGAGTTGATGAATATCCCTTGGTTTCCTTCTACAGAAGCAATGGTTCGCGCAGGTGGAAGTTGCGGATCATAGGTGCGAATCGCCCAATCCGGTTGGTATAAATCGATAGGCGAGGCCGGTTTCAACAGATCCATATTGGATTGGTAGTAAGAATCGATAGTACCCACATCTCTCCAGTACGCATCTTGGGTTACACGACCTTCCTCATCCCCAAATTTATATGCGTAAACACGGTTGTTGCCGACCAACTTAGGAATGATGTCTTTACCAAAATCGTGGCTTGAGTTCGGGTCTTCGGCATCCGCCAGTAGCGCTTGTGTTAACACCTCTTTATCAAAAACGTAAATACCCATTGAAGCCATGCTTCGAGTCGGCCTACCGGGTACACATGCTGGGTAACGTGGCTTTTCGGTAAAGTTATTGATCTCGAGAGATTCGTCTATCTCCATCACACCAAACTCTTTGGCTTCATCAATTGAAACTTCCATGCACGCCACGGTTAAGTCGGCCTCGTTCGTTTTGTGTTGCTTGAGCATTGGCGCGTAATCCATGCGATAGATATGGTCGCCTGATAACACCACCACATGCTTAGCTTCACTACGAGAAAGTAGATACAAGTTTTGATAAATCGCATCGGCAGTACCGCTGTACCAGCTATCACCCGTTCGCATTTGTGGGGGAACATTGGTGATGTATTCGCCGAGCTCGGGGTTAAGTACCGACCAACCATCCCTTAAATGTTTTTGCAAAGAGTGAGACTTGTACTGAGTCAGTACCAGAATTTGGCGAAGCCCAGAATGCAGGCAGTTCGCGAGAGTGAAATCGATGATTCGATATTTGCCACCAAAGGGCACCGCAGGTTTTGCACGGTTATCGGTGAGGGGAGAAAGCCGAGAGCCAACACCGCCGGCCAGAACGATTGTTAGAGTGTCTTGCATGGTCAGAACCTCAATGTATTTATGATTATGAACATAGACTTGCAAGCACTAAGCCAAATGTAACTCATTGAATATTAAATGAGGTGAGGCTGATTCTTGTAGACCTGCACCAAATTGATGCGTACGAGATGTTGGCTTGCTCTATTTTGATCCGAAGAGACCTGGGCAAAGTGAGGGTGGTGAATTAACAAGATGACGCACGGGAAAGTTGCATTACAAAACTGTCAATAAAATGAAGGAATAAAGTGATCGGGTCGATATAAATTTACATAAATAATCACAACTTTTCACAAATTGATTTCCATCAATAAAGTAGGGTTATTATATGCTACCTTGCACGCAAAATAAGAAATGATTACTCATTCACCAATAAAAATTAAGCCCTCAAAAGGAAATTATAATGAAAAAAACAGTATGTGGTATTGCGGTTATTGCGGCTCTTATATCGACCAATGTTCTTGCTCATAAAGAAGGTGATTTCATCATCCGTGCAGGTGCAGCAACAGTATCTCCAAACGAAAGCAGTGGCCCTGTTGCTGGTAGTTCAAGCACTAAGTTCTCTTTAGATTCGAATACACAGCTTGGCTTAACATTTGGTTATATGTTTACAGATAACATCAGCTTTGAAGTATTAGCTGCAACCCCATTTTCTCACAATATTTCTGCGACTGGTCTTGGTGAAATAGCTGATACCAAACATTTACCACCAACGTTTATGGTTCAGTATTACTTTGGCACCGCAGAGAGTGACTTCCGTCCTTATGTAGGCGGCGGCATAAACTACACTGTATTCTTTGACGAAGGTTCGAAGATCGATGGATTGAGCGATGTATCACTTGATGACTCTTGGGGCTTGGCGGCTAACATCGGTATGGATTACATGATCAACGACGATTGGTTCTTGAATGCGTCAGTTTGGTATATAGATATTGATACGACGGCTAAATATAATTTGGGCGGCACTGATTACTCAACAGACGTTGATATCGACCCATGGGTATTCATGATCGGTGGTGGTTACAACTTCTAACCCACCGATTCAGTTTACTAAAGGCGCTCAAGCATCAGCCAGCTTGGGCGCTTTTTTTTTGCTTGTTTGTTAATAAGGTGCTCACCTTAGCTTCTGTTGTTATGAGTAAAAGAAACCTATTGTCGTCATTTATTGTTAATAAAAGAGAAAGATAACTGTCATAACAGCCCTCTATGATCGCGATTCAAATTATGGAGGATATATGAATCGTAAATTTAATAAGCTGACATTATTACTGCCTATCGCGGTAAGTTCTGCTCTAGTAGGCTGTTCTCAATCAACGTCAACATCACCAACGGTTGCTACGCCATCTCAAACGTCACTTGATGCTTTTAGCCTTCAATGTAAATCCATCGAGCAGCCAAGCGCTTCCAATGCTGAGGTAACCGGAATCAGTCTGGTTGGTCGTGCTATTGCCGATGCCCCGTTTGATACCTCAGCAGCCGAAATCGTCAGCTACGATTCATGTACCGACAAGCTTTATGTTGTGAACGCTCAAGCTCAGAAGGTTGATGTGTTATCAATGAACTCGGCTAGCGAACCAACATCTTCGGGTTCGATTAATCTTCAATCAGCGGCTGCAGCTGCTGGTATTGATATTGGTGCAGCGAACAGTGTGTCTACTCATCAAGGATTAGTTGCTGTCGCGATTGAAAATGCTGACAAGCAACAGAACGGCATCATTGCACTTTATCGTTCAGACACGCTAGAGCTGATCACTACTTATACGGCTGGTGCATTACCGGACATGGTGAGCTTCTCGAAAGATGGTCGCTACATTGCCTCTGCAAATGAAGGTGAGCCGAATGCGGATTACAGCATTGACCCTGAAGGCTCAGTAACGCTGGTGGATTTAAGCAGTGGTCCTTTGCAAGCGACAGTCACTCAGATTGATTTCAAGGCATTCAACCAAGGTCAGCCCCGCCATGCAGAGCTGGCCGACAAGGTTCGACTCTCTGCGCCGAATGCAACTGTCGCTCAAGACCTTGAACCGGAATACCTAACGTTTGCTGATAACGGAAAACTCTACGTTGCCCTTCAAGAGAACAATGCGTTGGCAGCGATTGATGTGGCGAGTGCACAAGTGGATGCGATTCTTGGATTAGGCGGGAAGCCTTGGGATAACGCTAAGCTAGATGCGTCAAATAAAGATAAAAACATCGGTAACCTACAAAGCTACGCAATGTTGGAAGGCCTTTACATGCCAGACAGCATCACCAGCTACAGTGTTGATGGCAACACCTACATTGTGACTGCGAATGAAGGTGATGGTCGTGAGTATGGCATCAAAACCACGCAAGAAATGTGTGACGAGAAAGGTTTTGAGTGGGATGGTGATGACTATAAAGGCACCGAAAACTACACAACAGAAAAAGACTTTTGTATCGCTTATGTCGATGAAGTGCGTGGCAAGAAGTTAGACGTTGATGCTAACCATCCATTAGCTGGTGCATTGAAAGACAACAAGCAACTTGCACGTCTTAAAGTGATTAAGCCACGAGGGACACTCGCTGCTGACCAAAAGGTTCAAGCATTCGGTAGCCGCTCTTTCTCTATCTGGGATGAGTCAGGTGAGCTCGTGTTTGATAGTGGCGATGATTTCGCTCGAATTGTGCTGGAGCAAGATCCTGCAAACTTCAACAGCACCAATGATAACAACCAAAGCGGTGACGATCGTAGTGATGATAAAGGCGTAGAGCCTGAAGCTATCGAAGTGGCTGAGATCAACGGCAAGCACTATGCCTTTGTTGGACTTGAGCGCCAAGGTGGCATCATGGTTTACGACGTAACGCAGCCTAAGAGTGCAAGTTTCATCAGCTATCTAAATAACCGCGATTTTACTCAGCCTGTATGCACTAAGGTTGATGAAGACGGTGATTGCGATAACGATATTTACAACTCGAAAGCCGGTGACCTAGGCCCAGAGTCGATCAAGTATTTCACTCGTTCTGGCAACCACTTTATTGCGGTTGGGAACGAAGTAAGTGGTAGCACATCAGTTTATCGCGTTGAGTTTTAATCACGGTTACTGCTTGTAGCTAGACTTAATAAAAACAAAAGCGCCACTACTGAATAAGTAGTGGCGCTTTTTAGTTTATTGATGGCTTGCTGAAACTAAAATAAACGATAGTAAGTTGTAGGGTTTAGTCGCCGAACAACAATCAGAGAAGAGCAAACGTTTTGATGAAAAAATTTCATACCTTCATTTTGGGAAGGTTTAACATAGTAACGTCTCTTCAGCCATGCTCGCTTAGTGGTATCAAAAGTTCCTCTAGCGCTTATATAGAAAGCTTGCTTTTTCTGCTGCGTAATAAATATGTTTGTCAAACGACATCTATTCAATGACACACTTTTAAAGAAGTAGGTAAACGTCGATTTCAACTGTTTCCCCATCAGTTAAATGGGGGAGATCAAGTTAATTCATCATAGGTAAGTTCACGATTGCAAAGACTACCGTGATATACGACAGACGTGTTGATAAAAATAGGCACCCTATAGATTTAGCGCTTACGGTTGTTGAATTAACAGTAATATATTCGGGCAACAAATGTACTCCGAAGTTACCTCACCATTTTGTAAATGACCTTTCTAATTTATAAAATAATCATTTATCGGGCTAAGTGTTGCTGTCTCATATCTCAGTTTAATAACTAGATGATAAGTATTTGTTGCTCAAATGTTAATAAAAATTAATGTGGTCTGACCAAGTGGTGGTTAAATTTACACCTTTTTTGGGGAGCTTAAATTTATCGAAGTGCTGTAGCGTTGTTGAATTTAAGGTCTGAAACCGTTTAATAACTAAGGAAAGTTAAACTATGACAACTTACTGTACGCCGTTAGAACAGTTGAAAGCTAATGTTAAAAAGCACCCTGACAAAGTGTGGCTTCATCAACCTGTTGATCGTAAGTGGCATACTTATACATGGTGTGAGGCAGATATCGCGGCACGGAAAGTCGCAAAAGGTTTAGTTGACAATGGACTAGTCGAGGGGGACAAAGTCTCCATCATCGCTAAAAATTCGGCAGAGTGGTACATATGTGACTTAGCAATAATGATGGCTGGTCTGATTAGTGTCCCGATTTACCCAACAGCAAGTTCAGACAACATAAAGTACGTGTTGGAACATAGTGGCGCTAAAGCGATGTTTATTGGCAAACTTGATGATTCCAAAGAGCTCAGCAAAGCTTTACCTGATTCATTAATTACCATAGCAATGCCTAGTGCTAAAGTTGATTGCAAGCTTGATTGGCGTGCTTGGTTGCCGATGTTAACGCCACTTGAAAATATTAACATCCCCAGCCTTAACGATACGTTTTCGATCATCTACACCTCTGGTAGCACTGGTTTGGCAAAGGGAGTTGAACTTAGTTATTTAAACGTTGCGTCGTCAGCAACATCTGGCAGTGAGATATTTTTTCAACCGGGGGAAACTCGCGTTATGTCTTATCTGCCATTAGCTCATATCACTGAGCGTTGTGTGGTTGAACTTCCATCGATTTATAATCCAGCTGAAGTGTTTTTTACTGAATCAATTGATACCTTCATTGAAGATGTTAAATATGCTCGCCCAACTGCTTTCCTCTCAGTACCAAGACTATGGACTAAGTTCCAGTCTAAAATCTTGGCGAAGATGCCAAATAATCGTTTACAGCTACTACTAAAAATCCCGTTTATTGGCCAAATTGTTGCGCGTAAAATACGTGAAAATCTAGGACTTCAAGACACGGTTTTATTTGGGTCTGGTAGTGCACCTATTTCCCCAGAAGTGCTTCTGTGGTTCCATAAGATCGGTATTAGTATCGGTGAAGGTTGGGGGATGACAGAAACGTCAGGCCTATCGTGTAGCAATGTCCCTTTTGATTTCGAGCACCTTGGAACAATTGGAACGCCTCAACCGTGTGTCGAAATGAAATTATCTGAAGAAGGTGAAGTTCTGATCAAAGGGGATGCTGTCTTCTCGGGATATTACGCAAATGAAGAAGCCACCAAAGCCGCTTTTGAAGAGGGTTGGTTTAAGACGGGTGATAAAGCCGAGCTTAATGCTAATGGCTCGTGGCGAATTATTGGACGAGTAAAAGAACAGTTTAAGACGAGTAAAGGAAAATACGTTTCACCTGTACCCATTGAAAGCAGCTTAGGTAGGAATCCAGATATTGAACAAGTGTGTGTTATGGGAATTGGTAGAAAACAACCGATTGCATTAATTGTTTTAGGCGAAGGCACACCTAGTACCGCTGCGCATGTACGAAAAGAACTTAAAGCTACTTTAAGGAAAGTAAACAGAGAATTAGAAGCTCATGAGCGGCTAGATCACCTGATTTTAGTTGAGCTGCCCTGGAGTATTGAGAATGGCTTGCTAACGCCTACATTAAAGCTCAAAAGGGATAAAATTGAAGAGCGTTATGAACACTTACTTAACTTGAATTTACCTTATGAGGTCATCATTGAAAGTAAATTAACAGAGAAAGATAAGTCTTCTAACACTGCTTACTCTAAACGAGTGTCTGCAAGCGCATAAATAATCTAAATTAGACGGAACTAACAATGTCACAGCTATTAAGAAGGACAGACAACTTATCTAAGTTGTCTGTGAATAAGCACAACTATGCATTTAGTTTTTTTAATTGGCCCCAACATATTGAAGAGGACTCATGGTGGCAATCTCCTGATATTTTAAGTGTTAGCCTTACTGAAAAATTCGAAACTTTTTCTGAAGAACAACTTAAAAAATTATCTAAATGGGAGTGCGTTAATACTTTTAGCCTCAATTATACCGGAGAGTTGGAGTTGATACATGAGGTAAGCCGGATACTGAATAAAGTTACACTAAAAGATGCTAGAGAATATCTTTTTCATTTGATTGATGAAGAAAACCAGCATATGTGGTATTTCCATAAGTTTTGTAAAGATTATACCAATACTGTTTATCCTAATAGAAAGTTTCAATTGGAAAATCCAGTATTAACTCCTTCTGAAGAGCAGTTTTTAATATTCGCGAGAATATTGATTTTTGAAGAGATTGGCCACCACTATAATGTTGTTAATGCTAAAGATGAGCGTGTTCACCCTTTTGTAAGAGAAATAAATGAAGAGCACTACAAAGACGAATCAAGACATATAGCATACGGTCGTCAACTTCTTGAATACTTGGCTCCTGCGGCGCTTGAAAGTGAGGGAAGCCCTCAAATGTTAGCGAAGCAGCTACAAACATCGATAGATATTAATATTGGAGCACTCTATAACACATCTGCATATCGTGATGCTGGGATATTAGAACCACTGGCACTGAGAACTGAACTAATGAATAATCCAATGCGCATCGAATTCCATCGAGAAAAATTATTGAAACATGTCACTCGATTGCTCATCAGGTGCGGTATACCTTTGGAGGAAGCTTATCAATGAGTAATAAAATGGAAAAAGGATTCTTGGAGTTGTGTGAATGGTTACAAAAACGAACAAAATTAAATTCACCAATTGAACACGATATTGATTTAATTAAAAACAAGATCGTAGATTCTCTTGTTTTTGTTGAGTTCTTAATGGTTCTTGAACAGTCAACAGGCTTGATTATTGAAGTCGATGAAACTCTTCATGATAAAGTAAAAACCCTAGCTTCGGTAAAAAAACACTTCTTTGAGGATGAAAATCAATATGTCTAATAAAAGCCAACAGATCAATTTGCTCGAACTTATTAAACAACCTCTTTATGATAGTCAAGAATCTATTTTTATAACTGGAGCGACGGGCTTTCTAGGAGGTAACTACCTTTACTGGAAGTTACATACTCCAGGAAAAATATTTGTTCTATCCAGAGGCGATTCTGAGCAAGAGGCACTTTCGCGTATTAAAAATAACTTGAAATCCTGTGCTCAAAGTTATGATCTGCCGGATATCCCAGAAGATGAGTTAGAGCGGAAGCTCGTGTGTGTTCGAGGAGACCTCAAGTCACAAGGATTAGGACTCAGTCAAAAGCAGATAATACAGTTACAACAAGCAAATATAACCGAAATATGGCATTTTGCAGCAAGTTTATCTTATCGTTGGGAAGACCAAAATAAAATTGATGCGACAAACTTAATAGGTACTCAAAACTTACTGGATGTTTCAGAAAAGTTGAAAGTTAAGCGATTTATTTATATCTCAACAGCATATACCGCAGGTAAAACTAGCGGGTCAATAAAGGAGCAACTGCATAGCGAGGATACAGAATTTACTAACTATTACGAACAGAGTAAGTGCTATGCGGAAAAGTTAGTTTCACAATATACTGCATCTATGGGGATTGCTTCCACGATAGTTAGACCTTCCATTGTTTTGGGGCCAGTATTGACTCAGCGCAGTGGAGGAACTCGATTTGGTTTGTATGGGTTTTTTAATGAGATGTATCAGATCAAATCAACGTTATCTCAGTTAAACCATAAAATTCGACTCGTAGGCGATCCCGAAGCTGTTGGCAATTTTATTCCTGTCGATCAGGTAGTAGCAGACTTACTATATCTACGGTCGATTAACTTTGGTTCACAACCTATTTATCATTCTGTAAACCCCTCAAACTTAAGGGTCTTTGACGTAATTCAACAATGTGAACAACACATAGGGACTGACTGTATTAACATTGTTGATTCTAGAGATAGTGAAACGACAACACTTGAATCAATGTTTGATGGAAGAACAGAGTTCTATGAAGGGTATTATGGCACGTTGAAATCTTTTGAACGTTCACTGCCTCATCATAAGCCAATGTCACTAAATGTTATGGATAACTATATTCGTATGTTTCAAGAAGAACTTGTTCTTGAAGGTAGCGATGATTCGTTTGAACGTCATCAAGTAAAGACTTGGGATGGTAACTTACTAACTGTATACACAATGGGGTCACCTAAAAAAGAGACGATCATTATTGCTAACGCATATGGGATGCCAGTTGATTTTATGCAACCTCTCGCCTCTCGCTTGTCGCGAGATTATCACGTTATCACTTGGGATACCCGTTGGGTGCCTGGAGTTACTCAAGGTTTTGAATTAGAAAAGTGTCACTCATTAACGCATGCAAGGGATGCGATAAGCCTACTCGATTCCTTCGACGTTAAACAAGCTTCAATGATAGGTTGGAGCAGTGGTGTCCAAGTTACACTGCGAGCCTTGAGTGCATTTCCTTCTCGTTTTTCTTCAGCAGTACTCTTAAATGGAGGAATTTCATTGCAGAAAAGGAAGTTACCAGTAAGTGAATTCGAACAAAGTTTGAAGAGTCTTCTCCCCAAAATTAGCTCGTCTAGAAGAAATGCAGAACTATATTGTCAGTTGATATATGGAAACATCCAAGGAGATGCTGACGATAAAAGAGCAATCAATTCGGTAATAAGTAGCACTGACCCGAGATTAATGGCAATGACAAGCCTACCTTATCAAAACAGTGAAACGTTGTACCGATATGCCAATATGATGAACAACTTATTTAATGAACGAGACGATGCATATACAAGTGATGCTCATCAACCAATGTTAGTTGTTGGTTGTCAGAACGATGAAATTACACATCCTGAATCTGCTGTTGAGCTGTCGAGGTCTTTGAGTAATGGTCGATTGTTAATGTTAGAAGATAGTGGTCATTTTGCTCATTACTATGACAGCTCGCTTGCGGAGTCGATCATCCAATTTATCGCGCAATTTAAAAAGGAGCAAGAAGGTGTTCCAGCTTAGTCTTCGACTTAAGCAAGCTTTTCAAGCACACCGAGAACGACCTGCATTATGGGTAAAAAATGTAACATATACCTATGAGCAGCTTGAAGATCGCGCCAGTCAGTTGGCGCGATCTTTACTCCAGCTAGAGCAACCCAATGCTCTACTATTGGTTGGAAAATCGTTCGACGGTTATGCTTCTATACTTGCTTGCACGTTATCTAAAATAACTTACATTCCTCTCAACAATACATTTCCTGTTGAAAAAATTGCCTCGATTATTCGTACGAGCGGATGCAGTACTTTATTAGTCGATGAAGAAAGCATTGACTTACTAGAGTCTCTATTACCTTTGTGTGATAGGAAGCTGAAAATTATTCGTTCATATGATTTAGCGATAGATATCCATGAGGATAAGATTTTCAAAATAGGTTCTAGGCGTAGTGATCTTACTTCAGGTTGCAATGAACAAAAGTTTGATAATTTGCAGAGTTCTTATGTTTATCTAATGTTCACTTCAGGTAGTACAGGATTACCAAAAGGCGTACCAGTTAATGAGCAGAACTTACTTAGTTATTTAGATGGCATTACTTCACTGTACAACTTCGATCATCTAGATAGACATAGTCAGTTTTTCGATTTTACGTTTGATCTATCGGTTCATGACATTTTTGTATGTTTGACCACTGGTGGGTGCCTATATGCAGCCACTGAGTTTGATAAATTGCTTCCGACTAAGTTTGTTAACACCCACAAGTTAACAGTCTGGTTTTCCACGCCATCAATGGTGACATTTGCGAAGCAGGCAATGGGAGAACGTTTTCAGTTTGAAAAGATGCCAACATTGAAACACAGCCTTTTTTGCGGTGAGGCTTTAACGGACAGTGTTGTTGAAGACTGGAGTTGTTTGGCTGAAAACTCAACATTGGACAATCTGTATGGGCCAACAGAAGCAACAATTGCGTTTACTTTGTTTAGGGTTAATAGAGACGATGAAGCAGCGCATCCAATAGTCCCAATTGGAAAGCCTTTTGGCCAAAACAGCTGCGTTATTTTGAATGATGAGCTGCTCCCTGCCGAGTTTGGTGAAGTGGGGCAACTTTATTTGACTGGCCCTCAGGTTGTAGACGGGTACTGGACAGATAGTGATAAAACAAACCAAGTTTTTATAGAATGGTCACCATGGAATGATAGCGTTGTTCAACGGCTTTATAAGACCGGAGATCTGGCGAGCTATGACTCTAGTGGCGTAATGTACTTCCATGGACGTGTCGATCATCAAGTCAAGCTCAGAGGCTATCGCATAGAGATACAAGAAATTGAATCATTGATTCGTCGTTTTACTGCTTCAGATAGGATCGTAGTCGTTCCGTACCCTTATGGAGAAAAGGTGTGTACTGGTTTAACTTTGTGTCATAACGAGCTTGGCTTTAGTGCAGAGGATCTAGTTGAGCTTTGTCGTTCGTCGCTACCTACATATATGGTGCCCGATACCATCGTTTTTTTAGATAAGATTCCTACAAACAGTAGTGGAAAGTTAGATCGTAGAGCCATTATGGAGCTGTTGAAAGCCAATGAATAAAGTTTTTAACGCTACTCAATCATGTATTTTTTGTCAGATTAATCGTGATCAATCTGCTCATTTCCTCATTGCGAAGTCTAACAGTTTGAGAGCTGTACTTGACATACATCCGATAACGGAAGGTCACTTACTTATTCTCAGTAGAAGTCACGTTTCTCATCTTGAAGAGCTAAATGATGATGAATACAAGGAGTTGTTCTTGTTCGCTAAGAAGTTGGGGCTGAGAGTTATCGAGGCATTTGATGATGTCAATGATTATACATTGGTGGTAAACAATGGAACATATTCAGGACAGCATATTCCTCATGCTCATATTCACTTAATTCCACGACGGAAATGGGACAACATTAATTTTTACTGGCGATTACTTACAAGGTTTATTAACCCGACCGTTTCAAAAAGGCGCTTGCTAAAAGTGTCTCAAAAACTGAAAAGTCATTTTTGAAGTCGACGACTGTTTGTATCAAGCGAAACGCAATGGTAGAGACAGGGTAGAGAGCAGTTCTGACAGAGATACAAAAACGTGTTTTCAGCGAACAAGCAGCAAATAAAGAAGGGACCTGCAATCTATTTCTAGTTACAGGTCCCTTCTTTATTTAATGTCAATTATGACGTGATGTTTGTTATTGCGTAAAGCCTATGGCTGTTGCTTAGTTGGTGCTAGAGCAATCTCACGGATACATACGTTTTGCGGTTGTTGGTAAGCGAATGATACTGCGCGAGCAATATCGTCAGCTGCCAATACGCCGCCCATGTCTTCTTTCCAAGAATCGTAACCGTCTTTGATCTCTTGAGATGTTGTGTGAGACAGAAGCTCAGTCTCTACAGCACCCGGTGCGATAGTGGTAACACGAACATTTGAAGCAGCAACTTCTTCACGAACGTTCTCAGAAATCGCGTGTACTGCGAATTTAGTACCACAGTAAGCAGCATGGCTTGGGAAAGTTTTCTTACCCGCGATAGAGCTGATGTTGATGATAGTGCCTGTATTGCGTTCCATCATCGGAGCAAGTACAGATTGCATGCCGTTTAGAAGACCAATTACGTTCACGTCGAACATTGTCTTCCACTCTTGTGCGTCTTGAGTATCGATTTGACCAAGAAGCATCGCGCCAGCGTTGTTGATAAGCGCATCTACAGGACCAAATTTCTCTTCACCTTGTGCGATTGCTGCATCAAAAGACGCTTTGTCTGTTACGTCTACTTTCACTGATAGTGAGTTTGGTAGGTTCAACGCTTCAAGGCGGTCAACACGACGAGCTAAAAGTAGCAGAGGGTGACCTTCATCGCTTAGACGACGAGCGATTGCTTCACCAATACCAGAGCTTGCACCTGTAATTACGATTAGTTCTTTCATTTTATTTCCTCTGTACTTTTATTGCGTCGGTTGGCTACGACGTGTTGTTTAAGTGCATTCGAATCAAGTGCTTGTTGCCTTGCTTCGTTGCGATGGAGGTATATTAAGGAAAATAACATTGTTGATATATAGCTCTTTACTTGAAACACTGTTGCTGTGGTGCAACAATAAAAGCGTCTATCTCATAACTTCATTAGTAAGCTGGCGACTATGCTCAATCAAATTAACCTGTCTGATATTCGCTCTTTCGTGCTTATCGCTCGTTTAGGTAATTTCACCAAAGCGGCTGAGGAGTTGGATGTGTCTCGTTCCCACGTATCACGCCAAGTGAGTAGCCTAGAAAAACAGATGGGAGTGACCCTGTTTATCCGCACCACTCGAACTTTAAGGCTGACGCACGCAGGGCAAGATCTATACGCGAGATGTGAACAAGCCTTAGATAATATAGACCAAGCCTTGATTGCTGCGGTGGACGATGTCGAAGAGGTGCGCGGCGATATAAAAGTAAACTGTGTTGGCGGTTATCTTGGTGAGGTGATCATCGCGGATCTAGTCAATGAGTTTATGCAGCTTTACCCAGACATCAGCATCAGTCTTGATTTCAGTAGTAACCGAGTCGACTTGATTGAAGACGCGTTTGATATTGCTTTTCGCATGGGAAGCTTAGAAGACGCGGGCTTTATCGCTAGAAAGCTATTAGACATCGAGATGGGAACGCTCGCGAGCCCTGAGTATTTCGCTCGTAAAGGAAAGCCAAGTCATCCTAAAGATCTGATCCACCATGACTGCTTAACGGGATCGGTGCGTAAGTGGAGCTTTCAAGCGCTAGATGACACCAAGAAAACGGTCGATGTGCATGTGACGGGCAGACTGCAATGTAAAAATGGCCGAGTGTTGGTGCAGGGCGCGAAGTCGGGCAACGGAATTATTCGTGTACCAACCATCTATTGCTTACAAGAACTCAACGACGGGCAATTGCTGCAAGTGTTTGAAGAATGGGTGGTGCCTAAGGTCGACTTTTCAGCGATCTACCATCGAGACCGCTATCAACCAAGCCGAATTCGAACCTTCATTGATTTTGTGAAAGGCCGTTTTGAGCAAATGCCAGTCAGCTAAATAGTGCTTGCTGACCATTATTTGGAATAGAGCAGATTCGCGTGGGCTTACATCTCGTCGATTTCGTTTTGTAGGTTTTCCAACTGCTCTAGAATCAACAAGAACTTCTCGCCGAACGGAGTCACTTGGTATTCAACTCTTGGTGGCAGTTCGTTGAACATTTGCTTATCTAAAATCCCAAATTCTACATTTCGCTTCAAACATTCATTCAATACCTTGGTCGATAACCCTTCGACCGAGCGCACCATTTCACCAGGGCGATTAATGCCATTTGCCAGCAATTGGTAGACCGTTAGCGACCATTTACAGCCGTAGATGGTTTCTACCATGCGAGCTGAGCGCTCTGGTGCTGATTTTCTTGAAAAAAAGTTTTCCTGATTTTTCATAAAGATGTACCAATAAGTACCTACCTAACCGATTTGTACTTACTATTCATAGTGTTAGTTCAAGGCCTAAGATTACCACGTTCACATGACTTAGGAGATAACAAAATGAACTTCACTAAAAATGGTATTGCAGTAGTAATCGGTGGCACGAGCGGTATGGGCTTTGAAACAGCGAAGCAGTTAGTCGCTCAAAACATCCATGTGTTGGTTGTCGGCAATAACCCAACTAAGTTAGATAAAGCGGTGTCAGAACTTCAATCACTAGGCCACGCTTCTGGTTGGCAAGCTAACCTTTATGATGATGCGAGTGTGTCTCGCCTTATTGCGCATTTAGAGTCGCTCGAAGAAGGTATTGGTTACCTTGTTAATGCTGCAGGTTACTTCAACCCTAAAGCGTTTATTGAGCACCAAGAATCTGATTACGAGCAATACATGCAGCTTAATAAAGCAACCTTCTTCATCACTCAAGCGATAAGTAAATTGATGATCAAGAACGGCGGTGGCAGTGTGGTTAACGTTGGTTCTATGTGGGGTAAGCAAGCAATCAAAGCGACGCCATCTTCTGCCTATTCAATGGCTAAAGCTGGCCTGCACGCATTAACACAACACATGGCAATGGAACTGGCTGAGCATAACATTCGTGTGAATGCGGTTTCCCCGGCTGTGGTTAAAACACCGATTTACGAATCTTTCATCAAACCTGAAGAAGTGGATCAAGCGTTAGAAGGTTTCAACGCATTCCATCCGATTGGTCGAGTTGGTTTGCCGAAAGACATCGCCAATAGCATCTCTTTCTTACTGTCAGACAGTGCTGATTGGGTCACGGGTGCAATCTGGGATGTTGATGGCGGTGTGATCGCTGGCCGCAATTAATTAGGCTTCTTTTCAGGAGGCTGTCGCGTAGGCAAATAGCAGCGAGATGGCCTCCTTGATGAGTATTCGCGTAGAATAGAAACGAGAAAGACAACAATAATAATTAAAACGATAACAAGAGTAAGGTCGCCATTATGTTCAACATGGACTTTTCAAAAAAGCTGGTTATAGAAACCGAGATATTAGATTGGATCGCGAGCCCTGCCAAAGGGGTATGGCGTAAGCCGCTTGAAAGAGAAGAGAAAGAATCAGGTCACACGACCAGTGTTGTGAAGTACGAACCGGAATCTTCGTTTTCTGAGCACCCGCATCCGCAAGGCGAAGAAATCTTCGTGTTAGACGGTGTTTTCTCTGATGAAACTGGAGATTTCCCTGCCGGTACTTATATCCGTAATCCCCCGGGCAGTGCGCATTCTCCATCAAGCAAAAATGGCTGCACGATCTTGGTGAAGCTCAACCAGTTTGATGCGAGAGACTTAACTCAAGTTCGCATTAATACTCTAGAAACAGAGTGGCTTCCGGGTATTGGTGGTTTACAAGTGATGCCACTGCATGAATTCGAGCACGAGCATGTCGCTTTAGTGAAGTGGCCTGTTGGCGAACGTTTTCAGCCGCACCGTCACTTTGGTGGTGAAGAGATTTTTGTGTTGTCAGGTACTTTTAAAGATGAACATGGTGAGTATCCAAAACACACATGGATGCGTAGCCCTCATATGAGCGAGCATTTCCCTTATGTGGAAGAAGAGACGGTTATCCTAGTGAAAACGGGTCACTTGCCATTGGGTTAAAGGAATGCTCCATATAAAGATGAGAAAGCCGCATTGTTTTGAACAAGCGGCTTTTTTAGTTTTTATATATGAGCTGACTAGTAAGCGACACCAATGCGTTGGCGTGGGAACTTGCCAGCTTCGAGTTCATCAATCATCGCGATAGCGTAGTCGCTGACGGATATTTTGCTGTTGCCATCTTCGTCAGTGAGCAGTTGATCACCACCTGTGCGGTAGGTTGATAGCTTATCGCCCGGGAAGATTTCCGCAGCAGGGCTAACGAATGTCCAGTTAACCTTGTCATTAGATTGTTTGAACACTTCAAGCGCTTCACCCTGTGCTAGCGCTTCGTTTTTGTAGTCCGCAGGGAAGTCAGGAACGGTAACTAACGGTACGTTTGGCGCCACTTCTAATGAGCCTGCACCTCCTACCCAAAGTAGACGTTCGATGCCAATGCTTGGCAATGTATCAAGCAACTTAGCTGCTGTGTTTTTTACGATGTCGTGATTGCCTAGAGCGCGTCCACCAATCGAAGCAATTACCGCATCAACGCCTGAGAAAGCGGTCGCTAGACTTGCCGCTTCATCTTGTAAATCAAATGAACGAACTTCAACATCGCTGATTTCTACGCGGCTTGCATCTCTTACAACAGCAACAACTTCGTGTCCGCGAGATTGAGCTTCTTGAGCGATGTGACTACCAATCCAACCTGATGCGCCTAATACTGCAATTTTCATAATGTCTCTCCAATTATCTAATTTATTGAGTCTGTTTCTCGACAGCCATTGCAGTCTAATAGCTCACTAGATTGCGATAAATATCGCGAAATGATGTAGATTGTATCTATACAGTTATCTAATAGGCTTGGTTAAGTCGGTAAGGGAGAGTGTGATGGACAGGTTGACGGCGATGCGTAGCTTTGTTGAAGTCGCAAATTGCGCCAGTTTTACTCAAGCAGCAGAGCATTTGGACATGAGCCGTTTACAGGTTTCACGGCATGTTCAAGAGATCGAAGGGTGGTTAAAACAAAGGCTTCTGCACAGAACGACTCGTAAGGTAAGTTTGACGACAGCGGGGGAGATTGCGTTACAACGTTGCGAAAAAATACTCCATGAAACGGCGGAGCTAGAAGTCACTGCACTTAATCAAACCGATGCTCTTTCAGGTGTGATTCGCATAGCTGCACCCATTGGCTTGACTCAACATATGCTGTTGAGTGTGGTTGAACAGTTCACAGAGCTTCATCCCAGTATCACAGTAGAGCTTTTTGCTTCTGACCATTTTGCTCAGCTGGTGGACGACAGAATCGATATTGCGCTGCGCTATACCGATCAACCTGACGATAGTTTGATTGCTCGAAAGCTAATGGAAATTGATTCGGTGGTGTGTGCCTCACAAGACTACCTAGACAAACACGGTGAACCTGAAACGGTTGAAGCGCTTAGACAACACAATTGTTTTCGTCATTTGAGTGTCTCTAAGTGGGATTTTGTTAAGGATAACCAACATTATTCGGTTGAGGTGTCGGGGACTATTAAGGCCAATGATGTTGGGGTGTTAGCTCGCGCCGCACAGCATGGCAAAGGGGTTGTTCGATTACCTTGTGATTTAGCGAATCCGTTGATTGCTGAAGGGAAGCTGAAACGAATTTTGGATGATTTTGTTTCACCGAGTAGTGTGCTTTGGGCGGTGTACTTGTCCCGTAGTTATCAGCTGCCTGTTGTTCGTCAGTTCATTGATTTTGCAGCAGAAGCTTGGTCTAGCGATATCAAATCTGGAGACGTTTAAGCTTACATCGCTCATAACTTGTCTCGTCCTAAAATAGAACCAAATAAATATATAAGCCCATAAATACAAAAATCCGATATCAAAGGTGATATCGGATTTGAACTCAATAATTCAGAGTTCCAGCACGCTCTCCTCTCACGAAGTCTTTACATGTAATGATGTACGGATAATCGGGTGTTTATCGCCTTATCGTTGATGCTAGGTAAAGGCTGATACAAGCTTTTGGTAATGTCTGATAATACTTGGTCGTAGACTTGCGATACCACAGTAGAGATATCACTGGTTAACTCGTACATGCTATCTGCTGGTTGGGTCGCTTCAGTGCTTGATGCGATCTCGGTAAGTGCATGCATCGCACGTGTACAAATGGGTGACCCACTGCTGATAGGGCAAATAATCGATAATTGGTTGAGTTTGCGGTGTGTCTGAGATGCGTAGAATTTGAATCTCGCATACTCCTCAGGCTTCTCCATATCAGGTATGCACATTCTCAGCTTGGTCAAGATCTCCATGCAGTCTAAGATCTGTTGCCAGTTCATGTGGTACTCACGGCTCATGTCTTCTCGCTCAGACTGGATCAGCCAGATGATCATCACTTCATCCATCAAGAACATGCTGTGGCGAATTGTTTTGCCATGAATCGATTGGTTACGCACCAAGCTGCGGTTTTGCCAGTCGCTGTGCATTGCGATGAGTTTTAGATGGTAGATGCGATACATAGGGCGACTATCAAACGACACATGAGATTGAAGCAGTTCAGACACCTCAAGTATGTTGTCGTAAATCTTATTCACTTTGCGAATCGAGTCGCTAGACAATTTATACGCCAGAGCGTAATGCGTTGCAGCGCGATGTTTACGTGATAACAGCAATAGCTCTCTAAGCAAAACTAAGGTTTCGAACCGGTGTGATAGCGCTGTTTCTCTCTTCCTTGAGAAATGATACAGGGCGGAAAGTACTAATAGGGATAAACCCACTGAAATAACTACAAACATATTCTACTCCTAACATCTGTATACCTACTTAGTGGTAGTGCAGACACCGTGCCAAAATATATAATTGTTATATTTCAATTGCTTACGTTTTTGTGATGATTGTAAATGGTCAACATTGGTGCATGATCTCACCATTTGGGTGAGTGTTTCTCATATTTTGCAGGATTTTTTGAGAGGTTACGCTTTTCTAAGTGATTTGGCTGAGTAGGTTCCGATAACTAGACATACGTCGGCGATCCACCGCTGTCTCGTCTCAAAATACGGAAATTAAAAAGGCCTAATTCTTTAATGCTATTAACTAGAAACAGCATTAAAGAATTAGGCCTTTCAATATTTATTAGCGATCCAATTATCGCCAGCGCTGGACACTGACGATTAAGCGTTATGCAAGCTTAAGGTCGAACTCAGTACGGTACATAACCATATCTTCTATGGTCAGAACTGGCATGTTGTGCATTTTACCGAAAGCAACGATCTCTGGCGCTTTTGCCATCGTGCCATCTGGGTTTGTTACTTCACACAGTACACCGGCTGATTGAAGACCTGCCATTTGCATAAGATCCACAGTGCCTTCTGTGTGACCGCGGCGTGCAAGTACGCCACCTTTACGAGCGCGTAATGGGAATACGTGGCCAGGGCGAGCAAGGTCAGTAGGCTTAGCTGTTGGGTTTGCAGCTGTCTTGATCGTTGTTACACGATCAGCGGCAGAAACACCTGTCGTTACGCCAATTTTTGCTTCGATAGTCACCGTAAACGCAGTTTGGTTTGCGCTGTTGTTATCTACAACCATAGGTGGAAGTTCAAGTTGGTTTGCTTGCTCGTCGGTTAGACACAGACACACGATGCCGCTGCATTCACGGATCATTAGTGCCATTTGAGCATTGGTTAGGTGTTCTACTGAGTAGATGATGTCGCCTTCGTTCTCGCGATCTTCATCGTCAAGTAAAAGTACGCCACGACCTTCGCGTAGAGCTTGCAGTGCGTTTTCAACGCGAGTGATTGGTTCGCCAAATTCGGCAAGTAATGAAGACTGATTCATGGTTAAACTCCTAAAATATCACCAGAATCAGGGCTGTATGAGGGATCTCAACCGAGCACGACAAAGCTAACTCATTACAAGAGGCTTTAGCTCATTATGGTTTTATCCAAAACGAAATGCACCCGTCTAAGTTGGAGGAATGAACCCAATAAATGGGCATGCCTTTCCAACTTAAACGAGTGTGTTTTCATTCTCTCTCATCCGGACTATGACCGTCGGCTCTGGCATCTCACCAGATCTGCTGACCTCGACGAATCGAGCGCTCGCGGGCTTATCTTTAGATTTTGCTAAGGACATACCGCCGGTGGGGAATTTCGCCCCGCCCTGAGAATAAAAATTAATAATTTGTTTTGCTTTGAAAGCAGACCAGATGGTAATCCTTTCAATAGTGGATTTAAAGGACTGACAGCAAAGTTTTTTAGATTCTGCTCTTTGAATGCGGTAAGTGCTCATTTTATCAACGAAACAGACATCACTTGGTTTGCATACACAGTTGTGCGTAGATTTTTGATGTTTGAAAGGATTTTTATGTGTCTATGAACATGAGTGTGTGTCCAATTCATATCGTTGATAAAGCAAATGTTTATCAAATGAATGCTAACGTGGCTTAATAATTCAATATTGTTACACCATGACGTCTTACTGACCGTTTTGACATAAAATTGATATTAGCGCTGCTAAGCTGAGATAGCATTCGGACACTTTATCTAAAAGATCTTAGCCATGACTTCTCTGTTCTCTAACAAATCCAAAGGCTTATTACTTCTCGTTCTAAGTTTGTATTCTCTCGTACCTTTTTTGATCTTTGGATCGAACTTTGACCTTGGAAGTGCGGTTTTGCCTTTCTATGGTGCCTTCATGACGTTCGTGACGTACTCAGCAGGCAATCAAGGATTCTTGGTAACGCTAGCTGTTTTGTCTCTGGCATTGCTCACGATGAAGTTTTCCAAAGCTAAGCGAGTCAGCCTGTGTCTGCAGCTTGGCCTGTTGTTGGTTCTTAGCTTTGCAGCGAAAACCTTCTTAAAGCATTCAACAGAAAGCCCTCGACCTTATTCTGAGTATTTGGTGACGCAAGAAGTTGTCGAAATGCCAGAAGTGTTTTATGAACTGCCACTGGTAGAAAAGAACGCAGCGATTGCATCTGTGCAAGATAAGGTGAGTGAGTGGCGAACGCGCCACTGGTTGGGTGAGACTGACTATTCTTTCCCATCTGGACACATGATTTTCGTCGGTGTGTGTTTGGCGTTCTTCGGTGGATTGTTTTTAGAAGCGAAGCGTTTTTATTTGGTAGGTGGTTTACTGGTTTGGGCTGGTGGTGTCGCTTACAGCCGAGTTTGGCTTGGCATGCACCGCCCAGAAGACTTAGCCGGATCTATCGCTTTTGCAGGTCTTATCTATCTATTGGTGCCGCTTATCTCAGAGCAAAAAATAGAACGCTATTTACCTGCATTTTTGAAACGGACTTCTTAGGGATCCTTCCTCACTCCGAAAGAGGGCTCAGATTAGCAATACGTGATAAACGTTATTGATTGAGCCCTAGTTCTGCTTGTTTCTTTTTGGTTAGCCCTAATGAAACAATTCGGTGTGATTCAGTGAGGTAGTATCTCAGCTCCTCATCCCTTTCTGATGTGCTTTCAAAAAGCTGAATCCACTTCATTCCGCGCGAAGCAAAGTAGGGCGCGGGTTTATAGCCAAGTTCCTCTTTCAGAAAGTCGAAGTTCTGATCGGATGCCTTAAAGATAAACGCAGTCTCATCTTTCGGTCCCCAACCACCAATCGCAAACACCTTGCCACCCACTTTCCAAACGTGCGAGTTATTCCACTGCATCACATAACTGGTTGCAGGCAGTGACTTGCAGAATGCATTGAATTCGTCGTAAGTCATAGAGCGTCCTTTTATCTATTGGGTGTTTGATCTGTGTTGGTTTTCTAAGATGTCTTTTCCGGTCTTTATCGTCAATAACTAGCCAGCTAAACCCTGCCAGATTGCCGTAAAGCCACTGAGAGAACATAGCAGTAATGAACCAATGCGTATCTTCTCTTTAGGGATGCTTTGTGTCGTCATTAACGCCACTTTGTAACCCAACCAAGCAGCAGGCAGCAAAGGTATAGTGATGATCAAGTGGTGTAGCGTGAAGAAGCCAATTGGGATCTGTACAACCAATGAAATGATCGAACTAAACACGAAAAACGCAGAAAGGTTACCACGAAGCTGATTGGCATCTTGGTGTTGGAGTAGCAGTGCCATCGGTGGACCACCAATACCAGAACTGGTGCCAAAGAACCCAGAGAAGAACCCTGCAATACCCATCTTGATTGGGGTTGGTTCGAGTCTGAATGGCAGTAGGCTAACAATCACGGCAAATACCACCAATAAGCCTAACCATAATGACAACACGCTCGTTGAAACCATCACCAATAATGCTCCGCCTGCCAATGAGCCCGGAATGCGGCCCAGCAATGCGATTTTTAACCCGCCAATAGAAATGTTTGCACGGTGTTTAAAGGCGTTGAATAAAGAGATAAACAGGCCAACCAAGCAGATAGGCGCAGGTACATAGTCTGGTGAAACCAAAAACAGCAGTGGGGCTGCAACAATAGCCAAACCAAAGCCGATTGCGGTTTGCACAAATGAGCCAGCAAAAATGAGTGCCATTGCGATAAGGACAGTCTGATCTATGTATTCCATAAGCCTGCGGATTAGTTTTAAAGGAGCGAGTGGATACTATAAATTAAAACGAAAAGGATAGTCTTATTATTCAGTGAGGTTTATGCAAATATCGGCCGTTTTAATTGGTGAAATAGTGACTAACAAAAAAGCGAGTGAGTATATCAGGATGTTTTCCTTCAATACTCACTCGCTTTATTGGAACGACTTGTTGTTTACGCTAGTGGGGGAGTCAGCGTTAAACGTTAAGCCATTGCCAATTTCAGTCGCTCAATCGGCTTGTCATTGATTGGTAAATGGATAAGCGCTGCCGCAAATGCAAGTACCACGGTTGACCACCAGATTGGCTCGTAAGAACCGTAGTAATCGTAAATACGACCGCCAACCCAAGCGCCTAAGAAGCTACCCACTTGGTGAGTAAAGAACACCAAACCGTACAACGTTGATAGGTAACGGGCACCGAAGATCTGACGAACTAAGCCAGACGTTAGCGGAACTGTACCCAACCAACAAAAACCAATCGCCGCGCCGAAGATAGCCGCGGTTGACTCAGTCACAGGCAAAGTGACAAACGCACCGATAACCACAGTACGCACTAAGTACAGTGCCGACATTACATGGCGTTTGCTGAACTTGTCGCCCATCACACCCCAGAAGTAAGACCCGAAGATGTTGAAGATGCCAACGTAAGCCAGTGCCATTGCTGCGCTGCTCGCGGGTAGGTTTTTGTCTGCTAAGTAACTTGGTAGGTGCGTCGCAATGAACATTACGTGGAAACCACACACGAAGAAGCCCGCGTGAATTAACCAGTAACTTTTGCTCGCAAACGCCTCAGACAGCGCTTCTTTTAGCGTTTGGTTCTCTTCAGCTTGCGCTTGTTTGTTTGAGGCTGCTTTAGGCGCTCGCATAAACAGCGCAAAAGAGATCATGAAACAACAAAGTACGCCAAAGACTTGCATCGCACTCTGCCAGTCAAATTCGTTCAACATGTATTGCGCGCCCGGAATTACCGCGAACATACCAAATGAACCTGCTGCTGTGGTTAAACCAAATGCCTTAGCTGCGTGCTCTGCAGGTACTACTTTTGCTACGGCACCTAATACGATCACATAGCTCGTCGCACTTAATCCAAGGCCAACGAGCGCGCCTAGTGAAACGTAAAGCATGCTTGATTCGGTAGAAATAGAGGTAAGAAGTAAACCCAAACCGTAAGCACATGCGCCAGCAATAATGATGCGTCTTGCTCCCCATTTGTCAGCAGCCATACCAACAAAAGGTTGGAACACGCCAAACAATAGGTTTTGTAGCGCAATCGCGAAGCTGAAAAACTCGCGACCTGTACCGAAATGTTCTGAAATTGGCATCATGAAAATGCCGAATGATTGTCTGATCCCTAGACTGATAATAAGTGTGCCTATCCCAAGCCATACCAGTAAAGGAAAACGGAAAATGCTCATTCTAATACTCTTAAATTAATGGTGGTGATGTGAGTGGTCTTGCGCTGACATATGTTGGTCAGTCATCTCATGGTGATGTTCGTGCCCAGAATGCTCATGCGCTGATTGCTGGTGGCAGCCACTGCTCACGGCATGCTGAGCCAAGAGATCAATCAATGGCTGACTGTGATGCACAATAACCAAACTAATGACGAGAAATAGCGTCATTCTGGCCAGTTGGGCAAAAAGAGATTGTGAAAACATAAGGTGTTTACATGCGCTCAATGTTGTAAGAAGTCGCGCATCATAATGACGAGTAGGGTATGTATCAAATGACCATTTGTGATTTAGTCTATGCGTTTTACGCATAGATTTATGCGTCGTTAGAATTGGGGCGAAACGTGACCAATAAATAGGAAAACTCGAAGTTTACTGGTTAATAGATAGAAGTATGTAATTAAGAATGAAAGCTCAAATGCAAGATTGTAACTGTCTGTTTAATTGAAGATTTCACAAAACTGTAAAAACTAATATACAAACTAATCACTAATCAACATTGGCCATTCACTCGACTTATCTGTCAAACATCGTAAATTTGGGCATAAATCGTTTCAAAATTACTGAAACGCGATGTTAAAAGATTCAGGGAGAGTCATTCACATGGATAAAGATCATAACCTTCGCGAAAATTTACTGGCACTGCTCTTAGGTAGCGCACTGGTTTCACTCGGCGTTATCTTTTTCAACCAAGTCGGTTTGCTCACCGGAGGCACGGCTGGTCTAGCGATCTTCATTACCAAAGTAACAGACCTAAGCTTTGGCCAAGTGTTCTTCGCACTTAACTTACCTTTCTATATTTTGTCGGTTGCTCGTATGGGCTGGCGCTTCACCATCAATACCTTTATCGCGGTTTCGATTGTTTCGTTCGCTGTGGATCACTTGTATCACGTGATTCAGATTGCCGAAATACATGCATTGTATGCAGCGTTAATTGGTGGTGGCTTGATTGGTACCGGCATGTTGGTGATTTTCCGTCATAAGATGAGCTTAGGTGGCTTCAACATTCTGGCGTTGTTCTTACAAGAACGTTTTGGGATTCGAGCAGGTAAGGTTCAGATGGCACTAGACTGCACGATTGTTGTGCTTTCTCTGTTCATTGTTGATGTGTCATTGGTTCTCCTGTCTGTGCTTGGTGCGATAGTCACCAACTTGATTCTAGCAATGAATCATAAACCGGGGCGCTATCAACCTGTGGTAAAAGCGGAAGCAGCATAGTTCGGTTCGATCAAGCACTAGGTTCGCTTAAGCACTCGATTCGCATAAACAAAGCGTGATTTGCAGATTATGAAACAACAAAGCCAGCATCAATTGCTGGCTTTGTTCTATTGAAATAACGGGTTCGATGTAGCGATTAACACTTGCCGCAGCTAGCGTCCCGCTTAAGCTCGCAATCAATCACATTGCCTTGTTGATCAAGGGACAAGTTACAGCACTCTTCAAACAAGTTCTTAAGATCCCCGCGGCTTTTCTGAACACGAGACTTAACGGTTGAGTAGCTGATGTTTTGAGCCTCTGCGATCTCTTTTTGGCTTTGGCCTTTGATATCGACAGCAAGCAGTAGCGATGAACTTTGTTCTGGCAGTGCCTGAATAAAAGGTTCAATACACAATGAGAGCTTCTGCTTAAATTCAGAGTCGTGGTCTAAATCGGTAAACCACAGATCTTCAGCATCAATTTGGCTATCGCGTTGTTGGCGTGCATGCTTACGGTAGAAGTCGATAATGGTGTTGTTGGCTAACTGGAACAGCCAAGCCTTAACACTGCTCGCATCTTGTACCTTGTCTAAGTTCTGATAGGTCTTAATCAAGATATCTTGGAGCAAGTCGTCTACATCCGCTGAATTGTTGATCTTTGAATGCAGGAATGACTTTAATGCTTGCTGATATTCGGCCCAGACTTGTTCGAGCTTTAAAGGTGCCTTATTCAAAGGTGCCCCGTTCAAAGGTGCATCAGTTGCACTGTTCATTTACGCAACACTCGTCTTGTAAGAAATCAATCACGCCTTCTAGACACTCATACTCCGCCACGCAGAATAGAGTTCTTCCTTCTCGTCTTTGGCTGATTAGGCCCGCAGACGCCAAGCTTGATATGTGGTGAGACAAGGTAGAACCGGGAATGCCTAGTTCTTCTTGTAGGCCGCCAACTGCAATGCCTTGATAGCCAGCTTTAACGACACTCTTATAAATGGTTAGGCGAATAGGGTGCCCCAACTCTTTAAGTGCTTTCGCAACGACTTCTAAGTTCATATTAACTCCTCAAGATTTAATTTCGATATTAGTCGAAATGTATGTCGAATTCAAATTTAAAAACGGTGGCTGTGTAAGTCATTGAAAAAATGTGTTTTAGAAAATCATTTCGATTTTTATCGAAATAAAGCTTGATCTGGAGCTGTTTATTTCTATAATTCGAGAATATTCGAAATTAAGGGTTGGTTACTTTTCTCATAGAGCCCGACCTTCAATCCAGTTTGGAGTTAATTATGAGCAATGAAATGTTAACAATGCTAAAAGACGCACTTGATATGTTCGCTTTCTTAGCAGTAGAGCTAATTATCCTTTTCTTAGCGATCAGCTACATTGTTGGGATTCTTCAAGAGTTCCTTACACCAGAAAAGATTCAATCTATCCTGAGCTCACGTAATGGTAAGGGTTATGTAGTAGCAGCACTACTGGGGGCAATTACACCTTTCTGTTCATGTTCGACCATTCCTTTCTTAAAAGGATTGCTGCGTGCAAGAGCGGGTTTCGGTCCAATGATGGTGTTCCTATTCGGTAGCCCGCTATTGAACCCAGTGATCATTGGTTTGTTTGTGATTACCTTCGGCTGGCAAGTTGCTGTGTTCTACTTCCTTGTAGCAATGACGGTGTCTGTAGTGGCTGGTTACGCACTTGAGAAGCTTGGCTTTGAGCGTTACGTAAAACCTGAAGCGTATGAATCAACAGGTTCAGCTTCAAGCTGTGGTACTAGCTGTGGTGACTCTGCTCCTCGAAAAGCAGCGCCAGCTAAAGCGGAATCTTCATGTGGTACAAGTGTATGTGGCGAACCTGCACCAGTAATGACTAAGGAGACATCTTGCTGCGATTCGAAAAAAGAAGAGCCACAAGTCACTGTTTCATGCTGTTCAGCGGATGGAAGCGTAACAGCTGAAATCGTAGAGAAGAAAGAACCTAGCCGTTGGATGAGAATTTGGTTCTCAACTTGGAAAGACTTCAAACAAGTTTTCCCTTACCTGATGATGGGTATCGCGATTGGTTCATTCATCTACGGCTTCATTCCTACAGACTTAATTGCACAGTACGCTGGTGAAGGTATGTGGTATGCGATTCCTGTAGCCGCTGTAATTGGTATCCCACTGTACATTCGTGCTGAAGCGGTAATCCCATTAAGTGCTGCTCTAGTTCAGAAAGGTATGGCGTTGGGTTCAGTAATGGCATTGATTATCGGTAGTGCAGGTGCAAGTTTGACAGAAGTTATCCTACTTAAATCAATCTTCAAGAACCAAATGATTGCAGCATTCCTATTCGTTATCCTAAGCATGGCGATGGGTGCAGGCTTCCTATACAGCTTCATCTTTGGTTAATCAGGCCTGATTGTGTGATAACACCATCGATACCAAGAGATAGACAATTAAAAGAGCTCACATAGTTGAGCTCTTTTTTTGTCTAGACTATTAGTTCGGAGGTTAGAACCCCCTTATATCAAGCTCATTGTTGATCAACACAACACACTGAGAAGCAAACAACATGTTTGGACCTAAGCTGATTTTCTCTGTCCCTAAACGTTTCAAGCTGTTGTAGCTTTTCTTCGGCATAGGGATATGGTCAGTGAGAAGGAAACATGGGTTTTCCGCAATCTCTGCATCACGGATAAAGTCGCCTTTTTTATCCATCATATACAGCTGGTGGTCTTCGGCCAGTTCTTTGACCAATTTTTCAAAGCTCATGGTACGAACAGTGATGCCCGGTTCTACCTGACGTGTTTGCTCTTTTGTCATGCCTTGAGAAGCGTCAACCGCTCTTACTACCGCAGATAACAGTGCAGATTCATGAAAGCCGCCAATGTTGGTGATTTCATTTGAATCGAATGTAATGGTACGTGAAAAGTCTTTAGTACTTTCTAGCACAAGGTGCACGGTGACATTCTCACGGTGAGATTGAGCAACGAAGATCGTGTTCATCAGAGTATGAGCCAGAATCTCAGTATGAGCGTCTTGCCCAACACCTTCTAAGATAAGTTTACTCTCTGTAGGGGCTGCGCGAGCGCGTAATACAAATGAACGCATGGAATGTACCTTGTCAGTATGTGATAAAACGAAACAGACTTTATCAACATGAATTGATGAATAACCAAAATTATGGCGGTATGTAACTCTTTTCTATTAATGAAGTCAAATGGAGTTATGTATAGTACTGATCGGAATAACTCTACGTATTAAATAGAGAGTGACCACATTACAAGATGGTAAAGGTTGAAGCGAACCAAGGTTTACATAGATAGTATGCGCAAATTATTAGGTGACTTACATAAGGAAGTAGGTGATGAAGTTACAGAAGATTAATAAAGAAGAATATAGAAAGAAGATGAACCTACTGTTGGTTTCATTGGTTGGGTCGCTCGCCTTGTTTGCCATCGTATTCGGTAGCATTCTGATTGAACTTTTTGGTTCAGTTGGATCCGTTACTGGGGAAGCGACAGGTAATTTCCATTTGAATGTACTTGGCGTGATTTTATCAGTCGCACTGAATGCCTTTATCGCGAGCCGTGTGAAAGGGCATGATTACTTTAAAGAAGCACTTTATGTGTGGAACCTTAAACAAGTTCACAATCAAATCTATCGTAAGCTTAAGCGTATTCAACCAAAAGCTGAGCAGGGTGATCGAGAAGCATTAACGATCCTTTACTTCTATTACACTACGCAAAAACAGGTATACGACCTAGATAACAATACATTGACGATAAAAACGGTTCAGCAATCGCTAGATAACATAGTGGAGCTAAGTGAAAAGTGGAGTATCGAACTGGATATAGAGGCATTTTCGAAAGATCTAGTCGCAAAATTCTAAGTTATATGCTCTTGATTGTATGAGCTTTAACCTGTGAAAGAGGGTTTTGACGTAAAAGTAGCCGCTTAAGCAACTTTTTTGAATTTTTATTAAAATAGGGGTTGCCATGTTTTCGATGATCTCTATAATGCCGCCTCACTGACACGGCAGACGCTACAAGGCTTCAGCGGTAATCAGTAAGACGGAAAGTTCGAAAGAAATTAATTTTAAAAAGTGTTTGACACTTAAGATTAAATCGCTAGAATTCACGTCCGCTGTCAAAGGTTTCTTTGTAAAAAGAAAGTTTCGATAAGCAAAGCTCTTTAACAATTTAAACCTATCAATCTGTGTGGGCACTCGTTGATGAATATCAAAACGTTTTATTTTCCCTTTTTATAAAGAGAAGTAAAACAGATTCCTCGGAATCAACTTTGGTTTCAATGAACTGAGTGACCAATACGAATAACTACTTTCTCTTGTAGAAAGAAATTATTCGGCACAGTCAATTCATTACCATTCTGTTCCTATTTATTTAAGAAGAGAGGGGTAATAGCTTTAGAATTATATGTTCATGTTTACATGAATATTAGTTTTGAAGTCAGTATTCATTGAGCCGACAAAATCTTAAATTGAAGAGTTTGATCATGGCTCAGATTGAACGCTGGCGGCAGGCCTAACACATGCAAGTCGAGCGGAAACGA
>NZ_JANVFC010000016.1:0-109101 GCF_025195005.1 Vibrio sp. NC2
GAGTGCGCTTAATGTAGTGTTTATTTGGAATGGTCATCATTAGTCCTCAATGTGTAAACACATTTCAGGACGGGACAGTTTAGGCAATAAAAAAGGCACTGTTATCAACAATGCCTTTGACGAAAATATATTTACTATTCAGTTAATTACGCTTTAAATCTCATGGATAGATCCATCGCTTTTAGATGCTTAGTCAGGGCACCTACCGAGATGTAATCAACACCTGTTTCTGCGAACTCTGCAATAGTGTCTAAAGTGACATTACCTGAGTTCTCTAATGCTGCGCGGCCAGCGTTGATTTTCACGGCTTCACGCATCATGTCAGTGGTGAAGTTGTCTAGCATGATGATGTCTGCGCCAGCGCTGATCGCTTGCTCTAGCTCTGCTAGGCTTTCCGTTTCAACTTCCACAGGTTTACCCGGGTTAAGTTCTTTTGCTGTCGAGATAGCTTTTTCAATACCACCACAGGCGATGATGTGGTTTTCTTTGATTAGGTAAGCATCGAAAACACCGATACGGTGGTTGAAACCGCCACCACAAGCGACAGCGTATTTTAATGCGCTGCGAAGGCCTGGAATTGTTTTACGAGTGTCTAACAGGCGGCATTCGGTGTGCTTAACTTTGTCTGCGTAGATCGCTGTTGTTGTCGCACAGCCAGATAGCGTTTGAATGAAGTTCATTGCATTACGCTCACCGGTTAATAGCGCACGTGCTGGGCCAGTTAAGCTACAAAGCGTTTGGTTTGGTTCAACCTTGTCGCCATCTTCTACGTTCCACTCGATAGTCACCTCACCGCCCAATTGGTTGAACACTTCATCAGCCCAAGCTTTACCACAGAACACACCGTGCTCACGGGTAATGATGGTAGCGCTGTTGATTGCGTCTGCTGGGATTAGACTTGCCGTAATATCAGCCGCTGGATCTAACGTCCCGCCTAGATCTTCTTTAATGGTCTCAGCCACTGAGCGAGCGATCTCTAGAGGCAGTTGCTCTTTTAAGTAGTCAAGGCGTTGGTGGCTGTTATGTGTGTTTTTCATCGCAAATCTAATCTTGAAAGGGAGTGGGAATGGAATGATACTCTTGCTTAACTTCAAATTAAAGAGGCTAGCGTGACTGCTCTATGGGTAAAGTCACATCTTATTGTGCTAGCAGAAAAGAAAGTGAGACCAAGATGACGATCAGCTTCAACGGATGGTATGACAACGCTCGGCATGTTCCTTCACCGTATTTTGATGTTAGACCTAGCGTCGACGATATCTCTCTGCTGGTGGTTCACAACATTAGTTTACCTCCGGGGCAATTTGGTGGGCCTTACATCGAACAGTTTTTTACGGGCAAACTTGACCCAGAAGAGCATCCATTTTTTCAGATGATTCACCAAATGGGTGTTTCTGCACACTGCTTGATTCGTCGTGATGGTGAGGTTGTGCAGTTTGTTTCGTTCCTTGATAGAGCTTGGCACGCTGGCCAGTCCAGCTTTGCCGGCCGTGAAAGGTGTAATGACTATTCGATTGGTATTGAACTGGAAGGCAGTGACTTTTTGGCTTACACCGAGCAGCAGTATCAAGCGCTTACCCAATTAACGGAAACACTGGTATCGAGCTTCCCTCAAATTACCACTGAACGAATCACAGGCCACCAATATATTGCGCCTTTGCGCAAAACCGATCCTGGCTTGGCTTTCGACTGGCAGAAATTTAAAGAAAAGCTCAAGGGCTAAGCCTCAACTTTAGATAGCCTTACTGCTGTTAGGCGTTGAATAGTCAACGCCTAGCATAATGACTTGTGAATTTTTGTTGTTGCTATGTAAAGAAAGTGGTGGAGAGGAGAGCATCAATAAATCGAGAGTGTGACGAGCTTATCAAACGCTAATTTATTAAAACTTATGAACAGAATTTCCATCCTAAATGTGCGCTTGGTTTGATTTTTAAACAAGTGGCACTAATCTTTCTGAAACAATTCATTTTTATCCTGAAACTTTCTAGCACGAAACCTCCCCAAAAGTATTACCCCTGTAAATGGTAAGACCAATTTGGTTGCTGTTTTAAATTTCATTTGTTAAATCATGGTTAATTCATGCTGTGTTCTATGATGCAGGTCAATTTTGCACTGGACAGTGGCGTTTTAATTATGTTAATTTCTGCCCAACTTAAAATTGGTATTACCAATTGTCAGCGAAAAAAAAGAAGAACAACAAACTATGGCTTATCAAAGGATTCGTCAGCCAAAACTCTCGGACGTTATCGAACAAGAGTTAGAAAGGTTGATAGTGGAAGGAACACTGGCTCCAGGGCAGCAGTTGCCGCCTGAGCGCGAACTAGCGAAACAGTTCGATGTGTCTCGTCCTTCAATCCGAGAAGCGATACAACGTTTAGAAGCAAAACGCTTGCTTACTCGCCGTCAAGGTGGAGGTACGTTTGTTAGCGAAAATATCTGGAAAAGCTTTTCAGATCCTTTGCTTAATTTGTTGTCGTCCCATTCTGAAACCCAACTAGACTTGTTGGAATCGCGTCATGCGATGGAAGGGATTTCGGCTTACTTTGCGGCATTGCGTGGCACTGATGAAGACTTTGCTCGAATTCAAGCATGCCAAGAAAAAATTCACGGCGCGCAAGATAAGGGTGATATTGAAGCCGAATCTGCAGCAGTGATGGCTTTTCTTATTGCTTTAACAGAGGCAGCGCACAATGTGGTGTTATTACACATTGTTCGTAGTTTGGCTCCGTTACTCGAACAAAATGTCTTAGAAAATTTAAAGCTGTTGCATCGTCGTAAAGACGTTGTGGAGAAAGTGAGTATACATCGAGCTAACATTGTAGATGCGATCGTTTCAGGGCAGCCAGAACAGGCGCGTGAAATGTCACATTCTCATTTAGCTTACATCGAAGAAACATTGATGGATTTGACCAAAGAAGAATCGCGCCGCGAACGTTCTTTACGTCGAATTCAACAGGGTAAATAGCCGTAATACTTCGGCTATTTACGTGTTTAGTAGAATCCAACTAACAAAAAGGATAGATCGCCATGTCTGACATGAAGCATGACGTTGATGCTCTGGAAACTCAAGATTGGTTAGAAGCTCTTGAGTCAGTAGTACGTGAAGAAGGTGTAGAACGTGCACAGTTTTTACTAGAACAAGTTCTAGATAAAGCGCGTTTAGATGGTGTTGATATGGCTACAGGCATCAACACAAACTACATCAACACAATTCCAGCAGCACAAGAGCCAGCTTACCCTGGTGACGTAACTCTTGAGCGTCGTATTCGTTCGATTATTCGCTGGAACGCAATCATGATTGTATTGCGTGCTTCTAAGAAAGACCTAGACCTTGGTGGTCACATGGCTTCTTACCAGTCAGCTGCAGCGTTCTACGAAGTATGTTTCAACCACTTCTTCCGTGCTCCAAACGAGACAGACGGTGGCGATCTAGTTTATTACCAAGGTCACATCTCTCCAGGTATCTACTCTCGTGCATTCGTTGAAGGTCGTCTAACTGAAGAACAGCTAGATAACTTCCGTCAAGAAGTTGATGGTAAAGGTATCCCTTCTTACCCGCACCCGAAACTGATGCCTGAGTTCTGGCAGTTCCCTACTGTATCTATGGGTCTTGGTCCGATCTCTGCGATCTACCAAGCGCGCTTCCTTAAGTACCTTGATGGCCGTGGCCTGAAAGAAACTTCAGCGCAACGCGTATACGCGTTCCTAGGTGACGGTGAGATGGATGAGCCAGAATCACGTGGTGCTATCTCTTTCGCTGCGCGTGAGAAGCTAGACAACCTATGTTTCCTAATCAACTGTAACCTACAGCGTCTAGACGGCCCTGTAATGGGTAACGGTAGCATCATCCAAGAACTTGAAGGCCTATTTAAAGGCGCAGGTTGGAACGTTGTTAAAGTTATCTGGGGTAGCAACTGGGATTCACTACTGGCTAAAGACACGACTGGTAAGCTTCTTCAACTAATGAACGAAACTATCGATGGTGACTACCAGACATTCAAATCTAAAGATGGCGCATACGTACGTGAGCACTTCTTTGGTAAGTACCCAGAAACAGCTGCACTAGTTGCAGACATGACTGATGACGAAATCTTCGCTCTTAAGCGTGGCGGTCATGATTCTTCTAAACTGTTTGCTGCATTTAACAATGCACAAGAGACAAACGGTAAGCCAACTGTAATCCTAGCTAAGACTGTTAAAGGTTACGGCATGGGTGATGCGGCTGAAGGTAAGAACATTGCACACGGTGTTAAGAAAATGGACATGACTCATGTTCAACACCTACGTGATCGCCTAGGCCTAGAAGACCTTCTTTCTGATGAGAAAATCACAGAGCTTCCTTACCTGAAGTTAGAAGAAGGCACGCCTGAGTACGAATACATGCACGCTCGTCGTAACGCTCTTCACGGTTACACGCCTGCTCGTCTTCCTAAGTTTACTCAAGAGTTCAAGGTTCCTGAGCTAGACGCATTCGCACCTCTACTAGGTGAACAGAAGCGTGATATCTCTACAACTATGGCTTATGTACGTACGCTAAACATCCTTCTTAAAGATAAGAACATTGGTAAGAACATTGTTCCTATCATCTGTGATGAAGCTCGTACATTCGGTATGGAAGGTCTATTCCGTCAGGTTGGTATCTACAACCCACACGGTCAAGAATACACACCTGAAGATAAAGGCATCGTTTCTTACTACAAAGAAGCAACGTCTGGTCAAGTTCTTCAAGAAGGTATCAACGAACTAGGTTCTATGGCTTCATGGGTTGCTGCTGCAACTTCATACAGCACAAACGATCTACCGATGATCCCGTTCTACATCTACTACTCAATGTTCGGTTTCCAACGTATTGGCGACATGGCTTGGTTAGCAGGCGACCAACAAGCTCGTGGCTTCCTACTAGGTGCTACTGCAGGTCGTACAACACTGAATGGTGAAGGTCTACAGCACGAAGATGGTCACTCGCACATTCAAGCGAACACGATCCCTAACTGTATCTCTTACGACCCAACGTTTGCTTACGAGCTAGCGGTTATCATGCAAGACGGTATCCGTCGCATGTACGGTGAGAACCAAGAGAACGTTTACTACTACCTAACAGTAATGAACGAGAACTACGCAATGCCAGCAATGCCAGAAGGCGCTGAAGAAGGCATTCGTAAGGGTATCTACAAGCTTGAATCTCACGCTGGTGCTAAGGGCAAAGTTCAACTAATGAGCTCTGGTACTATCATGAACGAAGCGCGTAAAGCCGCTGAAATTCTAAGCGAAGAGTACGGCGTAGCATCTGACGTATTCTCTGTAACGTCGTTCAACGAGCTAACTCGTGACGGCCAAGCGGTAGAGCGTGACAACATGCTTCACCCTGAAGCTGAAGAGAAAGTACCGTACATCACGACTGTTCTTGGTAAAGAACCTGCAATCGCAGTGACTGACTACATGAAGAACTACGCTGAGCAAGTACGTGCGTACATGCCAACTGAGTCTTACAAAGTACTTGGTACAGATGGTTTCGGCCGTTCTGACAGCCGTGCAAACCTACGTCGTCACTTCGAAGTTAACGCTGGCTACATCGTAGTTGCAGCTCTAACTGAACTGGCTAAACGTGGTGATATCGAGAAGTCTGTTGTTGCTGAAGCAATTGCTAAGTTCGATATCGACACTGAAAAAACTAACCCGCAATACGCATAAGACTGGCATTAAGGTAGGTAAATACAATGACAATCGAAATTAATGTACCAGACATCGGTGCTGACGAGGTTGAAGTAACTGAGATTCTTGTAAACGTTGGCGACAAGGTTGAAGAAGAGCAGTCACTGATCACTGTTGAAGGCGACAAAGCTTCAATGGAAGTTCCTGCGTCTCAAGCGGGTATCGTTAAAGAAATCAAGATTTCAGAAGGTGATTCTGTTTCTACTGGTTCTCTTATCATGATCTTCGAAGCGGAAGGTGCTGCAGCAGCACCGGCTGCGCCAGCAGTTGAAGCGGCGGCACCAGTTGCAGCTGCTCCTGTAGCGGCAGCTGAGCTTAAAGAAGTTCACGTTCCTGATATCGGCGGTGATGAAGTTGAAGTAACTGAAATCATGGTAGCTATCGGCGACGCAGTAGAAGAAGAGCAATCTCTTCTTACTGTTGAAGGTGACAAGGCTTCAATGGAAGTACCTGCACCATTCGCTGGTATCGTTAAAGAAATCAAGATCGCTTCTGGTGATTCAGTATCTACTGGTTCTCTAGTGATGGTATTTGAAGTGGCAGGTTCTGGCGCTCCAGTTGCAGCAGCTCCTGCTCCAGCGGCGGCACCAGTTGCAGCGGCTCCAGCAGCATCTGCTGAGAAAGAAGTGAACGTTCCTGATATCGGTGGCGACGAAGTAGAAGTTACTGAAATCATGGTAGCGGTTGGCGATACAGTAGAAGAAGAGCAATCTCTAATTACTGTTGAAGGCGACAAAGCTTCAATGGAAGTGCCTGCACCATTCGCTGGTACAGTGAAAGAAATCAAGATTGCAGCTGGTGATACAGTGTCAACTGGCTCTCTAATCATGACTTTCGTTGTTGAAGGCGCAGCTCCAGTAGCAGCTTCAGCTCCAGCACAAGCAGCAGCTCCAGCGGCGGCATCGGCTCCTAAGGCAGAAGCAGTAGCTCCAGCAGCTGGCGACTTCCAAGAGAACGGTGACTACGCGCACGCTTCTCCAGTTGTTCGTCGTCTTGCTCGCGAATTTGGCGTTAACCTTTCTAAGGTTAAAGGTACTGGTCGTAAGAGCCGTATCCTTAAAGAAGACGTTCAGTCTTACGTTAAAGATGCACTTAAGCGTCTAGAGTCTGGTGCTGCAGCATCTGGCAAAGGCGGCGACGGTTCTGCTCTTGGTCTACTACCGTGGCCAAAAGTTGACTTCAGCAAGTTCGGCGAAACAGAAGTTCAGAAGCTTTCTAAGATTAAGAAGATCTCTGGCGCTAACCTGCACCGTAACTGGGTAATGATCCCGCACGTTACACAGTGGGACAATGCAGACATCACTGAGCTAGAAGCATTCCGTAAAGAACAGAATGCAATCGAAGCGAAGAAAGACACTGGCATGAAGATCACTCCACTTGTGTTCATCATGAAAGCTGTTGCTAAAGCGCTAGAAGCATTCCCTGCATTCAACTCGTCTCTTTCTGACGATGGCGAAAGCATCATTCTTAAGAAGTACGTAAACGTGGGTATCGCAGTTGATACACCAAACGGCCTAGTTGTTCCTGTTTTCAAAGACGTGAACAAGAAAGGTATTTACGAGCTATCTGAAGAACTAATGGTTGTTTCTAAGAAAGCACGCTCTGGTAAGCTAACAGCAGCAGACATGCAAGGCGGTTGTTTCACAATCTCTAGCCTTGGTGGTATTGGCGGTACTGCATTTACTCCAATCGTAAATGCTCCAGAAGTAGGTATCCTAGGTGTATCTAAGTCTGAGATTAAGCCAGTTTGGAATGGTAAAGAGTTCCAACCACGTCTACAGCTTCCACTGTCTCTATCATACGATCACCGCGTGATCGATGGTGCTGAAGGTGCACGCTTCATTACTTTCCTAAACAGCGCACTATCTGACATTCGTCGTCTAGTACTGTAATTGAGAAAGTAATTATTAAGGTGACTTTCGGGTCACCTTAATTCTTTATATAAAGACTATTTTTAGAGAACAGTTTCCGGCATTTCTCATAAACTGCGGGGGAATTGTTGTCTAGCTCACAGGCTAACTTAAAGCTACTTTCACACTGTTAACATCTCTGTAAAATGTTTCCTGTTTGAAAGCCCAATAATTTTAAGAACATCTACTCAGCCTGTTAGGGATAATGACTACAAGAGGTCACAATGAGCAAAGAAATTAAAGCCCAAGTTGTTGTACTTGGTTCAGGTCCTGCTGGCTACTCAGCGGCATTCCGTTGTGCGGATTTAGGTCTAGAAACAGTACTAGTTGAACGTTACAGCACTCTTGGTGGTGTATGTCTAAACGTTGGTTGTATTCCATCAAAAGCACTTCTTCACGTATCTAAAGTAATTGAAGAAGCAAAAGCGATGGCAGAGCACGGCGTTGTATTCGGCGAGCCACAAACGGACATCAACAAAGTTCGTATCTGGAAAGACAAAGTAGTTGATCAACTGACTGGCGGTCTTGGCGGTATGGCTAAGATGCGTAATGTTACTGTTGTTAACGGTTTCGGTAAGTTTACTGGTCCTAACAGCATCGAAGTTGTTGGCGAAGAAACGACAACAATTAACTTTGATAATGCAATCATTGCAGCGGGTTCTCGCCCAATCAAACTTCCTTTCATCCCACATGAAGACCCACGTATTTGGGATTCTACGGATGCACTAGAACTAAACGAAGTACCAGAAAAATTGCTTATCATGGGCGGCGGTATCATCGGTCTTGAGATGGGTACGGTTTACCACTCTCTAGGTTCTAAAGTTGAAGTTGTTGAGATGTTCGATCAAGTTATCCCTGCTGCGGATAAAGACATCGTTAAAGTCTTCACTAAACGCATCAAGAACAAGTTCAAGCTAATGCTTGAAACTAAAGTGACTGCTGTTGAAGCGAAAGAAGACGGTATCTACGTTTCAATGGAAGGCAAAAAAGCACCAGCTGAAGCTGAGCGCTACGATGCTGTTCTTGTTGCTATCGGTCGTGTTCCAAACGGTGCACTTATCGACGCTGAAAAAGCGGGTATCGAAGTTGATGAGCGTGGCTTCATCAATGTTGATAAGCAAATGCGTACTAACGTTCCTCACATCCACGCGATCGGTGACGTTGTTGGTCAACCAATGCTTGCTCACAAAGGTGTGCATGAAGGTCACGTAGCTGCTGAAGTTATCTCTGGTAAGAAGCACTACTTCGATCCTAAAGTAATTCCATCAATTGCGTACACTGAGCCAGAAGTTGCTTGGGTAGGTAAGACTGAGAAAGAAGCGAAAGCGGAAGGCCTGAACTATGAAGTTGCTACTTTCCCTTGGGCTGCTTCTGGTCGTGCAATCGCTTCAGACTGTGCTGACGGTATGACTAAGATGATCTTCGATAAAGATACTCATCGCGTAATCGGTGGTGCTGTTGTTGGTACTAACGGTGGTGAACTTCTTGGCGAAATCGGCCTAGCAATCGAAATGGGTTGTGATGCAGAAGATATCGCACTTACTATCCACGCTCACCCAACTCTACACGAGTCTGTTGGTCTAGCTGCGGAAGTATTCGAAGGTTCAATCACTGACCTTCCAAACAAAAAAGCAGTAAAAAAGAAGAAATAATTCTTCTTTAGCCACTCGCTAATGTTTTTAAAAGCCGCTGATTCGTCAGCGGTTTTTTTATATCTGAAGTAAGGAACAGTAACGTTTCACTCCGAGATGCGAGTACGCTGCGCTTCGGGATGCGAAGAGCCATTCCATTCTACAAAAAAAGGGTTGACCGATTAGGCCAACCCTTAAATTATTTATCTCGAATCTACTTATAAATGCACAGCATGTTCAAGTAACTATCCGTTAAGCTTGAAAGCTCTTCTGGCGTTTCTACACGTTTCGCTTGAATGAACAGTGAGTAGCAGATGCCGTGGAATAGGTTCGCTAGATGTTTAGGATCGTGATCGTCGCAAACTTCGCCGCGTTCAATCGCTTTGCTAAACATGTTTTGTACTAACATTTGGTTAGTGCGGTTGGTGGTTACGAATAGAGGCCATACTTCATCACGAGTCGAAGCGCTCCATTCAAACCATACGTTCAACCAATGGCTATCGTGAGCCACTAACGTCACCATTTCAGTCGCAATATTATGTAGGTTTTGTTTTGCGTGAATATCCAGATCGATATTGTCTGAAAGGAAGTTAGAGAATTGTCGTACAACATGATTAAGCACTTCATCAACCAGATCTTCACGGGTAGGGAAGTAATTAAATACCGTTGCTACAGACACCTGAGCGATGTCTGCAATATCAGCGTGTCCACCACGACCAATACCGCGGCGAGAGAATACCTCAAGAGCGATTTCCATCAATTGAAGTTTTCTTTTTAAAGGTGAAAGCCTAGTTCTAGGTCTCTTAGATATTGAGTCCATTTTATTTTCCTTGCCAACGAAATTTTTATATTAATGATTTTATTATTATTTAAGCCAAGATGAGTGTAATGGTGCATATGCGAATGGTCAATCCTTTGAGCTTGTTTTATAGACAGTTACATCAAACTTGATACATAAAGCGTGATCAGGATTGATGTGAAAGGAAGCGAGTATTGGATAGGGCATCAGCGCACATTTAATTGAGAATCTCACAGTAAATTAGAACCATAAGGTGGTGTGGGTATTTGAGCAGTGCTAGACTTACTCACAAAATTGAGCGACACAACTGACGAAACTGTCAACATTCGTCGCAATCACCAAATAAAATGAGAGCAGTATGAAGCATACAGTTGAAGTCATGATCTCTGAGCAAGAAGTTCAGGATCGAGTGAACGTACTAGGCAAGCAGATCACGGAGCACTATAAAGGCAGTGAAGATCTAGTTTTAGTTGGCTTATTACGTGGATCTTTTGTCTTTATGGCGGATCTTGCTCGTGCTATCGATTTAACTCACCAAGTTGATTTCATGACCGCGTCTAGCTACGGCAACGGCATGGAAAGCTCACGTGACGTTCGTATTTTGAAAGACCTTGATGATGATATTCAAGGTAAAGATGTTCTGCTTGTAGAAGACATTATCGATACAGGTAACACACTGACTAAAGTGAAAGAGATTTTGAGCCTACGTGGCCCTAAATCTATCGAAATCTGTACGTTATTAGACAAGCCTTCTCGCCGTGAAGTGATTGTCGATACAAAGTGGATTGGTTTTGAAATTCCTGACGAGTTCGTTGTTGGTGTTGGTATCGACTACGCACAAAAATATCGTCACCTACCGTACATCGGTAAAGTAGTACCTCAAGAGTAATCACTGCTCTGTGAAGAAAAACAAAAAAGGCTCGCACAATGCGAGCCTTTCTTATATCTACTGGTTAGATGTTAAAGGTTAACCAAGAGTTGGAGACGATAGGATTTTTTCAAGCGCTTCTAAGTGACTATTTTCTAACGTGTCATTACTTGAACAACGAACGCCAAGGTCTTGTAGCTTGCCGTTACCAATACCATAAACTACGCCGTGGATTTCAATATCTTGTCCACGTTCCCATGCGGTTTGCATGATGGTTGAGTTGCCAAGGTTGTAGACTTGCTCTGCAACGTTAATTTCGCACAACTTGTCACCCCATTGTTCACGAGGTAGAGATTCAATTTGCTTACGGTACTTAAGGTAGTTATCGCGAATGTGGAGTAGCCAGTTGTTGATAAGGCCAAGTTTAGGGTTATCAATCGCTGCATTAACACCACCACAGCCATAGTGACCGCATACAATGATGTGTTTAACTTTGAGTACGTCAACGGCGTATTGCACAACGGATAAGCAGTTGAGATCGGTATGAACCACTTGGTTTGCTACATTTCGATGAACAAACAGTTCGCCAGAATACAAACCAGTGAGACGCTCGGCCGGTACTCGGCTATCAGAGCAGCCAATCCATAGAAAGCCAGGGCTTTGCCCTTCTTCAAGCGTTGTAAAATACTCAGGTCTTTGAGATCGAATTTCTTCAGACCATTTAGAGTTGTTTTCAAAAAGCTGTTTAATCTCTGGCATTTTGCGTCTTACATCCCTTCATTAAGAATTGTAACTATACACAATGTTACAAATTCAATCCCGTAAAAACTGCGTCAACACGTACTCATCTGACGTGTTCTAGTCGTTAAGATCATTAACTTAGCACAGAAACTACCATCTGGTTATAAGTCATGAATAATGTGATTGAATTAACACTTTCTGTCTGATTAACTCATTTGTTAAAGTGATAAGGTTTGTCATTTTCATCATCAGGAAGGTGTGTTTTGTTTGGAAGTCGTTTTGCGGATATCAGTCTCAAAGGAGACATGTTTGGCGGTGTCACCACAGCCATCATTTCATTGCCTTTAGCGTTGGCATTTGGTGTTGCGTCTGGTGCGGGCGCGGAAGCTGGCCTTTGGGGCGCCATCATGGTTGGCCTATTTGCCGCACTGTTTGGCGGCTCAAGCAGTTTGATATCAGAGCCTACCGGGCCGATGACGGTGATCATGACAGCAGTGATGACAAGCATGGTGGCCAAATATCCTGAAACCGGAATGGCAATGACCTTTACCGTGGTCATGATGGCGGGTGCTTTTCAGATACTACTTGGTACCTTAAAGCTCGGAAAATACGTTACTTTGATGCCATATAGCGTGATTTCTGGGTTTATGTCGGGTATCGGCGTTATTCTGATTATCTTGCAGTTATCACCATTGTTAGGACATGCGGCTCCATCTGGCGGGGTGATGGGCACGCTTTCCGCATTGCCTGATACGTTAGCCCATCTGAAAATAAGCGAACTGTTTTTAGGGGCATTAACACTCGGTATTCTGTTTGGTTTTCCGGCTAAATATCGTAAGTATGTGCCCGCTCAACTGGTTGCTTTGGTTGCTGTCACCCTTTTATCCGTCATTATTTTCGATACCGACTCTATTCGTCGTATCGGTGAGATCCCCGCTGGTTTGCCCTCTCTCGTTATTCCGACAATCAGTTCTGAACAATTTACGACCATGGTTATTGATGCCTTGGTGCTGGGTACGTTGGGTTGCATTGATACGCTTCTGACTGCGGTTATCGGAGATTCACTGACTCGTAAAGAACATGATTCAGATAAAGAACTTCGTGGCCAAGGCATCGCGAATATGATCTCTGGTTTGTTTGGTGCGCTACCCGGTGCGGGCGCAACCATGGGTACCGTAACCAATATTCAGGTGGGTGCTCGCTCTCCACTTTCTGGTGTTATTCGAGCCTTAGTTTTGGCATTGGTGGTATTGGTTGCTGGTGGCTTAACCGAACCGATCCCTATGGCGGTATTGGCTGGCATTGCGATGTATGTTGGTTTCAATATTCTTGACTGGAGCTTTATCCAGCGAGCACACAAGGTGAGTTATGCCGGCATGGGCGTAATGTACGGCGTGATGCTGTTGACTGTATTCGTGGACTTGATTATTGCTGTCGGACTGGGTGTTTTTATCTCGAATATCCTGATTATTGAAAGATTGAGCCGAGAGCAAGCCAGACAAGTTAAGGCGATCAGTGATGGTGATGATGAAGACGATATCCCATTGACCGATAGCGAACGTCAGCTACTGGATAGTGCCAATGGTAAAGTGCTGTTCTTTTACCTTTCTGGGCCAATGATATTCAGTGTTTCAAAGGCGATTTCACGTCAGCACTCTAGTATCTCTGATTACGAAGCGATGATTCTAGATCTGACAGATGTACCTATGATTGATGTGACGGTTGGGCTTGCACTAGAAAATGCGATTAAAGATGCGTTGGATGCGCAGTGTGAAGTGTACTTACTGTGTCCGAATGAGAATACTCGTCAGCAGCTAGAGAAATTCCACGTGCTTGATCTTGTGCCGGAATCCAACACTTACCGATTCAGATATGAAGCTCTGACAGCTGCAACAAGCTATGTTGATAGAGATGAACATCAATTTGAGTCAGTCTAATTTTCAGCAATAATCTGACATGAATCAGTTATAGACGCCAAATCTAGTATTGGTGATTAATGCCGTTAAGTGAATAACTTAACGGTATTTTTATGTTTGCTGAACACTGAATTGGTCTTTACGTAAGCTAATATTCTTGTTCGCTTTCGAAAGAAACCCTCACTCGGTATTTGTATTAATCGTTAATCAACGATAAACTTGTTTGCAAAATGGCCGAGTAAACAAGTTTGGGTTAGTTTTCTGCTAACTCGTTTTAAGCATTACTCTCTTCCTCAAGCCCGGTCATCAACATCTTATCTATAGCAAATGGCAGTCTATCTCTATGTATGCATTAGAAATTGAGCAATTAAGAAAAACTTATGCAGGGGGCTTTGAGGCTCTTAAAGGCGTTAGTTTACAAGTAGAAAAAGGCGATTTTTACGCTCTGCTTGGTCCAAATGGTGCAGGTAAATCAACCACCATTGGTGTTATCTCTTCACTGGTTAACAAAACTTCAGGCAAGGTTAAAGTGTTCGGCTACGACATTGATACCGATCTGGAGTTGGCGAAACAGAACTTAGGTCTAGTGCCTCAAGAGTTTAACTTTAACCCGTTCGAAACCGTTGAGCAGATCGTACTACAACAAGCGGGTTATTACGGTGTGCCAAAAGCACTGGCGAAAGAGCGAGCGAAAAAATACTTATCTCAGCTCGATTTGTGGGAAAAGCGTAGCGAACGTGCACGTAACTTGTCTGGTGGTATGAAGCGTCGCTTGATGATCGCACGTGCACTGATGCATGAGCCTCATTTGTTGATTCTTGATGAGCCAACGGCGGGCGTTGATATTGAACTGCGTCGTTCAATGTGGGGGTTCCTGAAAGAGATCAATGAGAAGCAGGGCATTACCATTATCTTGACGACGCACTACCTAGAAGAAGCGGAAATGCTGTGTCGTAATATCGGTATCATTAACCGTGGTGAGCTGATTGAGAATACAACAATGAAGTCGCTGCTGGGTAAGTTGAGTGCAGAGACCTTTATTCTTGATCTGGAAGAGGGCGCCACTGAACCTAAACTTGAAGGTGTGAATAGCCAAGTGATGGTTAATGGTTCGCTAGAAATCGAAATCGACAAGAACCTAGGTTTGAATACCATCTTTGCTCAATTGAGTGAACAGCAGGTGAAAGTCCTCTCTATGCGTAACAAAGCAAACCGTTTAGAAGAGCTATTTGTGAGTATTGTCCGTGAGGGGAGTAAATAATATGTACAGCCTATATTGGACCGCTTTCTGTAGCTTGTTGACCAAAGAGATCAATCGCTTTACTCGTATCTGGGTGCAAACGCTTGTCCCGCCAGCGATTACCATGACGCTGTATTTCATCATCTTTGGCAACTTGATTGGTGCGCGTATTGGTGAAATGAACGGCTTTAGTTACATGGAATACATTGTTCCCGGCCTGATCATGATGTCGGTGATCACTAACTCATATTCCAACGTTGCTTCGTCGTTTTTTAGTGCCAAATTCCAGAAGAACATTGAAGAGCTGCTTGTAGCGCCAGTCCCTAACTACGTGATCATTGCTGGTTTCGTAATGGGCGGTGTGGTGCGTGGCTTGTTAGTGGGTACCATAGTCACCTTCGTATCGCTTTTCTTTGTCGACCTGCAAGTTGACCATTGGGGCGTGATTATTGCGACAGTATTTCTAACGTCGGTTGTGTTCGCTCTGGGTGGCTTAATCAACGCTGTATTTGCACGCACGTTTGACGATATCTCTATTATCCCGACCTTTATTTTAACGCCGCTGACGTACCTTGGTGGTGTGTTTTACTCGATCAGTCTATTGCCTGAATTTTGGCAAGGTGTGTCGAAACTGAACCCAATTGTGTACATGGTTAACGCGTTCAGATATGGCTTCTTGGGCGTGTCTGATGTGGGTATTGTAACCTCGTTCGGTGTATTGGGTGTGTTTATCGTAGCGCTGTATGGCGTTGCACACTACCTAGTGACTAAGGGGATTGGCTTACGTAGTTAACCTTTGGTTAATCTAAGTAACAGGTAAAGAAAAGGTCGATATAACATCGACCTTTTTATGTTTTGCGTTTGGTGTTTTTGTTTTGCGTTAAGAGCAGAAGCCGACTATTCAGCCGTTTCTTCTTTTAATTCTTCTTTTGTTTCCGTAACCAAATCTAGAACTTGGTTATCGATAAGACGCGTCTTACCTAGGAAAGCTGACATCAGAATCACAGCTTGAGTCGTTTCTGACGTGATCGCTTGCAGCGTTTTCGCATCACAGATAAAGATCTCATCTGGTTGTAAGTCAGCTGCGCGTAGCTGGTCTGTCGCATCTTCAATCACTGACGCGTAATCATCGCGGCCACCACGAATAGCGCTGCTGATCCAACGCATAGTGCGCGCTAGAACTGGAGCTCGTTGACGCTCGTCAATAGTTAGGTTGCTATTGCGAGAGCTCATTGCCAAGCCATCCATTTCACGAACGGTCGCTACGCCGACAACTTCAATGTCTAACGCTAAATCTGTTGTCATCTGGCGAATAACAGCAAGTTGCTGAAAGTCTTTCTCACCGAAGCATGCAAAGTTTGGCTGAACGATATTAAACAGTTTAGCGACAATCGTTGATACGCCGCGGAAGTGACCTGGACGAGACGCGCCTTCAAGCATGTGAGATATGCCTGGAACTTCAACAAACGTCTGTTTATCTAATCCATCTGGATACATGACTTCTGGTGTTGGTGTAAACACGAGCTCAACACCTTCGGCTGTTAACCTACTTAAATCAGCTTCTAACGTACGAGGATAGTTGTTCAAGTCATCAGTACGATCAAACTGCATTGGGTTAACAAAGATGCTTACCACAACAATATCAGCCAGTTCACGAGCTTTCTTGACCAGAGTCAGGTGACCTTCATGCAGGTTTCCCATTGTCGGGACAAAAGCAACCGTACGTCCATCTCGCTTGAACTGTTTAATCTGCTCACGAAGAGCCGCTATTTCAGCAAAAGTTTGCATAGTTACTCCTAAGCGATTGTATGAGCATCATCAGGGAAACGTGCGCTCTCTACTTCTTCTTTGTATAGAGCGACGGCTTTACGCATATCACCTGTTTCAGCTAGGAAATTCTTAGAGAATTTCGGCATGTAGTTCGCAGAAATACCGAACATGTCATGCATAACCAAGATCTGACCATCGGTAACATTACCTGCGCCGATACCGATAACGGGTACGTCACAAGCTTCTGTAATTCGTTTTGCCAATGAAGCGGGCACACATTCAAGGAGAACGATTTGAGCACCTGCGTTTTGCAGTGCTAGAGCGTCAGCAACCATTTTGTCGGCTTGCTCGTCGTCACGACCTTGCACTTTGTAACCACCAAAAATGTTCACAGACTGAGGCGTTAAGCCTAAGTGTGCACATACTGGTACTGCACGTTCTGTTAGCATCTTCACAGTATCAACCAACCAGCTTCCGCCTTCGATTTTTACCATGTTCGCACCAGCACGCATCAAGGTTGCTGCGCTCTCACAGGCTTGCTCTGGCGTTGCGTAGCTCATGAAAGGCATGTCAGCCATAAGAAGACAGTTTGGGCTACCTGCGCGCACTGAGCGAGTATGGTAAGCAATGTCTTCAACGGTTACTGGTAATGTGTCGTTATGGCCTTGTAGAACCATACCCAGTGAGTCACCGACAAGCAGAACTGGCATTTCTTGGCTTTCGAATAACTGAGCAAAGCTCGCATCATAAGCTGTCGACGTCGCGAATTTACGGCCTTCACGTTTGCATTTGATCAGGTCGTTAATGGTTACTTTTTTCATTGGTTTTCCTTAATGCGCTTGGCTATTGTTGCCAAACATTGAGCCCGTTCTTATCAACTATTTTGAGTAGTTCTGTCAGCTCAGTCCCATCAGGGAGTTGTAAACTTGGTGCGATTTCAGCAAGCGGGTAAAGTACAAACTCTCGTTCTTTCATTCCGTAATGAGGAACGATTAAGCGCTCTGAATCGATCACCTCATTGCCGTATAACACAATGTCGAGATCCAAAGTTCTTGGCCCCCAACGCTCGTCTTTACGGACGCGCCCTTGCTCTAGCTCGATCTTTTGAGTGCAATCAAGCAGTTCAATTGGCGTTAATTCGGTTTGGATTGCTACTACCGCGTTGATGTAGTCAGGTTGGTTTTGCGGCCCCATTGGAGTGCTACTATATAGCTGAGAGGTCGCAATAAACGTTGTTCGCGGTAGGCTTTTTAGCGTTTCGATAGCCAAGTTTGCTTGGCTAACTGGGTCGGCAAGGTTGCTGCCGACCGCAATATAAGCCGTTATCATTCGGACTGCTTACTCTTTTTGTTTCGGTAAGTCTTACGGCGACGATGGCCTGACTTTGATGGTGCTGCAACGTCGTTAGCCATCGCTTGGCGCATGTTGCGGCCTGCGGTCTGATAACGCTCCCACCATTTTGCTAGTTCTTTGGTTTCGCCACCCTCAATCTCGCCACGCATTTCTAAGAAGTCGTAACCAGCACGGAACTTATTCAGTTCCATAAGACGAACAGCACGTTTACCGTTACGACGAGGCAGTCGCAATTGCAGTTGCCAAACTTCACGAACGGTCGCCGTGTGACGACGAGGAATAGCAATAGACTTAACTTGCTGGTCAAGAATGATGTTGCTCGCTTCCATGATCGCATCGTAATGCGCCATACCCTGTTCAGCGACAAGCTTGTCTGCGAGCTTGTTCATTGGGTACCAAAGAATCGCTGCAAACATGAATGCAGGGTTTACTCGCTTGCCATCTTCTATGCGAAGATCGGTTGAGTCGAGTACTAAGTCAAGCATCTGCTCTGTATGAGAGTCGTAACCTTCAGTGAAGTGCTCTGCAATTGCAGGGAACATCTGTTGGAACAGATTGTATTCACGCATTAGGTGATAGGTTTCTAAACCGTGACCTGATTGAAGTAATTTCAGAGACTCTTCGTAAAGGCGCGCTGCTGGGATATCTTTTAGCAGGTGTGCCAGTTCTTCGATAGGGTCTGCTGTGTCTTCTTCAATATCGAAATCCAGTTTAGCGGCGAAACGCATTGCGCGAAGCATACGTACCGGATCTTCACGGTAGCGAGTTTCTGGATCGCCAATTAAGCGGATCAGCTTGTCTTCTAAATCTTCCACACCACCCGCGTAATCGTGAATGCTGTAGTCTGCAATGTTGTAGTACATCGCATTAATAGTGAAGTCACGACGCTCTGCATCTTCATCAACATTGCCGTACACGTTATCGCGTAGCAGCATGCCTTCATCAGATTGCGCAGATACGTTTTTCGATGGCTCTTGGTGGTGGCCACGGAAAGTTGCCACTTCAATGATGTCACGACCAAACATGATATGTGCTAAGCGGAAACGGCGACCGATAAGGCGACAGTTTCTGAAGAGGTTTTTGATTTGCTCTGGTGTTGCGTTGGTCGCAATATCAAAATCTTTTGGCTGTGAGCCTAATAAGATATCGCGAACACCACCACCGACTAGAAATGCGTCAAAACCCGCACCATTCAGGCGATATAGCACTTTTAGTGCGTTGTCGCTGATCTGCTTGCGTGAAATATTGTGCTCTTGACGAGTATATATATTCAGAGCTAATTCGTGGAATCCGCGTTGTTCGCTTGGGGTATTGTCGTTTGTATTCATTAGTTTAGAACAAAGTAGGTATCGCCAACTTTGTTTTTCTCTTAGTCCAAAGTGGTAGTGCAGAGTTTAATTGCGGCTAATGATAGCTTAGCGCGAGCCATTTGAGAACATCGTCTGCTTAACCACTGCTGTTGGTTATGGCATTTTTATGTGTCGTTTTTGCTATTTGCCGTTAGTTTTGAGCTAATCGCTGTGCTCTTTTTGTAAACTATCAGGTAACTGACTGACGTTCCATTGCTGAGTTCCCCATAACAAAATCTCATCCATTGAAGCCTCACAGAGGGCATGCGGGATACCAAAACCTAAGAATCGCATAGCGTCGAGCAGCGTTGGTTTTGGGTTGTCGAGATCGATCGCGGTGGCATGGTTCTGTTTTGACAGTTTATTCCCCAAGCCATCGGTTGCCAATGGTAAGTGCAAGTAACTCACGGTTTTTTGCTTGAGTGTCTTATACAAACTGATTTGTCGACCTGTAGGTTCTATCAGGTCTGCGCCTCTTACGACTTCTGTTACCCCTTGCTCGATGTCATCAAGGACAACCGCCAAGTTATAGGCAAACAATCCATCTCTGCGTTTGATAATAAAATCTTCTTCAGCCAATGCTTTAGGGATTTGAATCGTGCCGTGACGAACATCGTCAAAAGACTCGACTGGAAAGTCCATGCACAAGCGCACGGCTTGTTCGCCTGAATCAATCAAACCTGCGTTTCGGCAGTGACCATTATAAAACCCACCCAGAGACTTTATCTGCTTGCGTGTGCATTGACAGTAATAGGCTTGCTTGTCAGCGACCCATTGATCAATTTGAGCTTGGTAAAGGTCATGGCGTTGGCTTTGGTAGACGACTTCGCCATCCCAAAATAGGTGGTAAGCCTCAAGCGTCTTAAGAATGAGGTCTGCAGCGCCGGCCATTTCTCTTGGTGGGTCGAGGTCTTCCATGCGAACTAACCATTGTCCTTGGTTTGATTTCGCTTGAAAGTAGCTACCAAGAGCTGCAACTAGTGATCCAAAATGAAGAGGACCTGACGGTGATGGTGCAAAGCGCCCGATATAATTCATAAGTGAAAAACCTAATCTTGATGGTACCGCAGTAGCCGATTCTTAAGACGTTTATCTATTGCTTTGGTTCGTTTAGTCATCGTATTAATACGTACAAACAAGCCAAAGCTGTTGATTTTCTAGCAAAATATTGAAATATTCAGCTTGGATAACAAACAAAAAAGGGAGCCAAAGCTCCCTTTTTTACATCCGCAAGAATTAACCTTGCATCTGTTTCTCTTTGATCTCTGCAAGTGTTTTACAGTCAATACAAAGGTCAGCAGTTGGACGAGCTTCAAGACGACGAATGCCAATCTCGACACCGCAAGAGTCACAGAAGCCGAAATCGTCTTCTTCGATCTTGTCTAGTGTCTTCTCAATTTTCTTGATAAGACGGCGCTCACGGTCACGGTTACGTAACTCTAGGCTGAATTCTTCTTCTTGAGAAGCACGGTCAACTGGGTCTGGGAAATTTGCTGCTTCGTCCTGCATGTGGTGCACAGTACGATCAACTTCTTCCCTGAGCTGGTTGCGCCAAGCTGCTAAAATTTTTGTAAAATGTTCCGTTTGCTCAGGTGACATGTATTCTTCACCTGGCTTTGCTTGGTACGGTTCAACACCTGCGATGGCTAGGATGCCTAGCGCTTTTTTCTTAGATTCTGGCATACAGCATCTCCTATTTACACCTAGTCAACTGCAAAGCAGCTAATTTTAAGGCGGGTATCTATAGCAGAAAGAACGAATGGTGGCAAATACTCTTGTTCAAACTTGCAATCAATGTGAATAGTTCAGCATTTTTGCTTAGCTATTGATAAATTCAACAGCTTGTTTTAGTTGTATTTGAGTACTGCTGAGCTCTGCTTTATAGCAAAGCACTTCAACACCAGCGTCTTGTGCTTGTTTAAGTAATAACGAATATTTGGCGTCTATATGGTGTGCCGCAGACACTTTTTCAATACCTGAATGCAAAACAGTGAATAAAAGTACGGCTCTATTTCCAGATTCGACCATTTCTGTGAGTTCACGCAGATGTTTCTGGCCTCTAGTGGTGACCGCATCAGGGAAAAAGCCTTGTCCTTTGGTTGACGTTTTTTGCTTAGTGGACGTTTGTTGTTCGTCGAGCAAAGTGACGCTTTTTACTTCGATATAGCAAGGCGGCTTTTCGTTATCTTCAAGCAGAATATCAATTCGACTATTCTCACTGCCATATTTCACTTCGGTTCGTAACGCGTTATAGCCTAAGAGTTCAACTATAGTATTATTTTCAATTGCTTCCACTGCCAACTGGTTTGCTCGCGCAGTATTTACACAAATACGGTGACCTTTGTCTGTTTCTGAGATCTCCCAGCTGTTTGGGTATTTTCTTTTTACATTATCTGAGGTTGAGTACCACACCGTATTGCCAGGGGTCGCACATCCCGTCATTGCTCCAGTGTTAGCGCAATGAATAGTACGTTCGCTGCCGTCTGGAAGTTGGATGTCAGTGAGAAAACGTTTATAGCGTTTAATAAGAGTCGCTGGCTCTAATGGAGGATTGAAGTGCATATTACTTATTTAGACAGGTAGGTTTTTATGTACAATGTTGCCAACATTACACCACAAGGTTCTCCCATTGCCACAACTGCCCATAGAAGCTGTGATGCCAGATCTGCTCGCTGGCGTAGAAACACACACTCAACTTATTCTAAAGGCCGCTCCCGGTGCGGGTAAGTCAACATTCTTCCCTTTACAGTTAGTTAAGACCAACGCCGTTCAAGGCAAAATCATTATGCTTGAACCGAGGCGTTTGGCGGCAAGGAATATCGCAACTTACTTAGCCAGCCAATTGGGAGAAAAAGTGGGAGAGAGCATAGGTTTTAGAGTTCGTGGTGAATCTAAAACCAGCAATGCGACTCGCTTGGAAATCGTAACCGAAGGGATTATGACGAGAATGATCCAAACCGACCCTGAATTGACTGGGGTTGATATGGTGATCTTTGATGAGTTCCACGAGCGCAGTATCCATGCAGATACCGCGCTGGCCTTTAGTTTGGAGATCCAAGAAGCACTGCGTGATGATCTAAAAGTGGTGGTGATGTCGGCAACCTTAGATCAACACGCGCTGCAATCTTTGTTGCCTGATGCCAAGTATGTTGAATCACAAGGGCGAACTTTCCCGGTCGACTTCCGTTATCAGCCATTAGGCTCGAATGAATATTTAGCTCCTAAGATGGCCAACGTAATTCGTTCTCTGATGGAGAAACAGTCAGGCTCACTTTTGGCTTTCTTGCCGGGTGTCTCGGCGATAAAACAAGTCGAATCTCAACTAGAACAACTCGCCAGCGATATCGATGTGTGTCCTTTGTACGGTCAGCTCAGCTTTCCTCAACAACAAAAAGCGATTGCGCCATCAGAGAAAGGGCGTCGAAAAGTGGTGTTAGCGACCAATATTGCTGAGACTTCTTTAACGATTGAGGGCATTCGACTGGTGGTCGATTCCGGGCTTGAACGTGTGGCAAAGTTCGATCTGAAAACCGGTATTACTAAGCTGGAGCAAGTGAAAATCTCGCAATCTTCAGCTGAACAAAGAGCGGGTCGTGCTGGGCGAATCGAAGAGGGCTTGTGTGTTCGCTTGTACAGTGAAACACAGTTGATGCAGCAACCTGCTGTGCCAGAACCTGAGATTCTTCATTCTGATTTGTCTTCGTTGGTGTCTGAATTGACACAATGGGGAGCCGCAAGTGCTGATGAATTGCAATGGTTAGACATTCCACCGAAAGCTTCAACAGAACAAGCTAAGCAACTCTTACAAAACCTGGAACTGTTAGACGGTAATGGTCAATTTACGGCACTAGGAAAACAGGCTCAACGCTTAGGAATTGAACCTCGCATCGCCAGTATGTTGGTTAAAGCGCAGCAAAGCAGCCAAGAGCTACTGAATGTCGCGATTGTTGCTGCCGCTTTACTTGAAGAGCCAGAGCGCAATGTGACGGATATTCAGCATTCGTTGCATCGACTGAAGCAAAGAAAACACTCAAAAAATAGCGTTGTGATGCAGCGAGCGAAAAGTCTCGCGAGCAAACTCAAACATCACTTAGATTTGTCACAAGTTGACGAATCATTGCTACCATTAGTGCTTTGTTTTGCCTTCCCAGACCGAATTGCACAAGTGAGAAGCGCAACCAGCAGTGCTTTCCTTCTTGCGAATGGCCACGGGGCTGAGGTTCGTGACGATGATTCATTGGCGAACAATGACTATATCGTAGTGATTGATTTGATGCGCAGCACAGGGCGAGCCAGTCAGATTTTCTTAGCCACCGCCGTTGATATTTCGCAGCTAGAAGTTGAATTCCCAAAACTGCTTGTGCGTTCAGATTACGCCGATTGGGATGAAAAACGTGGCCGCTTAGTGGCCGAGCAGCGAGTGTCTTTGGGCAAGTTGATTATCAGCACCAAAGCTTTACCAGAGCCTGATGCGAATCAGGCGAGCCAAGCGCTACTCAATTATATCGCTCGATGCGGGTTGGATCGCTTACATTGGACCCCTTCGGCTAAACAACTGGTTGAGCGGGTACGCTGTGCAGAACTTTGGATGCCTGAGCATGATTGGCCAGCGATGGATGAGGCGAGTTTAGTTGAACATCTTGATGAGTGGCTGTCGCCGTATTTAAATGGCATTAAGTCTGCTAAAGGGTTGTCGAATGTATCGATTGAACAAGCACTGTCGGCATACCTTGGTTGGCCGTTGAATCAAGAAATTGATCAATGGCTGCCTACCGACTATCTGATGCCGACGGGCAGTAAAAAAGCAATTCGCTACCAGTATCAGTCTGAGCCAGTGATCTCAGTACGAATGCAGGAAGTCTTTGGTGAACGAGACTCGCCATTGATCGCGCAAGGGCGTAAAAAAGTGGTGCTTGAGCTACTTTCTCCAGCACAACGACCACTACAAATTACTCAAGATTTAGCTGGCTTTTGGGCTGGCGCGTACAAAGAAGTACAAAAAGAAATGAAAGGCCGTTACCCAAAACATCCTTGGCCAGATGACCCTGCTAACCATGTAGCAACCACTAAAACCAAACGACAGTTGAATCGATGATGACCAAAATGTTAACGCCCAAAAAGGCACCACCTAAAAAAGCGCCAGCAAAGAAGTCACCAGCGACCAAAGCCAAGCCTAGAAAGCCAAGAGCAGCAGCAAAAAAGACTAAACCTAAAGCTAAGCCGTCTGGCAAGAGAGGTTGGTTGAAGATCCTGTGGGGCATTTCTTGGAAAGCAGGCTTGGCACTTGCTGCATTGCTGTTGTTCGTCGGTATTTATCTTGATTCCGTGGTCAAGCAGCGTTTTGAAGGTCAGTTGTTTGATTTGCCAACCGTGGTTTATGCGCGAGTGCTGGACCTGTCTCCGGGAACTCAGGTGAGTTTGGTGCAGGTTAAGAATGAGCTGGATGTACTCAATTATCGTAAGGTGAACGCTCCTCGTCACCCAGGCGAATACTCTTCTTCTTCAACCAAGATTGAAATGATTCGTCGCCCGTTCGAGTTTGTCGATGGACCGGAAGCGGATCGTCATGTGATGCTGCATTTCAACGGTAACGAGTTAACTCGTATTCAGTCGCTAGAGAAGAAAGGCGACATGGGGTATCTGCGTGTTGAACCGAAAATGCTTGGCATGCTTGAAAAAAGCAGCGATGAGCAGCGTCTGTTCTTAAAACGTAATCAGTTCCCTGAGGTGATGGTTGATGCATTGCTGGCAACCGAAGACCGAAATTTCTATCAGCACGATGGGGTATCGCCACTGGCAATCGCTCGTGCGATGGTGGTCAATGTAAAAGCAGGGCGAACCGTACAAGGTGGCAGTACGTTGACGCAACAATTGGCAAAAAACCTGTTCTTATCTAGCGAGCGCACATTATGGCGTAAGGTTCGCGAAGCCTATATTGCACTTATCTTGGATCATCGTTACAGCAAAGACCGCATCTTAGAAGCCTACTTAAACGAGGTTTATCTTGGGCAAAATGGTGGGCAAGCGATTCATGGCTTTGGGTTAGCATCTCGCTTGTACTTCGGGCAACCGATTCAAGAACTCCGAATCGATCAACTAGCACTGCTGGTCGGCATGGTCAAAGGACCTTCGTATTACAACCCGGTTCGTTACCCTGAGCGAGCTAAGACTCGACGTGATTTGGTTCTACGTTTGCTGATGCAACAAGACATATTGACGCCGAAACAGTACGAAGAAGCCGCAAGCCGAGACTTGGATATTCAAGATAACCCACGTATAGCGAGCCGTCAGCCCGCTTACTTCCAGCAAGTAAACATTGAGCTTAAGAGATATGTCGGTGACCGATTTGAAGCACAGAAAGGCATTCGAGTCTTTACCTCTCTGGATCCGGTGTCCCAAGACAAGCTAGAGAAGTCGATTGCTCGTAAGGTGCCTGATTTATCTAAAACGGCAGGTAACAAGCTCGAGGCTGCTGCTATTGCCGTGGATAGAAATACTGGTGAAATTCGTGCGATGGTTGGTGGTAAGCGTACTGGCTACGATGGCTTTAACCGTGCTTTGAATGCGAGTCGTCCTATTGGTTCCTTGGTTAAGCCTGCAATCTACTTAACCGCACTAGATCAACCCCAGAAGTACACGTTGGCGACAACATTGAAGGACACGCCACTGAGCTTGAAAGGCAGTAAAGGCAGCGTGTGGAGCCCAAGAAACTTCGATCGTAAGTTCCGTGGCGATGTGCCCTTGTATGTGGCGCTTTCTAAGTCTTACAACGTACCAACGGTTCGTTTGGGCATGCAGTTAGGTATTGATAGCGTTTCGGATACGATTGGAAAACTGGGTGTCGATAAAAACGAAATTCGTCCAGTGCCATCGATGTTTTTGGGTTCATTCTCATTGACCCCATTTCAGGTAGCGCAGATGTACCAAACCATCACCAACTCTGGCCGTATCGCACCTTTGTCTGCGCTTCGTTCAGTTGTTGATAACGATGGTGAGGTTCTATATCAGTCGATCCCTCGTGTATCACAAAGCGTTGACCAGCAAGCAGCTTGGTTGACAACTTATGCCATGAAACGTGGTGTGTCTGAAGGTACGGGGCGTTTCCTGCAAGGTCAGTTTGCATGGGCAGGATTAGCGGGTAAAACGGGAACCAGTAATGACAGCCGAGACAGTTGGTTCGTGGGTGTTGATGGTCGCGAAGTCACTACCATCTGGCTAGGGCGCGATGATAATAAGCCGACTAAACTCACGGGCTCTAGTGGTGCGCTACGTGTCTATGCCGATTATCTGAAACATCGAACTCCAGAGCAGTTACTGTTGCCTTGGCCGAATGGCATTACGACGGCAAGTTTTACTCGAACTTCTCAAGGGGCTTTAGAGTTTGACTGTGACGGTACGGTTAAACTGCCGGTATGGGATGAGAATGGAAACATTAAAAAGGGTTGTGAAAGTCAACCAAAACAGTGGCTAAAAAAGCTTTTTCAGTGGTAAAGTCGTAAAAGAAAAGAATGACAAGGATAGTTTAAAGAATGATTTCTCGTTGGATAGTGAGCAGCTTAGGCATTGTCGGTACTGTGATCAGTTTTCAGCTGTTTGCATCTACTGTGACACCGGTGGAACAATCTCAGCAAGCTGGACAAGCTCATAAAAGACCAACCGTTGCTGTTGTGCTTGCTGGTGGAGGAGCCAAAGGAGCGGCTCACATTGGTGTACTTAAAGCGCTAGAAGAGATGCAAATTCCGGTCGATTACATTACTGGTACTAGCATGGGTTCTTACGTTGGTGGGCTTTATGCGACAGGGATGAGTGCTGATGAGATTGAAAGTTTTATTTATACGGTTGATTGGAATCGCGGCTACCGTGATCGTGTTAACCGTAGTGATCGCCGAGTACGTGACAAAGAATATGAAGACCGTTACCAACTGAACACCGATCTCGGTTTAGGTTGGGGCGAAATCAAAGCTAGGAAAGGTGTGGTTCAAGGTCAGAACATGTTGCGTATTCTGCGTGAGACCACAGGTAACCTATCTCCACTCGACTCTTTTGACCATCTTGCTATTCCCTACCGTTCAGTCGCAACCGACATTATTGAGCTTGAAGAAGTGGTCATCGACCATGGTCACCTTGTTGATGCGATGATGGCCAGTATGTCAGTTCCCGGCGCGCTTCCCCCTTATGAATTAGATGGCCGAATGCTGGTTGATGGTGGTGTCACCAATAATATGCCAGTCGACGTTGCCAGAGCGATGGGCGCGGACATTGTCATTGCGGTGGATATCAGTACCAATTACAAAGGCAAAGAAGATTTCACGAATTTTCTAGCGGCAGCTGATCAACTCTCTAATTATCTGGTCCAACGCAGCACTCAAGAGCAAGCTGAAACACTGACGGATGATGATGTTTTCCTACGTCCTGATGTTGGGCAAATGGAGACGACTGACTTTGATAAAATGCCATCGGCTTTCCTCGCGGGCTATGAAGCCGCTAAGCAGCATACTGATGAGCTTTCTAAGCTGTCACTTTCTAACGCGGACTATCAGAAGTATATCGAGCATAAGCAACAAGCTCGAAAGCAGCTGAAACATGGCGATCAAACTGTCGTCGATAGGGTGGTCATCAACAACAACACCCACTATTCAGATAAGTTGATCGAAAACCGCTTAAACCTTGATTCTGGTGAGGTTTTGAAAACCAGTGAAATCGAATCTAAAGTGAAAGATCTCTATGCACTGGATAGATTTGAGTTGGTCACTTATGAATTTGACAACGTTGACGGTGAAGACCAACTTCAAGTCGATGTGAACGAAAAGTCTTGGGGCCCAAACTACCTCAACTTTCGATTCTTTCTTGAAGATGATTTCTCTACTACTAGTCAGTACTCGATCGGTGTCTCAGCCAACTTTACCGATATTAATAAGCATGGTGCAGAGCTAAGAACTAACGTCGAGATGGGTACTGACAAACGAATTGAAGCGGAACTTTACTCGCCCTTCTTTTCGAGTCAAAAACTGTTCACTTCTGCATCGATTGTTTACAGTAAGGAAAATAGAAACTTGTCCGTGGTTGAGGGGGAGATTGGAGAGCCGACATTAGAGGCGACTACAGACTATGTCCCACTGACTTATAGTGAATATGTCGGTGAATTGGCATTAGGCTATCAACCGACGTTGTGGCAAGAACTGAAATTTGGTGCTCGTTATACTGATGGGGGTTTGGAGGTTTCTTCGCTACCATCTTTTGGTAACGGAGCGTATACACGTATAGGCGGGTTTATTAGTTATCGGCTCGATACTTTAGATAATTTTAGTTTGCCAACGGAAGGTTACTTTGTCGATTTAGAATATCTTGTTTCCCATGATGACTTTGAGGACAACACGTCTGGAGATACCCCGGATCTAGGGGCTGAAAGCGATACGGTTTATGAGTTTTCGGCTAATTTCATGGCAGCAAAGAGTATTGAGAAGCATACTTTAGTCGCAAAGCTTGATTACGGTATTGTAGAGAGTAAGAACTCGATTTTTCCTATTGATCCCAAAGAGCTTGGCGGTTTCTTAAACCTGTCAGGTATTCCAAGGAATAGTATGATAGGTCAGAACTTGGCCTATACCAGCCTTATCTATCGTTATAAGTGGTTTGAAAATGACTTCGGCCTCTTTAAATCACCGTTCTACGTAGGTGCATCCATAGAACATGGTGGTGTTTGGTCAAACAATGATTTAACCATTGATGAAGCACCAATGTACACCGCAGGTTCTGTTTTTGCTGGTGTCGATTCGCCAATAGGACCGATCATTTTGGCTTATGGCCGAACTGAAGATAACTATGATTCGGTCTATTTGATTGTCGGTACTTCCTACAAATAATCATGCGTAGAGTAGCCGTTTAACTGCGTAATTAGGCAAAAATAGTGGGACTTTCGTCTTAACTTGCTATGTTGGTCAAAATGATAAGATTTTAATTTAACGTTAAATTTGCTATTCTATCGCCCACAGTTTGGCCTCTATGACGCCGCTCATCAATACAAATTGAATGACAAAAATGGCAATGGAGAGCCAAGTTTCCAAGGATGTTCACTTCTTTATTTTACTAACAATTATGAAGGTAAGAAGTGAACCGCAATGAGAGGAAAAAAGTCGTGCTTGAAGCCTACCGTAAACACGTCGAAGAACGTGCTGCCGAGGGAGTTGTTCCAAAACCACTAGATGCTGAGCAGGTAGCTGGCCTAGTTGAACTTCTGAAGAATCCACCTCAAGGTGAAGAAGAAATCATTCTTGACCTACTAGAAAACCGCATTCCACCGGGTGTAGATGAAGCTGCTTATGTAAAAGCGGGCTTTCTTACGGCTATCACTAAAGGTGAAGTGACATCTCCACTAGTAAGCAAAGCAAAAGCTGCACAACTGCTTGGTACTATGCAAGGCGGTTACAACATCGAATCTCTAGTATCTCTACTAGATGACGCTGAACTTGCTCCAATCGCTGTTAAAGCCCTTTCTCATACTCTACTGATGTTCGATGCGTTTTACGATGTCGAAGAGAAAGCGAAAGCAGGTAATGCTTCTGCACAACAAGTGCTTCAATCTTGGGCTGATGCTGAATGGTTCACAGCTAAAGACAAAGTAGCGGAAAAAATCACCGTTAAAGTATTTAAAGTCACTGGTGAAACGAACACCGATGACCTATCTCCAGCGCCTGATGCATGGTCACGTCCTGATATCCCAGTACATGCGAAAGCGATGCTGAAAATGGAACGTGATGGCATTACTCCTGACGAACAGGGTAACGTTGGTCCAATCAAACAGATTGAAGAAATGCAAAAAGACGGCATTCAACTGGCTTACGTTGGTGATGTTGTTGGTACAGGTTCTTCACGTAAATCGGCAACGAACTCAGTGCTTTGGTTTATGGGCGAAGATATCCCATTCGTACCAAACAAGCGTACTGGCGGTGTTTGTCTTGGTGGTAAAATTGCACCAATCTTCTACAACACAATGGAAGATTCAGGCGCACTACCCATTGAACTGAACGTACAAGACATGAACATGGGCGATATCATTGATATCTACCCGTACGAAGGTGTTGTTCATAAGAACGGTTCTGTGATTTCAAACTTTGAACTAGGCAAAGTTTTGCTAGACGAAGTTCGTGCTGGTGGCCGCATTCCACTGATCATTGGTCGTGGCCTAACAGGTCGTGCTCGTGATGCTCTAGGCCTAGCTGAAACAGACCTATTTGCTAAACCAATCGATCCATTAGCTTCTGATAAAGGCTACACGCTAGCTCAGAAGATGGTAGGTAAAGCGTGTGGTGTTGAAGGTGTACGTGCTGGTCAGTACTGTGAACCTAAAATGACGACAGTGGGTTCTCAAGATACTACGGGTCCTATGACTCGTGATGAACTTAAAGATCTGGCGTGTCTTGGTTTCTCAGCAGACCTTGTAATGCAGTCTTTCTGTCACACATCTGCATACCCTAAACCGGTTGATGTAAACACTCACCATACGCTACCTGATTTCATCATGAACCGTGCGGGTGTTTCACTTCGTCCGGGTGATGGTGTTATTCACTCATGGCTAAACCGTATGCTTCTTCCTGATACTGTAGGTACAGGTGGTGACTCGCATACTCGTTTCCCTCTTGGTATTTCATTCCCTGCGGGTTCTGGCTTGGTCGCATTTGCGGCGGCAACAGGTGTTATGCCTCTTGATATGCCTGAATCTATCTTGGTTCGCTTTAAAGGCGAAATGCAACCGGGTATCACACTACGTGACCTAGTACATGCAATTCCGCTTTACGGTATCAAGCAAGGTCTACTAACGGTAGAGAAAGCAGGTAAGATCAACGAATTCTCTGGTCGTGTACTAGAAATTGAAGGTGTTGAACACCTGTCTGTAGAGCAAGCATTTGAGCTTTCTGATGCATCTGCTGAGCGTTCAGCTGCAGGTTGTACCGTTAAGCTATCTCAAGAGTCTATCGATGAGTACCTGAACTCGAATATCGTTATGCTTAAGTGGATGATTGCTGAAGGTTACGGTGATGTTCGTACGATTGAGCGTCGTATTACGGCAATGGAAGAGTGGGTAGCGAATCCTGAGTTGCTATCTGCTGATTCAGATGCGGAATACGCGCATGTTATCGAGATTGATCTTGCTGATATTGACCAACCAATCCTATGTGCGCCAAACGATCCAGATGATGCTCGTCTTCTTTCTGATGTTCAAGGGACAGAGATTCAAGAAGTGTTCATCGGTTCTTGTATGACCAACATTGGGCACTTCCGTGCTGCAGGTAAGATGTTAGAAGAGTTTAACGGCTCACTAAATACTCGCCTATGGGTTGCTCCGCCAACGAAGATGGATAAAGACCAACTGACAGAAGAAGGCTACTACGGCATCTTCGGTCGTGCTGGGGTACGTATCGAAACTCCTGGCTGTTCACTATGTATGGGTAACCAAGCTCGTGTTGCTGATGCTTCGACGGTTATGTCGACGTCAACACGTAACTTCCCGAACCGTTTGGGTAATGGTGCGAACGTTTACCTAGCTTCTGCTGAGCTTTCTGCTGTTGGTGCGATTCTTGGTCGTATTCCAACGAAAGAAGAGTACTTAGAGTACGCAGAGAAGATCAATGCAACCGCTGCTGATACATATCGTTACCTGAACTTCCATAAAATGGGTCAGTACACGGAAAAAGCAGACACAGTTATCTTTCAAGAGCCTGCATAAGCGCTTTATAGATAATCAGTCAGTCGCTACTGCATTGCAGTAACGTACTCGCTGCTAATACAACGCCTTCTCTATACGAGAGGGCGTTTTTGTTTGTGTGCGTTCTTGGTGATTTGCTCTTGCTGATTTTTTATTGGTGGTTTAGTGCAGCATTAAACGCACTCGATCTCTCGTAGACTTCGCTATATACTCTCGCCTCATTTTTTACCCTATCTGTCATTAGTGCGCGGAGCCTTTATGGAATTTGAATTTACACGAAACACTTTAATGAGCGAGTACTATGTAAAGTGCAGCATGGGTCATGAAATTGTTGGCCGCTGGCTTCAAGAAGAGATCGGGAAAGATAAGCAGAAACTGGATCACGTGATGGCGTTGATTGAACAATCTCGACAGGATCTGAGTAATGAAGTGACGCTGCTTGGCAAAGAGATCAGCCTTGCTATCAATGAAGATGACGTAACGATTCAGGAAAACGTGTTAGCGCATGAGCAAGAGATGGAAGAGGGCAGTGAATTTGACTTCTACAACTGTGAAAGCCAAGCAAGCTGTGGAATCGATGATTTCGAGCGACTTATCGAACGCTGGATGGACTTTTTAGGCTATTAAGGTTTAACTTTCTACTCGCTAGTTAGCCCCTATTCTTGAGTCATTTAGAGCTTTGAAGGCTTGGTTGCCCAAAACTGGAGCAACAATAGCGCAACGCATTAAGATAGTGAAAAGGCCGCACCATATTGGTGCGGCCTTTTTCGTTATTACGAACTTATTATCTTCATGTTGTTTAAAATCAATGATTTAACTTTTTGGCACGCTACTTGGATTGTAATAAGAGAATTAACGGATTAAGTAAGAATTTAAGGAACGAATATGAAATTAATAAATGCCATTGTTAAGCCATTCAAATTAGACGATGTACGCGAAGCGCTCTCTGATGTGGGTATTGAAGGTATGACTGTTTCTGAAGTGAAAGGCTTTGGTCGTCAGAAGGGACACACTGAATTGTATCGTGGTGCGGAGTACCAAGTGGATTTCCTACCAAAAGTGAAGCTAGAGATTGCTACCCAAGCTGAAAATGTTGACCGAGTTGTTGAAGCGATTAGCCAAGCAGCACATACCGGAAAAATCGGTGATGGCAAAATTTTTGTGTATGACCTAAGCCAAGCCGTACGTATTCGTACTGGTGAAATGGATGCTGAAGCACTTTAAAGAATTACAAGGACTGGAGACTTTAATATGGAACTTACGACAACAGTAATGGAACTACGTTACGCACTAGACACTTTTTTCTTCCTCATTTCAGGTGCGTTGGTCATGTGGATGGCAGCAGGCTTCGCAATGCTTGAAGCTGGTCTAGTTCGTTCAAAGAACACCACAGAAATTTTAACTAAGAACATCTGTTTATACGCTATTGCTTGTACGACTTTCTTAGTGGTTGGCTACAACATTATGTACGTAGATAACGGTGAAGGTGGTTGGTTACCTTCATTTGGTACTTTAATTGGTACTCAAGGTGAAGGCGCAGACCATTCACTAGAATCTGACTTCTTCTTCCAAGTTGTGTTCGTTGCAACGGCAATGTCGGTCGTTTCGGGCGCAGTGGCTGAGCGTATGAAGCTTTGGTCATTCCTTATCTTCTCTGTGGTTCTAACAGCGTTTATCTATCCAATGGAAGGTTACTGGACTTGGGGTGGTGGCTTCCTATCAGAAGCAGGCTTCAGTGATTTCGCAGGTTCAGGTATCGTACATATGGCTGGTGCTTCGGCTGCGCTTGCTGGCGTATTGTTACTCGGTGCTCGTCGAGGTAAATACGGTAAAAATGGTGAAATCTACCCAATCCCTGGTTCAAACATGCCGTTAGCAACATTAGGTACGTTCATCTTATGGTTTGGTTGGTTCGGCTTCAACGGCGGTTCTCAGCTAATGGTTTCAGATTTTGAAAACGCGACAGCGGTTGGTCAGATCTTCCTTAACACCAACGCAGCAGCAGCAGCAGGCGCAATCGCAGCATTACTAGTATGTAAAACAACTTGGGGTAAAGCAGACTTAACAATGATTCTTAACGGTGCGTTAGCTGGCCTAGTAGCAATCACTGCAGACCCTCTATCACCATCACCTTTATTTTCTGTAGCGATTGGTTCGGTATCTGGTGCCTTGGTTGTATTTAGCATCATTGCTCTAGATAAAGTGAAGATTGATGATCCAGTGGGTGCTATCTCAGTTCACGGTGTATGTGGCTTCTTCGGTCTAATGGCTGTGCCTCTAAGCAACGCGGATGCAACGTTTGGTGCTCAACTATTGGGTGCAGCAGTAATCTTTGCATGGGTATTCGGAGCTAGCCTAGCGGTATGGGCAGTGCTTAAAGCAACAATTGGTATCCGTGTAACCGAAGATGAAGAACTAGAAGGTATGGACATGCACGATTGTGGTGTTGGCGCTTACCCTGAATTTGTATCAGTCAAGTAATCAAAGAATAAAGCTTAATGTAGACAAAGAGTAAGCTAGTTTAAGAAACCCCATAACCATTGGTTATGGGGTTTCTTGTTATTTATGTCTAAGCAACAATGATCTTTCAAGAGAGAGTGAGCGAGTATTTTGAATAGGAGATGATATGAATATCTCTTGAAATACATTGTTACAAAAGTGCGAGCTTGATGGTGCTGAGTAGACGAATTTTTTGTCGGACATCATTGTAATTATGTTACTGATGAATATAATAACGCAACTGATATAGATTATCATTTCGATATAAAGGATTTTACAATGAAAAAACTGCTAACACTTTCAGCTCTAGCGTGTAGTGTGATTGCCCCGACAGCAATGGCTGCGGAAGAAGTGAACGTATACTCTTACCGTCAACCTTTCCTAGTTGAGCCTATGTTCAAGGAATTCACGAAAGAGACTGGCATTAAAGTAAACGTTAAGTTTGCTAAAAAAGGTTTAGCAGAGAAGTTAGCTCAAGAGGGTGAATACAGCCCAGCTGACGTTGTATTAACTGTCGATATCAGTCGTTTATCTGAACTAACGAAACAAGGTCTAGTTCAGTCTGTTGAAAGTGATGTACTTGAAAAGAACATCCCTGCTCAGTACCAAGATACTGCTAACGAGTGGTTTGCTCTAACAACTCGTACACGTAGCGTTTATTCTTCACGTGACCGTGTTGGTCGTCTAGGTGAAGAGTTCACTTACGAAGATCTAACTAAGCCTGAATTTAAAGGCAAAATCTGTACTCGTAGCGGTAAGCACCCATACAATGTTTCTCTAGTATCTTCGATGATCGCTCACAAAGGTGAAGCTGAAACGAAAGAGTGGCTAGAAGGCGTAAAAGCAAACCTAGCACGTAAGCCTCAAGGTAACGATCGCGCACAAGTTAAAGCGATTAAAGAAGGTCTATGTGATGTTGCTCTTGGCAACAGCTACTACCTAGGTAAGATGGTTAACGATAAAGAGCAAAAAGCTTGGGCTGACTCTGTTTACATTAACTTCCCTAACCAAGAGACAACAGGTACTCACGTGAATATCTCTGGTATGGCAATGGCTAAATACTCTCCAAATGAAGAGAATGCCGTTAAGCTAATGGAATTCCTATCTGGTAACACAGCGCAAAGCATGTACGCAGAAGTAAACTACGAATACCCAGTGAAAGCAGACGTTAAACCTTCTGAGCTTGTTGCTTCATGGGGTGAATTCAAAGCTGATACAATTTCTCTAGACCAGATCGCTGACCACCACGCAGCAGCAATCAAGTTATTAGATGAAGTTAAGTTCGATCTTTAATTTATTACTGTAGGCTTCGGCCCAAGTAAAATGACAACCTCAAGTCACCATTTTCGGTCACTTGGGGTTGTTTGTTTTTGGAAAATCACTTTTTGATACAAAGCTCGTCGTTGATCCCTTGAGTTATTAGCATCTCACCTTGAAGTCGTTACAGTATATGGGTATAAATAACCCCACCATTAAAAGGATATGAGATGTATTTGCAAATGCATTTGTGTTTCATTAAGCCTCGTTGTAGTTAGGCGATGAAAGAAAAGAATTATTTATGGAACACCAGTAGCGGCATTATTGCAGTATTGCTGGTTTTACCGATCTTAGCGATTTTTACGACGGCTGTTGGAGAAACAGATGAGCTATTTTCTCATCTGATGTCCACAGTGATGCCCACCTATGCTTACAATACGGTGGTTTTAGTCATAGGAACCATGTTCCTGTCTTTAGTTTTTGGTATTCCGTCTGCTTGGATTATGGCAATGTGCCGTGTGCCGGGTGAGCGTGTTTTACAGTGGGCACTGGTACTGCCATTAGCTATGCCAGGTTATATTGTCGGGTATATCTTTACCGATTGGTTCGACTTTGCAGGCCCTGTTCAAGTGCTACTGCGAGATCTGACTGGGTGGGGACCCGGTGAGTATTGGTTCCCGGACATTAGAACCTTATCGGGTGCCATTATTGTTTTGTCCCTCGTTCTTTATCCGTATGTTTACTTGTTGTGCCGCGCGGCATTTATGGAGCAAAACGTCTCCTTATTGCAATCCGCTCGGTTGCTAAAATGTTCACCTTGGGAAAGCTTTCGTCGTATTTCTTTACCGCTTGTTCGTCCTTCTATGGCGGTAGGTCTATCGCTTGTCGCAATGGAAACCATCGGTGACTTTGGTACCGTGAGTTACTTTGCAGTCAACACCTTAACGACAGCGGTTTACGATACCTGGTTAGGTTATTCAAGTTTAACGGCTGCAGCGAAAATATCGGCAATTATGCTGGTTATCGTGATCCTACTGTTGAGTTCAGAGCGCTATAGCCGTCGTAAACAGAAACTGTTCCAGAATCAATTCAGCAGTCGTGAAGACTTTCGCTACGACTTGTCCGGTTGGAAAAAATGGTTGGCACTGTTCTGGTGCTGGGGATTAGTGTGTGTTGCATTCTTGTTCCCTCTTGGCCAGTTGATGATCTATGCCTACAAATACTTTGCGCAAAGTTGGACGCCTGAATTCAGAGAGTATGCGATTAACAGCCTTTATGTGTCAGTAGTCGCGGCGATTATTGGCGTTATCATTGCGATGATTGTGAATTTTAATCAGCGTGTTAGCCCAAGTAAGAAAAATCAGGCTTACATGCGTATTGCTTCGATGGGCTATGCCGTTCCAGGCACCGTGTTAGCGATTGGCGTGATGGTACCCGTGTTGTTTATGGATCACTTGGTCAATGACATCGCTAAAGTGATGGAGTGGGGACGACCTGGTTTGATCTTCTCTGGTTCCATGTTTGCGCTTATCTTTGCAATGGTCGTGCGTTTTTCTGCAGTGGCGATCGGCAGTATCGAAAGTAGCTTGAGTAAAGTATCTCCTTCATTGGATATGGCTTCTAAAACCATGGGTTGTAATACCAACCAGATGTTACGTCGTGTCCATTTGCCTTTGATTAAACGCGGCGCGTTGATCGCAGGTTTACTGGTGTTTATCGAATCAATGAAAGAGCTAAATGCGGCATTGCTGTTACGTCCTTTCAACTTCGAAACATTGGCGACCTATGTTTATAACTATGCCTCAGATGAGCACCTAGAGTTGGCGGCAATGCCTGCTGTATTATTGGTGTTGGTGGGTTTAATTCCTCTGATCATCGTTAACCGTTCTTTGGAGCAGAAACACTAATGAGTTGTGCATTATCAATTAAAGATCTGACTTGTAAATATGAGTCGCAAACCATCTTGGAATCGCTCTCGTTAGAAGTTGAGCATGGTGAAATTGTTTGTCTTCTTGGTGCCAGTGGCTGCGGAAAAACGACTTTGCTTAAGGCGGTTGCAGGCCTGCTTCCATTAAGTAGCGGAATCATGAGCTTGAACTGTCAAACCATTGATGATGGTGATAATTGGTTGCCACCAGAGCAACGAAACATCGGTATGATTTTCCAAGATTACGCCCTGTTTCCGCACCTGACGGTAAACCAGAATGTCGGTTTTGGCCTTAGAGATCTCTCTGATCAGCAAAAGAAAGAGAAAGTCCAAGAGATGTTGGAGCTGGTTCATTTAGATGAATTCGGTGACCGATACCCACATCAACTTTCTGGTGGTCAACAGCAGCGCGTAGCGATTGCTCGTTCTTTAGCATACAAGCCAGATTTATTGTTATTGGATGAACCTTTCTCAAACATCGATACTCAGGTTCGCCATGAGTTGATCTCTCAGATTCGTAAGATCTTTAAAAAGCAGGGTGTGACAGCTATTTTTGTGACTCACAGTCGTGAAGAGGCGTTCGCGTTTGCAGATAAGATGGCAGTAATGAACCATGGTGTGATTGAACAGTATGGTTCGGCATCGGAGCTTTATTTCCATCCATCGAGTAAGTTCGTTGCAGACTTTTTGGGCGGCGGCAGTTACCTCAATGCACAGCGTATTTCAGAGCTGGAGTTTGAAACCAGCTTGGGTGTGGTTGAAGCTAAACCACAAACGGAGATTGAATTTGGCAGTGCGTGTGAGCTTCTTTTAAGACCACAGCATATCCAAGCTAGTTACGAACAAGACAGTGCTATTTCAGTGCTAGAACAGCAATTTATGGGCGACCACTGTCGTTATGTTATTGAAGCACATGGTCAAAAGCTATTGGCAACCTCGTCAGAAGCGCTTGAAGTTGGTATGCCGGTCAACGTAAAAGTGGATACCAAAGGCGTATTGGCTTTCTAATTAGGTACAACTCATAGTACCGATAATTCGTGATGAACCATAAAAAAGCCCAGCACTTTAATCGAAAGTACTGGGCAAAAGTTCTTCATCTATAGGGGTTAACAAGGCAGTGATTTGTTAAGTCCCATACAAGACTGCTGCGCTCTATAAGCCTATAGAGAGAGGAAGTCTTTCACTTTTTGAAGAACATGTTCTGCAGTGTCTTTATCTTCCATTTCAGCGAAGATTCGTAGCAATGGCTCAGTTCCTGAGAAACGAGCAATCACCCAGCCGCCATTCTTGAAGTACACCTTGGCGCCATCTTCATAGCTGACTTTTTCAATTTCGTATTCAAATTCAGGCAGTTGTTTCTCTACGTAAATCTTGGTGTAGAGCGCTTCCTTCTCTGAAGGTTTAAACTTGCAATCGCCTTCCGCCGTATACGCATAGCCATACTTAGAGTAAATCTCATCAAGCAGCTCAGACAGCTTCTTGCCTGTCACACTGATCATCTCAACCAGTAAGCTCGATGCGAACACGCCATCCTTACCTTTGATGTGACCTCGAATGGTTAAACCGCCAGAGCTTTCACCGCCAATTAGTGAATCATCGGCTTCCATTTGAGAGCTGATATGCTTAAAGCCTACAGGAACCTCAAAGCTCTTCTCACCATGATCTGCCGCTACTTTGTCGAGCAGATGTGTGGTGGCGATGTTACGCACGACAGAGCCTTTCCAGCCTTTGTATTTCAATAAGTAGTAGTAAAGAAGCAGTAACACTTCGTTAGGGTGAATGAAGTGACCTTTCTCATCGATGATGCCTAAACGGTCGGCATCGCCATCGGTACCAATACCAATGTCATAGCCTTCTGCTGCTACCAAATGCTTCAAGCGGTAGAGCGTAGCTGCATTAGGAGATGGCATTAGGCCCCCGAAATCTGGGTTCTTACCATCGTTGATCACGTCAACATCACAGCGACCATTGATCAGCACTGTTTGTAACGCGTTTTTCGCCACGCCAAACATTGGGTCAATCAGTACACGTAGGTTCGCTTTCTTAATCGATTCGATATCAATGGCGTTGATAATCGAGTCAACAAAGGCGTTCATTGGGTTGATGATCTCGATTTCTTTGTCGTTTAATGCTTGTTCGAAGTCGACTCGGATAACGTCTTCGCTGGTCAGTGTTGCGATTTGCTGTTCAATCTTCTCTGTGATGATCTCATCAGCATCACGGCCACCTTCAATGAAAACCTTGATTCCGTTGTAATCAGCAGGGTTGTGAGAAGCGGTAATACAGGCTGAGTAGACACACCCCATCTCTTTCGCTTGGAACATCACGATAGGAGTAGGAACGAATTTGTCGATAAAGCTTACTTTGATATTGTTAGCGGCCAACACTTCAGCAAACCAACACGCGGCTTTATCTGAAAGGAAGCGGCGGTCATAGCCGATCACAAATCCGTTCTTTGCCGCTCCTTCATTGTTGATGATGTTTGCTAGTGCTTGCGCTACTAAGCGTACGTTTTCTCTAGTGAACTCTTCACCAATAAACGCGCGCCAGCCACCTGTACCAAATTTAATCATTAGAAAATCCTTTTAGTCTCACTGTCTCAAACCGGAAGGCTTGAGACAGGAGCTGTTCGTCAAATTGAGTGACTAGCCTAGAACAACGATAACTTCGTTCACGCTGCCTTCCGCTTGTACTGGAATTGCACCTTCAACCTGTTCACCGTTGATAGTGATAGAGGCAACACCTTTGCTTACCGCATTCGGGTTCTGCACTGTGATGTTGTAAGTTGCGCCACGCCATTGACGAGTAACCTCGAACTCTGGCCAATCAGTCGGGATACATGGATCAACTGTTAAGCCTTCAAAGCCTGTACGAACACCAAGAATGAAGTTGGTTACCGCGAAGTAAGCCCAACCAGAGGTACCTGTTAACCAAGGGTGGTTTGCACGGCCGTGGTCTTGGTGATCTTTACCCATGATGAACTGCACGTACGAGTATGGTTCTGCGTAACGTGTTTCAATCATGTCGTTTTGGTTGTACGGGTTAAGTGCGTCGTAGAACTTCATAGCACGGTCACCACGACCTAGCTTCGCTTCTGCTACCCAAGCCCATGGATTCGGGTGAGAGAAGATTGCACCATTCTCTTTAACGCCTTGGTAAACGCGAGTTACGAAACCGATATCGTCGTTTGGTGTTGCGAATGAAGGAGAGTTTAGGTGCAGGCCGTATTCAGAGAAAAGGTTCTCATCGACAGCGTCCATCGCTTTCTCGCCACGCTCTTGAGATACCGCGCCAGATAGAACCGCTAGCGTGTTTGACTCAAGGTGCACACGACCTTCAGCTTGTTGAGCGGTACCGATCTTGTCGCCATTTTTAGTCAGACCACGGATGTACCAGCCACCCTCGTCATCCCAAAGGTGCGTTTCACACGCTTCGCGAACGTTCGCTGCCATTTCAGTGTATTTAGTAACGTCAGCATCGTTATTACGGAACTTAGCTAGGTCTAAGAATTCTTGTAGCGCCCAGAAGTGTAGGAATGAAACCATTGAAGATTCACCACCACCTAGGTTCAAACAGTCATTCCAGTCTGCGCGAAGACCTTTACAGATACCGGTTTGCCCTACGTATTCTGCAGAGAAATTCAGTGCGGCTTTCATGTGCTCGTAAACCGTTGCTTCGCCACCATCTGCGTATGGAATCACTTCATCAAAGAAATCGTGTTCACCCGTTTCCATTACGTATTTGATGATGGTTGGAACGATCCATAGGTGATCATCAGAACAGGTATCGTCAATGCCGTGGATCTTGTCGTCATCTGACGGTGTTGGAACAACCGTTGGTGATTTTGAAGGTTCAACGTCAGCTTTCTCGGGATCAAACCAGTCTGGATCGAACAAGTGTAGACCGTAGCCTGCTTTCACTTGGCCACGAAGCAGGTCGATAATGCGCTTCTTGGTCATTTGTGGGTTGGCATGAGGCACTGAGATCGCGTCTTGCGCCGTATCACGGTAACCAAGGCCAGTACGGCCACCGACTTCAATGAAGGATGCAAAGCGCGACCAAACCACACAGGTTTCCGCTTGGTATAGCGTCCACGTGTTGATCATGGTGTCTAAGCCTTCGTTTGGCGACTTAACTTGGAATTTGTTGCAACGCTCGTCCCAGTGATCTTTTATTCCTTGGAAAGCCGCATCTACGTTGGCTGTATCTTGGTACTTCTCGCGTAGGCGTTCACCGTTGCCTTTACCGATACCTAATACATACGCAAAGCGAACTTCTTCACCCGGTTGAATCGTAAATTGCTTGTGTAGAGAACCACAATGGTTGTAACAGGTTTGAGCGCTGTTAGAACACTTGCCATTTTCAACCGCAATTGGGTTTGCTTCATCTCGGTACATACCAAGGAAGTTGTCACGTTGGCCATCGTAGCTGTCTGGCGAGAAAGTTGAAGCTAGGTAGTAGAAGCCTTCAAAGTCGTTAGTGTTGTAGTACAAGTCATATTCCAGAACACCTTCTTGGTAAGACGTGCCCGCAGAGTACAAGGACATCTGATGGTTTTGATTGTCTGATTGAATATGGCTGAAAGAGAACTCAACAAACGAGAAAGTGCTGATAGTACGTGGCTTGTCAGTGTTGTTCTTCAGTACGACATCCCAAACTTCCGCATCTTCACCCTTAGGAACGAATAGCGTCTTCGTTGCGGTAATGCCGCTGTATTCACATTTGAATTTTGAGTATGACAGGCCGTGACGAACTTCGTAGTTCGCTTCATCTAGGCTCTTTGCCACTGGCTGCCAAGAGATAGACCAGTAATCACCTGTCTCATCATCACGCAGGTAAACATAGTGTCCTGGACGGTCGAATGTGCCGTTTGGACGGAACTTAGTAACACGGTTGTATTCCGGAGAATTGTAGAACGAGTAACCGCCCGCATTGTGCGAAATTACGGTACAAAACTTTTCAGTACCTAGGTAGTTGGTCCAAGGTGCTGGTACATCAGGGCGAGTGATGACGTATTCGCGATTGTCGTTATCGAAATAGCCGTATTTCATTGTCATTTCCTTTTTAACAAACTGCATCTATGCAGCTAATTTTTAAATAGTGATGCTGAGTCTTATCTGACTGAGCACCTTAATTTGAGTTAGCAACTTAATTTGAGTCAGCATCCACTCGATATGAGTGTCGCTTTGATTTTGTTTTATTGAGCTTTCCAAGGGCTGCGATAATCAACATTGAGTCTGTCGAGTAATGGCAGATGCCCCTTTAGGCGAGATAGGTAATCTAGCCAGTTTCGGTTGTTTTTATGTGTCCAACATCCTTCAGCTAAAGCGCTAATTCTTGGGAATACCATGTAATCCATACGCTTTTGGTTGGTGACGATCTCACACCATAGAGCACACTGAATTCCGCGGATCCGCTTACGAATTGGGTCGGTGTCGGATATTTCAGCAAGCGCTTCGTAGGTATAAGCTTGTTCTAATGGGATAACGGCAGCCCAATCTACGCCCGGTTCTTCCGGTGCATAATCTTGGGTCATGTCGAGATAGGTAAATTGTGCCGGTTGCAGCACCACATCAAAGCCTTGGCGAGCGCAATTCACTGCAGCTTCTTCACTGAGCCACGAGTAGATGATGGTCTCTTTACTGACTTTGTCGCCGTGTTGCGCTTCTTCCCAGCCCACCATGCGCTTGCCAAGTTGCTTGAGTTTGTTCTCGGCATAACGGAATAGGTGGCCTTGTAAGTCTTTGCTGTCTTGATATTGATGCTCTTTCATCAAAGCTTGAGCAGCAGGGCTGTTGGTCCACACGCCCGGTGGCACTTCATCTGCGCCCATGTGGATCAATTCGCTAGGGAAAAGCTCTGCCACTTCTTCAATAACGGCATCTAGGAATTGGTAAGTACCCGGTAAACCTGGATTTAGCACGTTGTCGTTGTAGTGCTGAATGCTCTTGTATTGTGTGGTGTCTGCTTGCTCAACTAGCATGTCTGGCAGTGATTTGATTGCGGCGCGACAGTGTCCCGGGATATCGATCTCTGGGATCACCGTGATGCTGCGTTGCTCTGCATATTCAATGACTTCGCGAATCTGTTGTTGTGTGTAGAAGCCGCCATAGTTGTCAGCAATGTGGGTGTATTGCGGTTCTAATGCATGATCAGGACCACGCCAAGCGCCAATTTCTGTTAGCTGAGGCAGGCTCTTGATCTCAATTCTCCAGCCTTCATCATCGGTTAGATGCCAATGAAAAACGTTGAATTTGTACTGCGCCAGTTGGTTGATCAAACGCTTCACTTGATCGACTGAGTGGAAGTGACGAGCGCAATCCAACATCATGCCGCGGTACTTAAATCGAGGTTGATCGGCGATTTTGCAACATGGTAGAGAGAAGTTCTCTGCGTCCAGTTGTTGAACTAATTGGATCAAGCTTGCCACAGCGTGTGTAAAGCCCGATTGGTTGCCTGATTCAGCAGTAATCTGTTGCGCAGTGATGGTCAGCTTGTATTCGGCTTCATCTAACGTCGGGTTGCTGCGAAATAGAATGCCGCCGCTTTCTTCTTTTGAAAGTTCAGTTGAAAGCGTGGTCGAAAGAGACAACTCAAAGGTCGAGAGCAATTCTTGTTGCAGCCAAGAGACAGCCTTATCAGCAAGATGAGATTGAACCTCAATTCTGCAGTCGTTATTTAGCGCGAAGCTACTTAGCGCGAAACTACCTTGCTGAAATTCGATCTGATTCGGCTGAGGAATCAATGCCACTTGAGCTGCGCTCACTTCAGGAATTTGATTGCGTTCACGGTATGGCGAAGCCAAAACAATGGGTGATATCGCGACAGGCAGTACCGATGTTTCTCCTTGGTGATGTGACTGGATAAAGGCATCGTTAAGGCCATCAGAATAGAAGCGGAATGGTGCGCTTTGAATACTGAATTCAAGGTAGAAATGGTTATTGGCTTTTAACACTGGCGAATTTGGTTTGAACGAGCAAAAGCTTCCTACTTGAGTCAATTCACCTTGCGACAAACTCTCAGGAAGGATGAATCGGTCAAAGGCAAAATGCAGTGACCAATCTTGTACGTCGAGGTCACTTAAGTTATGTACCGTAAGGCCGAATCGGCAGTTATTTTTTTGTTCAGAAAGAACAGCTAAGTCGATGCGATAATTCATATAACTTCCCTGCTAAGCCTGTTGATACAAGTTGTGTTGTGATTTTCCGGCAAACATCAATGCGCCTTCGATAGCGTCGAATTGAGGTTTAACGATCCATTGTTGTACTGGTGGTGATAGCCAGTTGAGAATACGCTCAGCGATACTTCCCATTAAGCACACCTTGTCAGCGCCTTTTCGGTGTAGTGCTAAGACAAACATTTCGATATCAGCAGCGGTTTGCTTGAGCATCTCGATAGCCAGTTCATCACCTTCATTTGCCAGTTGAAAAATAACTGGAGAAAATTGGCCGTAATCTTTTGGAATCGCGCCTTTTGACCACGCCACGATCGCATCAACATCATTATTGAAATGATTCATAACGTGTTTGGTCAGCGCGGTTTTGTTGCGAATACCATCTTCAGCGAGTAGAACTTGCTGAATTAAACGAAGGCCCATCACTGCGCCTCCGCCTTGGTCCGAAATTGGGAATTCACGACCGCCAACCACATGTTGCTCGCCGTTGTTCAGGTAGATACCACATGAACCGGTGCCACCGATCATGATTGCACCGTCTTGGCCATTGTGAGCACCAATGCAAGCGCCGTAAGCGTCGGTATTTAGTGTCATGCTTGCGAAAGGGTGTGTCTGTGCCATGAAGTCGAGCCATGCTGATTTTTGCTCTGCGCCAGCTAGCGCCAAACCAACATGCATATTAGAAAAATCGTTAGAGTCGAGTTGGCTTTGTTGTGCGGCTTTGGTGATGGCGTCAACGATAGAGTTCATTGCAACATCAACACCCAATAAAATGTTGGCACTACCACTCTTTGCTTCACCAACCAGCTTGCCTTGGTCATCGCGAATTCGAGCTCGACAAGAAGTGCCTCCACCATCAATACCTACGTAGTAAAGAGTCATGATTATTGCTCCTTACTTTGTGCTAGGAAGTTGAATTGCGCAGCCGTTGCCAATAGGAACCAAGCGCCGTGAGGGATCCATTGCTCACCCCAGCGCCAGTTTTGAAGCATGTCGTCTTTTTGAGCTGATGGATTGAATGCGATGTCTTGTTCGTCTTCGAAACCAGCCGTGATGCCGTTGCAGATCCCGCCTTTCGCATTGAAGAAACCAAGCTGTGGTAGATAGTCTGGGTTGTTATGACCGTGACCATCGAGCATGCACATGTGGTAAGGATTCAATCCTAAAATCCAATCAAGGCTGTTTTGTGAAAGCTGGATTAGACGCTGTTGAAGGTCATTATCTTTAATGTGCGGTTGAACTAGGTAAGCCATGGTTGCGAGTGAACCAAGGCGAGCATTTTCGCCTTGCCACCAGTAACCTGTCTCATTCTGTTGAGCGACGAAGAAGGCATCACGTTTATCACCATCGACAGATTTAACGTACTGTCTTGGGTAGCCGAATGGGTTGGTGACTTTGTCGGTAATGTTGATTTCGAACTGGCAAGCTTGCTCAACAGCTGTGCGAGCCTGTTCTTTTAATTCAGCATTGGTTTCGTTGTCGATGTATTCGCATAGCGCAATCACCGGAAGGCCAGCTTCTGCTGCATGAAAGTATGGGCGAGAGCCATCAGAATTTGCAGACCAGAAGTGCTCAAATGAATTATCTGACTGTTGGCGAGAGATTAAGCGAGTCGCCCAAGCTCTTGCTTCTGTTAGGTATTGCTGGTCTTGAGTTACGCGATACAGCTCATTGGCTGCGAGTAGGGCGCAATACTCATCGATGATGTTCTCTTCGCCATCGTTTAGGTACTGAAGGTTGTGTTCTTTAAGGTGCCAATAGCCTTTCGCAGCTGTATCAAGGTAGGTTTGGCTAGAGTAACTGCCAGAGGTTTCAAGCTCAGATGCAGCAGCCAGTGCTGCAATAGCAACGCCTGCACCTTGTCGGTAGCCCGCCTGTAAGTCTGTTGATTTATGACCTTCTTGAGTCGCATAAGCGCAGATGTCGCGCTGATTGATATCTTTGCTCCATTTGTCGAATACCGTCATATAGAAGTATCCGTCGGCGTCTTGCATACGCACTAAGAAGTCGGCACCGAACAAAGCCTCTTCCGTTAGACGAGTCATGGAGAATTTAGGGAAGTCTGGATTATGGCTAGTCAAGCGCACGCTTTTTAGCATGTTCCAAACGACCATTGGAATTTGTTGTGGGTTTAGGTAGTTACCATAAGACAGGTGGCTAAAATACTTACTGACATCACCTGATGCGTCATACCATCCACCGTGGACATCGACGTATCTGTCGGTACCTAGAATTTGTGCTTGTCGATCTTTTTTGTCGAAAATACCGCCACAGCGTTGTGACTTAAAGTAATGAAGCACATCAGAGAATGTGTGGTTCATTAATAGGTTGCTACCAATCTCAAATACTTCTGAACGCAGGTTGTCAAAACGTAGGTAGTAGCGACCAGATTCAGTAACTGAACTGAAATCGATAGTGAAGAATTGTCCTTGATGCCAATTTGCTACGCGGCCTTGTTTAACCACATCAAAGCTTCCGACAGTCATATGATTGTCTGCACAGACGAGTAAAGCCGTAGTGCTCGATAGACGAGCTTTCTTTGTTTGTAAGATAGCTTGCTTTGGGCCTGTGGACTCATAGCCAATATGGTTGGTCAATAACAGCATCAATACTCTCCGACAGTCCTAGTTTCTATTGGCTAGGTACTTGAATGTTTTGGATATAAATAGTTAGGGTCCGCAGACCCTAACTTGGACTTTATTGCTTAGCTTTCGTGTAGGTAACAACGTACAAAGTGGTTATCAGCTAATTGTGTAACTCCTGGAAGCTGTTCTTTACACTTGTCCATCGCGTGAGTACAACGGCCTGCAAATGGGCAACCTGCTGATACTGGTGTCCAAAGTGGGATCTCCCCTTTGTTACCTGCTAGTTGGTCGTGGATCGATTTCTTGGGATCTGGAACTGCCGAAACCAATAGCTGAGTGTAAGGGTGTTGAGGGTTAGCAATAACGTCATCGGTATCGCCCCATTCCACCATGTGTCCAACGTACATTACGGAAAGATCTTCAGCGATGTAGCGAGCCGTTGCGATGTCGTGAGTGATGTAAAGTAGAGACATTTGCTTCTCAAACTTCATCTCTTCCATCAGGTTCAAAACACCAGCACGAATCGATACATCAAGCATTGAGGTTGGCTCATCGGCTAGAACAACTTCCGCCCCTACCGCGATGTTACGTGCAAGGTTGACACGTTGACGCTGGCCACCTGAGAGTTGGTGAGGGTACTTTTCTGCCGTCGCTTGCGGTGGTACTAACCCCACTTGCTCTAGAAGATCGTATACACGTTCCTGTAACTCTTTCTTGTTGCCCGGAGATACTTTTTTGTGGATCAACAAAGGGCGAGCGATGTGGTGGAAGATATTGTGTGTTGGGTTCAGTGAACCAAACGGGTCTTGCCATACCATCTGCACACCTTCGCGGTAGTGCATGAGATCTTTTCTGCTTGAGATCTCTTGGATATCGCGACCTTTGTATTCGATCGTACCGCCCGAAGGCGCGTACATTTTTGCGATCATTTTTGCTGTTGTTGATTTGCCGGAACCAGACTCACCAACCACCGCTAGGCCACGGCTTTTGTACATCTTGAATGACACGTCGTTAATCGCACGCATCATTGGGGTTTGAATGGTGGTACTGCTTATTGGGAAGTCTTTTACGACATTCTTGCCTTCTACCAATAATTGACCGTAATCTTTGCTCATAATTGTCTCCAGAATCCTTGTTCGCTTTGCTTGCTTTTCGACGGTCGAGCCGCCTTATTCGTTATCCACGCTGATTCAGCGTGCAAGCTATAGCTTTCTTTGTACTATTGGGTCACCGTACAGGTGGCAGTTAGACAAGTGTCCCGGGTCGATAGAGCGCAGCTTGGTTGGCACCTTAGTACAAGCTTCATGTACACGGTCACATCGAGCTTGGAAACGACACCCTTCAGGGATCTCTAAGAGGTTCAGAGGGTTGCCCGGAATACCCGCTAGTTTTGTCTTTGGCCCTGTTAGTGGAGGGAAAGAACTACCCAGCCCTTTGGTGTAAGGGTGGTAAGGGTTTTCTAGAATATCTTGAGAGTTCGCGACCTCGATAAGTTCACCGGAGTACATGATGCCGATACGGTCAGAGAACTCGACCATCAATGACAAGTCATGGGTGATGAACAGAATTGAGAAACCAAACTCTTCTTTTAGTGCATAGATCTTTTGTAGGATTTCGCGTTGAACAACCACATCAAGCGCGGTCGTTGGCTCATCCATAATGATCAGCTTTGGATTCAATGCTAAAGCGATAGCAATAACTAAGCGTTGACGCATGCCGCCAGAGAATTGGTGAGGGTAGTCACTCAATCTGCTTGGGTGAATATCGACAATTTCAAGTAGACCTTCAGCACGTTGCTTAGCTTGTTCACGAGTCATGTTGGTGTGATGCATAATCACATCACAGAACTGTTCTTCCATTGGAAGTACAGGATTGAGTGCGTTCATTGCACTCTGGAATACCATCGACATCTCGCTCCAGCGGAACGCTTGCATGCGTTCGTCACTGTATTCAAGGATGTTCTCACCATTGAAGATGACTTCACCACCACTGATGTAAGCGGGCGGCTTATGAAGACGCATAAGAGAGAAAGCAACGGTTGATTTACCACAGCCAGATTCACCAGCTAAGCCGAATACTTCACCCGGAGCGATGTCAAAACTTACGTTATTACACGCGCGAACATCGCCAGACTCTGTGATGTAATCCACGCATAAGTTGCGGATTGAAATTAGTGGTTCAGACATGATTATTTATCTCCGCTCCAAAGTGCATTTTGTGGTGGTAGTTCTGGTTCACGTTCTTCTTTATCTTGAGCCGCTAGTTTTTTCCAACGCTTCATGCCTTTGTGAGAACGCAGTTGCGGGTTGGCAATCTCATCGACCGCGAAGTTAAGCAGAGCAAGGCCAGTTACAAGTAGTGTTAATGCGATACAAGGAGCCAACAGTTCCCACCAAGCGCCAATCAGCATTGATGAAGAGGTTTGAACGTTGTAAAGCATGATGCCCCAGCTGATTGTGTTCGGGTCACCAAGACCTAGGAACGAAATCGTAGCTTCCATCATGATTGCGTACATCACCGAACCGATGAAGCTCGCGCCAACGATAGAGATAAGGTTTGGAAGAATCTCTACGAAGATGATACGGAATGAAGATTCACCCAAAACTTCAGCGGCTTTTACAAACTCTTTTTCACGCAGTGCTAACGTTTGGGAACGAACAACACGCGCGCCCCAAGCCCAGGACATAAAGCCGATAACCAAGGTTATGGTGAGTGGCCCTGCCTCACCGATAAAGGCTGCAACTACGAACAGTAATGGGTATTGAGGAATAACCAACATGATGTTCATTGCGGCTGTCAGAATGTCATCGACACGTCCACCGAAGTAGCCCGCGGAAACACCGATAACCGTTGCTAGTAAACATACGGTAAGGCCCGCACCAAAACCTACAGCCAGAGATACACGTGCGCCGTATACTACTTGTGACCAAACATCACGACCCATACGAGTTGTCCCCAGTACGTGATCTGCCTTTTTAGACATGATAAGTGTGCGACGGTCGTCTGCTAGGTTTTGAGCAACCCAGCCATCAGGATTCGTTTGTGCAGACTTAACGACGAAGCCAGGGTACTCGTGTGGGTTACCTGTACGCTTGTCTGGTACATGTTTGGTGATCAATGGAGCCGCAATAGCACCAAGAATAAAAATACTTAGGATGATGACACCGGTTAGGGCCATCGGATTGCGCCAAATGAGTTTTAGAATATCTTTCATGATTATTTACCACCCTTACGAAGACGAGGGTCAAGAACAACGTAAAGCATGTCTGCAACAAGGTTAAAGAACAGCATGAATAGCGTCATGATAAGCAGTTGGCCTTGCAATACTTGGTAGTCACGAGCGTTAATTGCGTTGAAAAGTACGCTACCAAGACCTGGGTAGTTAAAGATGATTTCGATAATTAACTGACCGCCGATTGCCATACCTAGAGACATCGAAAGTGCTGTCACACTTGGCAGCATCGCGTTACGAGCTGCGTAATTGAATACCACTCGGTTTTCGCTAAGGCCTTTGCCTTTCGCCATGGTGATGTAGTCTTCTGCGAGTAGGTTGATCATGTTGTTACGCATGTTTACTAGGAAGCCACCAATTTGAACAACCGAAGCACATACCAGAGGCAAGAAAGCGTGGTAAGCAACGTCTTTGATGAATGCCCAACTTGTCCAATCAGGTATCGTACCAGCGGTATAGGCGTAGCCAGTTGGGAACCACTTCAAACCAATTGCGAAGGTAAATAGCGCAAGCATTGCAATAACAACTTGAGGAACGGCTTGTAGAATAAGCATCCCTGGAGTAACAAAGGCATCGTATTTACTGCCACGTTTCCACGCTGCAAAAATACCTAGGATTGAGCCAATCGAGAAAGAAAGAATAACGGCAGTGCCTGCTAAGAATAGCGACCAACCGAATGCGCCACCTAACAGTGTATTTACTGAAAGTGGGTAGAATTGAATTGATGTACCAAGCTCCCAGCTTAGAATGTTCTTCATGTATGCGCCGTATTGAACCAGTAAGCCGCCATCAACGAAGCCTAATAGTTCTTTCATTGCCGCAATACGCTCAGGAGTAACTTGAACAGAAGCGTTCGCAAACATCATGGTAACTGGGTCACCAGGCATTGCTCTTGGAATAATAAAGTTTAACGTCGCTGCAACTAATAGCGCGACAAAATAAAATGACAAACGTCTTAAAAAATAACCCATAACTCACACCTTACTCACCCAGATTGTTTCCCTGTTTCTGGATTCAGGTCGCTCCTAGCGAAATTTGGAACGAAAAACCCCCTGACGACTAGCGCCATACTTTCAATTGATAGTGTGGGGATTTTTATAAGCGGCGTAAGAAGTTACGCCGCAAAGATTGAACGATTACTTATTTAACTGGTTTTAGGTCCAGTACATGAAGTAGACGCTCTGGAATACCAGCCCAAATGTTTGGACGGCCTTTTGGATTTTCTTCGTTCCACCAACCAGTGAAGCGAGTCGTGTTGTATTGGTACATGTAAGCACCAGACATCACTGGGATTGTCACTTGGTCTGCAGCGATGATTTGCTGGATACCGTGTGCAATATCTAGCTGCTCGTTCTTGTCAGCTGTTTTGTAGAAGCTGTTTAGAAGACCATCTAGCTTGTCGTTTTGGTAGAAGTGCATCGCGAAACGAGGCATACCATCACCAGATTGTAGTGATGAGTTGTAAGCACTGTTCCAGTACGTGTATGGATCCGCACCGTGGAAGTAGTTTGTGTATGCTACGTCGTATGTACCTTCAAGCATTGCTTGGTTGTAAACAGAGAAGTCAGGTGTACGAGCTTTCGCTTTAATACCGATTTCGTTTAGCTGTTCTACCGCTAGTTGAACTGTGTTGTTGAAGTCAGTCCAGCCGTTTGGCGATTGAATCATTAGTTCGAAAGACTTGCCTGATGGAGTATCAACAAAACCATCTTTGTTTACATCTTTGAAGCCAGCGTCAGCAAGAAGCTTCTTCGCGCCTTCAGCGTTGTAAGTGTTGAAGCCTTTGTACTTGTCATGAGTTTTTTCATCAGACCAAGCTTCAAATGCGTAGCCAAGACCCGATGCGAAATCGTTCACAGTACCGCCACCGTAGAATGCGATATCGATGATAGTTTGACGGTCAAGAGCCATAGAGAAAGCACGACGGAATTCAACGTTGCTCAATGCTTCATGCTTCGCAGCATCAGGGTGCTTGAAGTTAACGATGAATGCCTGTGTACCTGCTGGCGGGTACCAGTAGTGGTGTTTAGGGCTAGCTGCAGCGTATGTACGATCGATATCTGGAACGAAAGAAGACGTCCAGTCCATTTCACTGTTTACAACTTTACCTAGGAACTGGTCGTTGTTCGCAATTTGTGGAACACGTAGACAGTCAACATCTAGGTTGTCTGCATCCCAGTAGTTCGGGTTAGCACACTGGATGTATAGCTGAGCTGTAAACGTATCGATTTCTGTAAACGGACCAGAACCTACTGGGTTCTCATTGGTAAACGTTGATGGATCTTTCACGTCTTTCCAGATGTGCTTAGGTACTACTGGTACTTTAGCAATCTCGTAAGGTACGTTCGAGTTAGCTTCTGTTAGGCTGAACTTAACTTGGTAGTCGTTCAGTTTTTCTACAGAAGTTACCCAAGAGTTGATGCCAGATTGGTCAAGCTCTGGTTTCTCTTTTACAAGGTTGAAAGAAAAAACAACATCATCAGCAGAGAAAGTTTCTCCGTCAGACCATTTAACACCCTTACGAATGTCGAAAACTACGCTCATCAGATCATCTGACATTGTGAAGTTTTCAGCTAGACGGAACACAGGAGTGTTACCGTGCATTTCGTTAAATACTACTAGCGGCTCATAAAGGAAGTCGGTTGTAGTATGTAGGTTGGTAGCACCAAGGTACGGGTTAAAGTTACGTACGAATGTAGTGTACTCTTTCGGGTGAATAGTCAACTCACTGCGTTCTGCAGCTGTTGCTACTGATGCAAAACCTGTTGTAGCAGTTGCAATAATTGCTGTTGCTATTGCTGTTTTTTTTATATTGGCAAGCATAGCTGTTCCTTACTATTTGCTTTCATTTCACTAATGGATTGAATGTTATCTGTCGCTAAATTGTTTAGTAGATACACACTCTAGTTAAAGGCCTACCTCTTCTTCATTGCTCCAGATTCATCGTTGATTCTGAGAAGTGGTAAGAGTGGCCTGTAGGCCTTTGGCAGGAGTAAGAAAACACCTTATCGATGAATTAATCAAACTCGTTTCCCGTCAAAAACGTTAAAAACACACAATCCCACGTCATTAACGTCAAAACGGGGTGCTTTGGTGGTTTTTTGTGCGCAATTGTTAAGGTGATGTGACTCGCATTTGGTTTTGCTGTATCGGTTGGATGTAAGTGGTCACTAACTACCTGAGCTTTTTATTATAAAGCTTTAGGCTAAGGTTTTGTGATTGTAGATCTTGGTCACTTGCCGCTTTTACGTTAAATTTCCCTAGAAAATTAAATCTGCCGTTCTGTTGTGACTCGCTTCTCAAACTGCAACAAAGAGTAAGATAACGGTCAGATATGATTGAGAATAGAACGAAAAGTACTGATGGTTACGAGTACGCACTATGCGTAATTGGCGTGAATTCCTCCTTGTTTAAAGACGTAAAAAAAGTGCGTTGCAAGCGTTGGGATTCTACTTTTTGTGATTATTAGGCGTACAAAAAAGCCCACGCTAAGTGGGCTCCATTATTTACAGTATCGTGATCTTACTTCAGGGTTAGCTGGTCAGTAGTTTCTGTAGTTTATCCCTTAGCATCTCGATATGAGTTCTTTCTGGTGTTTGTTCTTTACAGTGCTCAAGTATGAATTCGATAGAGCTCAGTACCGTTCGCCAGCGAGGTGTTTTCGGTAGAGTTTCTACTCGTAGGTATTTGTCTAGCGTTCTAGTTTGTAGGGTACTGCGGTCTAAGTAGACTCTCCATAAGCCACTCTTTTCTGCGAAAGCAAACTTGGTCTCCCCAGTAACAGACTCCCAGTAGATAATGGCATTGGTCATGACATCGACTAGTACTTCACGCATCAGCTCTTGCTTGTTTTTACCCTCACCGGTTGCCTTATCAGCAAGGCGAGTAAATTCACCGCCAAGCTCCTTCAGTTGTTGAAGCTTATCTTTGTCACCTTCAAAGGCGTAGCTTGAAAGTGCCTCAACCGCTGTTTCGAGGTTATTGACTCGGTTTGAGTTAACGCCACCACCGACATTGAAGATATACATGGTGTCGAGCCCTGAGCCTTCAGGTAGTTTAAGGATATCACTTGGAATGCGCTGACGTGTGTCGTCTATATAGATATCAATATCACCACAGTAGTGAGCTTGTTCCACCTTCAGGTATTTAGGCGCGATGATCTCGTCGGCCATTGAGCGCTTGAGTTGTTCTTGCCCACGTCTAAACAGCTTAGCAGCCGCTTCGTTGGCGAAGCGAATACGTTGGTCATCACGAATACAGATGATGGCCTCAGGGGCTGATTCCAACTGCTCCAACAAGCGGCCTTGAGTTTCTAGTAGGTTAGCTTCAACCATAGCTCGGTGTTTAAGCTCTAGTTGCAATTGATCATTCTCAAGACGTCTTTGCTCAGCTTTGCTTGCTGATAGGTGCGCAGTAATTCGCGCCGCCAGTTCTTGTTTGTTGAAAGGCTTGGATAAATAGTCATTGGCACCCGCTTCGAAACCGCGAACCCGGTCTTCCGCTTGGTTGAGTGCCGTTAGCATGATGATTGGCAATTGTGCATGATCGTATTGTTTACGCAGTGCTTCACAAACCTGATAGCCGCTCATACCTGGCATCATGATGTCGAGCAGAAGTAACTCGGGTTTCTCTTTTTCAATCAGTTCAATGGTCTCAGGGCCGTCACAGGCGGTGCGAACTCGATAACCTTCTAGCTTCAAGAAGCTGTCTAATACGCGCAGGTTCACCGGCTCATCATCGGCGATAACCAATAACGGGCCATTTGGGTTTTCACTGATAGCGCTGTTTTCTTGCTGAGTGTTATCAATTAAATCCGGCGCTTGGAAGTGTGAGTAGCTCCCTGACTCACTGTAGCTATCCAGTTCTTCTTGGGTAGCTAAAGGTAATGTGAAGCTGAATGTAGTGCCAAGCATCGGCTGGCTACTTACATACAGCGAACCACCCATCAACTCGATTAACTGACGACTGATGGATAACCCAAGGCCGGCACCTTGGCGATAGTTACTTGCGTCTTGGCCAGCTTGAATCAATGGCTCAAAGATGTGTTCAAGATATTCAGCAGGTATACCTTGGCCGGTATCAACAACTTGTACTCGTATGTTGTCGTCGATGACGCTTGCTGAGATAACAATCTTACCTTCTGATGTGTACTTGATAGCATTGCCAACCAAGTTATACATCACTTGCTCAAGTCGTTGAGGATCCGATGAAACGAGACCTAAATCACTTGGCACTTGGTTAATGATGCGGATTGGCTTGTTACCTAACAGGTGATGAGATAACTCAAGTACTAAGCTGGTGGCTGCAGATAAATCAACAGCAGACTTCTTAATATCCAAGCTGCCATAGCGCATCTTGTGATAATCAAGCAGGTCATCAACCAGTGTCGCCAACCTCTGGCCACTATTGATGATGATATCCAGTTGGTACTTCTGGTTGGCCGGAATAGGACCGTTAGCACCAGATATTAGCGCTTCAGCGATACCAACCATGCCATGCAATGGCGTTCTCAATTCATGTGAGGTGGTGGCTAAGAATTCATCTTTAAGTTTGTTCGCCAGTTGCAACTCTTCGTTTTGCTTTTGAATGGTCTTAAGGTTGTCCTCAAGCTCACCGTTTTGGCTCTTGATGAGCTGCATTTTTTCACGGATCGATCGCTGCATTCTTTCGAAGCTAACCGCGAGTCGGCCTATTTCATCTTTGCGTTCGGTATTGATCATGGTTTCATCAAGATCACCTGCAGAGACTTTCTCGGCAGCCCATGTGAGCTTGAGGAGAGGAGAAGTGATGAAATTGGACAGATAATGCGATGCAACAAACACAAGAATGATCGCTGTGAGCATCACGATCACGAAGATCTTCTCTAACTGATGAATACGGGCAAACGCCTCTTTTTCTGGCAGCTCTACGACAAGAGCCCATGTTGCGTATTTCAGCTCAATTGGGGTATATGCTGCGATGATCGCTTGATCTTGAGTGTTGTTGAACGTACCAACGGCTGTTTCGCCAGCCAATGCTTTGTCGACAACGTCTAAGCTTAAATTAATCGACTCTTGCGAATGGGCGAGGCTGCGTGGCAGGTGATCATCCCCCACAAGCAGTGTTTGAATATTTGAACTCTTGTTGAGATCCGCAATTAGCTTCGTAATCCCATTGATTGGCAGCCTAAACATGGCGTAACTGTGCAGGTAGCCTTGTTGAACAATAGGCGCACCTAACCAAGCCGTCTGCTTACCGTTCTCATCTTTAAAGTCAGAAACGATAACCGGTGTATAGTCCTCGTTGGATTTACGTTTGTCTTTTACGTCTTTTGCTAAGCGTTGAAAGGTAACGCCTAGGTTTGAATCTTTGTACTTACCTGTTAGCAAGTTAGTGCCGTAATCATCACGCTTAAAGATTGAGTAAGCGACGTTACCGTTAATGTCGACTAATAGAATGTCATCAAAGTCTGAACGCTTAAGCAATTCTTGATATGAGTTATGGTAGCGCTTGTGAAGCAGTCGATAACGTTCGCTGCCAATAAAGCTACTAGATTCTGGAAGAATCGATGTCTTGATTTGATCGCCAGAGCCTTGAATGTAACGCTGCTGCGCATTACTGCGCGCTTCATCAATATCTAACCCTAAGCGTTGGAACGCATTAATTAAACCATAGAATCGCCCGCCACTGGCATTGGCAAGTTCTGAGCGAACAAAGCCCATGACTTGGGACTCTTGAGCTTGTAGGTAATCGACAATTTGCTGTTGCTTAGTATCACGGACCGAAACAAGGTGCGAAGTACTTTGTTCCTGAAGATCCTGACTGTGCGACTGGAGGAAAAATATCGCGATAAGTGTCACTGGGGTAATACTGAGGACAAGAAATGCCAGCATTAGGGTATTTTGAAGGCGCTTAAACTTCTGCTTACGATAGAATCTAAACATAAATTGGGTACTACTTTCCTTTGATGTACTGCTAAAAGGGCTGAAAACAAGTACAGAGAATAGAATTAACGGGTTCCAATTTAACGAAATTAACGAGTTTTTTTACTTTGACAAGTAAGTGGTATTTAAAGCGTGTGCAAAAGCTCATTTTTATAGAGTTTTGACAAAAATATGAACAGACAGCGCAGATAATGACCCTGCGCTGTGCTAGATAGGCTATTTGTTTGCGTGGTAGATCGCGAATTTAGTGGTCTTATTTAGAGTCGCGCATTTTCCAAACGCTTGTTCAATAATTGGAACGTATTTTAAGAAACTGTTCGCAACAATAATCATCTCGCCAGAACGCTTCAAATGCTTAGGAGCCTGAGCAAGTAAGGTCTCAGTTGCGCTGTAGCTTGTATCCAAACCAGAATGGAATGGTGGGTTACTGATGATGAATTGGTAGTCTTTTGATGTGTCGGAATAGACATCTGAGGCGAAGACATTTCCCGTTAAACCGTTCGCTTCTAACGTAGCTTGGCTTGATGCCACGGCAAATGCACTGATGTCGCACATTTCTAGCTCGATATCAGGGTGACGAGATGCCATTACCGCGCCTAATACACCTGCACCACAACCGAAATCCAGTACCTTACCTTTCAGCTTTGGTAGAGTATCAAGTAGCAGTTGGCTACCTACATCAAATTGGCCGTGACTAAACACACCTGGAAGGCTTTTTACAGTCAGTGACTGCTCATCAATGTTAACCGTATAGGTTTTAAACCAGTCTTGCAGATTGAAGGCTTGTGGTTGCTCGAAGCATTGACCCCAGTAGAAAGAGCAACGGCGCGCCGAATCGTATTTCACGACTTTACCGTAAGGAGCGAACATCTTCTCGATACTTTTAACACCAGAACGATTCTCGCCAACTACGACAATCTCGGTATCTTTACCTAGCTTGGCAAATAACATCGCCAACAGAAATTCCGCTTCTGCTTTAGCCTTTGGCCAGTACAGCATCACTAAGTCGGCTTTGGTTTCTTCGGTAAACTCCGCACCATAAAAACGTTGGATGGTGTTGCAGCCTTCTAATTGACGGTAGTAGCTGTAATTAGAGGTAAACACGGTGACTGATTCACAATGTTTCGCTAATTCAACAGGGAATAAGTCTTCTGCCTCACCTGCAACTAAAACATGTTTGCCTTCAAAGTAGGCGAGTTGACGTTGAGCAATCTGGCTTGGGGCAATATAAGCTGACATAGGACACTCTATTGAATCGTTAGCAAAAAATGAGGGCGGATTTTCGCATAATCCGCCCAAAGCTTGAAGTGTTTAATACTCGTTCGGCAACCAAGTTGTCGAACAGTTGATTAACTCTTGTCTTGCTGGTTTAAAAAGTCTTTAAACTCTTCATCGTAGATGTTGAATAGGACAATGGTAATCGCAAAGATTAGCGGGCCGTAGATAAGACCAATTAAGCCGAACAGTTGAATACCACCTAACAGTGAGAAGAAGATCATCAGGGTATTCATGCCTGCACTGCCTTGCATCAGCAGCGGACGAAGCAGGTTATCAATAGAACCAACAATCGCTACACAGTAAACCGTTAGGAAAATCGCCCATGTGGTATCACCAGTTAGGAACAAGTAAGTTGCTGCTGGGATCCAGATTAATGCGGTACCCACAACTGGGATGAAAGAGGCAAAGCCCATCATGGTGCCCCAGAATAGGCCTGGGAAACCGGCAATCCACATACCTAACCCGCCCGCAAAACCTTGCGCTATTGCGGTTAAGAATGAACCCATTACAGCTGATTTCGATACTTGCTCAATCTCGGTTAGCAATTTGTCTTCTTGGCTACGAGATAAAGGCAAAATATGACGAACAACGCTGATGATTTTGTCGTGATCTCTTAATAAGAAGAACAGAACAAACAGCATCAAGAAGAAATCCATCAAGAAATTGGTCGCATCACCAAGGATTTTTGCACTGATACCAACCAGTTTTGAGCCAAAGCTGGTCGCAAATTCACCGACTTTCTGTGCGATGGCTTGAGGCTCAATGTTGTCGAAAGGCAAGTAGTTATTCACAAATGACAGCGCTTTGACCACTAATGGGTGTGCAAATAAAGTCTGAATACCGCCGTGGGTCACCCATTGGTAGGTGTTCTGAGAGAACAGAGAACCTTGCTGAACAATTGCTGCGAATACTGCCAATAAAGGGATAACAATAATGAAAGTCAGAATCACACAAGACAACAGAGAGACGATGTTTTCTTTATTCGGGAGCTTTTTTTCAAGCCACTCATGGATTGGGAACATCAATAGTGAAATGATAAAGGCCATCACGATTGAGTTGACGTACGGCTCTATAAGCAAGTAACAAGCATAAGCCGCCGCAAGTAGGGCAATGATGATCACCCAGTGGCTGGTATTGATTTTGAGTTTTTCTGACACGTTAATGGTCTCTATATTTGCGTTCTGAGTTTATAATGGCTGCAAAACAGAGAGTTAGCAATGAGGAGTTTTGATAATGGGATGCTGTAATAAAGATAAGAAATGCCAAGATGAAGAACAGCAAACAAAAAAAGAGATCCCTTGGTTCAGAATGTTCCTTGGTACCTTGATGTTGTTGGTTTTTCTTTTCTGGGAACGTTAGGCGTTTTCAGTTCAGTTTTAGCCTTAATCGAAGGGTAAGTAAGCTGTTATATTTGTGGTTAGCGAGCGTGATGTATTAAAAAGGGCTGCATCTAATGCAGCCCTAAATTCAATCGGTTAGCGACTTATAAAGTGCTTTCGACTATTTGCTTTCAGCAGCAATAATCGCAAGAGAGCGATCAGCAGCTTCTAGTGTTGCATCCAGTTCTTTTGAACCATGAGCAAGAGAAGTAAAGCTTGCTTCGAATGCCGACGGTGCAAGGTAAACACCGTGATCTAACATTAGATGGAAGAAGCGCTTGAAGCGTTCGACATCACACTTAGTTACATCTTCGTAGCAGGTTACTGTTTCTTGATCTGTGAAGAAGAAACCAAACATACCGCCAACTTGGTGGACTAGCATTGGAATGCCGTGCTTGTCTGCAAGTTGCTTGAAGCCATTAGCTAGTTGCTTAGTTTTTGATGCTAGACGCTTTTCGTTGCCTTCTTCTCTTAGAAGGTTCAAACACGCGTAGCCAGCTGCCATAGCTACAGGGTTACCTGAAAGCGTACCCGCTTGGTAAACAGGGCCCGTTGGCGCGATGTACTGCATCACATCTTTACGACCGCCGAAAGCACCCACAGGCATTCCGCCGCCAATCACTTTACCAAGACACGTTAGGTCTGGCTTGATGTTGTAGTAAGCCTGAGCACAACCTTCAGCAACGCGGAAACCTGTCATTACTTCATCAAAGATTAGCAACGCACCTTCTTGGTCACAGATTTCACGTAGACCTTCGTGGAAGCCTTCTACTGGAGGGATGCAGTTCATGTTACCCGCTACAGGCTCAACGATGATACAAGCGATCTCGCCTTTGTTTGCTGCGAAGATTTCACGTACTGAATCTAGATTGTTGAAGGTTGCTGTTAGCGTTAGTTTCGCAAAATCAGCAGGTACACCAGGAGAGCTTGGTTGACCTAAAGTCAGTGCGCCAGAACCTGCTTTTACCAGTAGGCTGTCTGCGTGACCGTGGTAACAGCCTTCAAACTTAAGAATTTTGTCACGACCAGTAAAGCCACGAGCAAGACGAATCGCACTCATTGTTGCTTCTGTACCTGAGCTCACCATACGCAGCTGTTCCATTGATGGAACCATCTCAGAGACAAGTTCAGCCATTTTGATTTCAGTTTCGGTTGGAGCTCCGAAGCTAAGGCCGCGTTGCGCTGCATCAATGACAGCTTCACGGATAACTGCGTGGTTGTGACCAAGGATCATTGGGCCCCAAGAGCCAACGTAATCGATATATGCTTTCCCATCAGCATCAAAAAGAAGTGGGCCGTCAGCTCTATCAACGAAGATTGGAGAACCACCTACACCGTTAAAAGCGCGCACTGGAGAGTTAACGCCACCTGGAATAGTTTGCTGTGCCTTTTGATACAGTTCTGCTGATTTGGTCATTGATATATCCTCTTTTGACTGTCGGACCAATTGGCACGCATTGTACCTATCCAGAATCCAACTAGGAATGCTTTCGCCGATATAATCCCCCGAATCTGGTTGTTTTGTGTGGTTACACGTTTTAATTGTCAGATATGGGCGAGTTTACGACAGTAAAAGGAACGATCCTGTGGTGAATACTTGAACGTTTCAGTCAGGTATTAGATAATCACCAGAATATAAGAAAATACTCAACAACTATGGTCTCGAATTAGATTTGTATCATGTTGTTTTTGACACAGGTAAGAGAGGTTGTCGTGAGCGAAGTAAATATCCCATTGTCTTTTTCTGATGCAGCAGCTACACGCGTACAAACGCTAATTGCTGAAGAAGAAAACCCAGAACTAAAACTGCGTGTATACATTACAGGTGGCGGTTGTAGTGGTTTCCAATACGGCTTCACATTTGATGAAAAAGTAAATGATGGCGACACTACTATTGTAAACAGCGGTGTTACGCTGGTTGTTGACCCAATGAGCCTACAGTACTTAATGGGCGGCATGGTTGATTACACTGAAGGCCTAGAAGGCGCACGCTTCTTTGTGAACAACCCGAACGCGACAACAACATGTGGTTGTGGTGCATCATTTAGCGTCTAACGTGAACTGAAAGGTAGCTTGATCTGAGAGCTACATTAGAAATATTTTAAACGCTGAGCTCATGCTCGGCGTTTTTGTTTTTAAGAAATACATCATATAAAACAGACAGTAATTCGACCTATTCTAGCCATATACACCAAGAGATATTTAGGTGGGGAATGTGTAGTCTTTATTTCATCTACCTGTCTTATAGTAAACGCCATATTTTTTAAACTGTCGATAGAGTCCAACTTCGTTGGGTGTGGGTCTGTTAAGGTTACCGCTGTGCATCAGGATGTTGCATATGACAGTGTTAAGCTAATTAGCGCGCCTTAATAACATCGGACAAAAGGATTTGCTATGCCCACTCTATTTTCTAACTCTCCACTTTTTCAGAAACTGAAACAGCCGTGGTTGGTTTCTCTGATTCTAGTTGTGCTGTTGTCGATTTGGCTTGGTTTAGGAGTGGGGCAAGCGGAAGAGTCGCCTGAGAAAAAAGCGACAGAAATTCCGTTGGCGAAGGTCTCCTTTCAAACATTTACTTCATCACCGACCTTTAAAACGATTGATCTCTATGGTCGAACGGCGCCCGATAGACATGCTCGTTTGGGGGCTGAAGTCGCGGGCAAGGTTGTTAGATTGAACGTTGTTAAGGGCGATGCGGTTAAAGTTGGACAAGCCATTGTTCAGATAGATAAAGGTGATTTAGAGATTCAACTGGAACGAGCCTCTGCTTTATATCGATTAAAACAAAAAGAATTTAAGGCCGCGCAATCATTGAAGAAAAGAGGGCTTCAAGGAGAAATCGCTTATACCACCGCTGAGGCTTCATTAACGGAAGCAAAGGCCATGAAGCGCAATGCGGAATTGGCTTTAAAGAATACTGTGATTACTTCGCCTTTTTCGGGTGTGGTTCAAGATTTGATGGTGGAGCTCGGTGATTTCGTTGGTGTTGGCGATCCGGTCGCGGGCGTGATTGACCTCGATCCTTTGGTTATTGAGGCCGATGTCAGTGAGCGTCATATCCAGCATTTGCTAGTCAATCAATCTGCTTTGGTTCGCTTGTTAGGGCGAGAAGAAGCGGAAGGCCGCTTACGCTATGTTTCTCGTATCTCTTCTGCTGCTACCAATACCTTCCCAATAGAGATTGAAATCGATAACTCCGATGGCCTGTTACCTGCCGGTGTCAGTGCCGAAGTAACCCTCAATCTAGAAACGAGAGACGCTATCAAAGTGACACCAGCCATGTTGGCACTAGATGAGGCTGGTAACCTTGGGGTCAAAACTTTGGTTTTAGTCGATGACTCACCAACCGTGAAATTTGTAGGCATTCAGCTAATAAAGGCAGAGCAAGATGGAGTTTGGCTCACAGGACTTGGACAACGCGTCGATATCATCACAGTAGGCCAAGGGTTTGTTCGTGATGGTGATTCGGTGATTGCTGTTGAGCAAGGCGCTGAACTCTCTAATGTAATTGCTGAGTAGGAGATAGCCGATGTATTCAATTATTGATGCAGCCTTGTCTCGTGCTCGAACAATGCTCTCCCTTTTAGCGTTAATCCTTGTAGCCGGTGTCGTCACCTATATCACGATACCTAAGGAATCGAGCCCAGACATTACCATCCCAATTATCTATGTTTCGGTCGGGCACCAAGGGATCTCGCCAACGGATGCAGAACGTTTATTGGTTCGACCTATTGAGCAAGAGCTTAGGTCAATCGAAGGCGTAAAAGAGATGACAGCAACCGCAGCAGAAGGGCACGCCTCTGTGGTGTTAGAGTTTAATGTTGGCGTCGATCTTACTAAAGCGATGGCTGATGTTCGTGACGCGGTTGATCTGGCTAAGCCCAAATTGCCAGAAGATAGCGATGAGCCGACTGTAAATGAAGTTACCCTCGCTTCTGAGCAGCCTGTGTTGTCTGTGGTTCTGTTTGGTACCGTGCCTGAGCGCACCATAGTGCAAATTGCTCGAGAACTTGGGGATAAGCTCGAAAGTTATCGTCAGATCCTTGAAGTCGATATTGCGGGCGATCGCGATGACATCGTCGAGATCATTGTCGATCCGCTGTTGATGGAGAGTTACAGCCTAGATCAAGCGGACATCTATAATCTGATTGCTTTGAATAACCGAGTGGTGGCCGCAGGCTTTGTTGATACAGGCTACGGGCGTTTTTCGGTCAAAGTCCCTTCTGTGTTTAACTCTTTAAAAGACGTACTAGAGTTGCCAATCAAAGTGGATGGTAAACAGGTAGTGACCTTTGGCGATGTCGCCACGGTTCGCCGAGCGTTTCGAGATCCTGAAAGCTTTGCCCGTTTAGATGGTAAATCTGCGGTGGTCTTGGATATCAAGAAGCGTGCAGGTGAAAATATCATCGAAACCGTAGAGTTAGTTAAAGCGGTTATGGCTGGTGCTCAACAACAAGCGGAATGGCCAAATAACTTATTAGTTAAATACACCTGGGATGAATCTAAAGATGTGAAGATCATGCTCAACGATCTTCAAAATAATATCTTGTCCGCCATCATTTTAGTGGTGATCGTGATCATCGCCATTCTTGGTGTTCGAACCGCGCTATTGGTCGGAATTTCAATTCCTGGATCATTCCTCACGGGATTGTTGGTGTTGTCTGTGTTTGGTCTAACCGTCAACATCGTGGTGCTGTTCTCGTTGATCATGGCGGTTGGTATGTTGGTCGATGGCGCAATTGTGGTGACCGAGTTTGCCGACAGGCGAATGCAAGAAGGTGAAGGGCGTAAAGCCGCTTACCGAGATGCAGCGAAACGAATGGCGTGGCCAATAACGGCATCTACTGCGACAACCTTGGCGGCATTTGCTCCGTTACTGTTTTGGCCGGATGTAACGGGCGAATTCATGAAGTTCCTGCCATTAACGTTGATTGCAACCTTAACCGCTTCATTGATTATGGCGTTGTTGTTTGTGCCTGTACTCGGTGGTTTGATTGGTAAACCTCAATATGTATCGCCCAAAAGCCAAGCTCGAATGGTGGCACTGCATAATGGTGATTTTTCACAAGCGACAGGCTTAACCAAAGCGTACTACCACACGTTGTCGATTGCGATTAAGCACCCCTTTAAGATTCTTATCAGTGCGATACTGCTCGCGGTTGCGGTTGGTTTTACGTATTCAAAAGCGGGTCTAGGTGCAGAGTTCTTCCCAGAAGTGGATCCGCCATTCTTTAATGTCAAAGTTCGCTCCCATGGTGATCTTTCTATCCAAGAGAAAGATGTCATCATGCGTGATATTGAGTTGATGATGCTCAATCATGATGAGTTCGATACCGTTTATACGCGTACTGGTGGTGATGATCAGATTGGTTTGATCTCGATTACCCCTGTTGATTGGCAATACCGTCGCAGTGTTAAGGTGATCATTGAAGAATTAAAGGTGTACACCGATCAATACGCAGGGGTCGAGATTGAATATAAGTTTCCAGATGCAGGGCCTCCGGTTGAGAATGACTTAGTGATTGAGCTGTCGGCAAGAACACCAGAGCAACTGAATCAGGCTGCAAAAATTGTAAGAAACTGGGCGGATGGCAATCAGGCACTGACCAATATAAGTGATACCGCGAGTAAAGATGGCATCGATTGGAAAGTGGATATTCGCAGAGATGATGCTGCGCGTTTTTCGGCTGATGCGACCTTGGTGGGTAATACGGTTCAATTCGTCACTAATGGGCTAAAGATTGGCGATTACCTCCCAGATGATTCTTCAGAAGAGGTCGATATCTTGGTGCGCTACCCAAGCGATAAAAGAGATATTGGGCGCTTTGACCAACTAAGAGTTAAAACACCAGCAGGCTTGGTGCCGATCACTAACTTTGCTCAGATAGTGCCAGACCATAAGCAGGACACGATAAAGCGCCTTGACGGTAAGCGTGTCGTGAACATCATGGCGGATATGGAAGAGGGTTATAACCTTGCACTCGAACTGCCAAAGATTGAGCAAGCGTTAAGTGAGTTAGGTTTACCAAGTAGTGTCGAGTTTCGTATCCGTGGTCAAAATGAAGAACAAGAAAACTCGTCAGCCTTCTTACAAAGTGCTTTCTTAGTTGCATTGGCAGTGATGGCTTTGATTTTGATTACTCAGTTCAATAGTTTCTATCAAGCGTTTTTGATTCTTAGTGCGGTGTTGTTTTCGACCGTTGGTGTATTTGTTGGTTTGCTAATCTTCCAGCGCCCGTTTGGCATCGTGATGTCTGGTATTGGGGTGATTGCACTGGCAGGAATAGTGGTGAATAACAACATCGTGCTGATCGATACCTATAACCAGCTAATCAAAAGAGGCTTGGATAAGCGAGATGCGATTCTAAGAACCGGTGTTCAACGTTTAAGACCAGTAATGCTGACTACGGTTACCACCATTTTAGGCTTGATGCCGATGGTGTTAGAAATGAACATCGATTTGATTAATCAAAAGATAGAATTCGGCGCGCCGAGCACTCAATGGTGGTCTCAACTCGCGACGGCAATTGCGGGAGGTTTGGCCTTTGCAACGGTACTAACCTTGGTCCTGACACCTTGTCTGTTGATGTTAGGGCGAGATAAGAAGCCTGATATGATCCAAAGCAACGACGATGAACGATAAATACTAGTTCGACGGAAATGAAAAGAGCGCCTTGGTGGGCGCTCTTTTCGTTGGTTTAGATGGCTATTAATCTAATTAGTCGCTAGTCACCTAATTAGTTGCTAGTAACTGGCCGTATCGCTCTAGGTTACTCAATCGAATTTCTGAGTTCGCAATAAATGTTGCTTTTGCTTTACCTGTTAACGACTTAGATTGCGGTAATTTCACGGTACGCGCATTTTTATGTACGCCATTAACCAAGAATTCATAATGTAAGTGCGGGCCAGTCACACGGCCTGTACCGCCCAAAGTACCAATGGTTTGGCCTTGTTTTACGCGCTGACCTGTTTTCACCATACGTCGCTTCATGTGCAGGTACTTGGTGATGTAGGTGTTGCTGTGGCGGATAAACACGTAGTTACCATTAAATTGGTTGTAACCAGACTTCTGAACAATACCGTCACCGGCTGCCCAGATAGGCGTGCCAACAGGAGCTGCGTAGTCAGTACCGCGGTGAGCTCGAACCTTACCGGTTACTGGGTGTCTCCTGGTAGGATTAAAGTTCGATGTTACACGACGAAAATCAATTGGTGAGCGCAAGAACGCTTTCTTCATTGCTCGACCATTTTCATCGAAGTAGTTGCCGCTCTTATCATCCAATACCGCGGTAAATGAATCGCCTTGGTTTTTGAATACAGCTGCCATGATCTTACCGCGACCAACCACCTCACCTTCAACCACTTTCTCTTGGTATAAGATTTTGAAGCTGTCGTTCTTACGAATATCCAATGCAAAGTCGATATCCCAGCCAAAGATGCCCGCCAGTTCCATGATTTGGTTGGCGGTTAAACCTGCGCTAACGCCTGCATTCCAGAAGTTAGAGGTAATGTTGGCTTCAGCGTAATTGTATTGGTAGGCAACTTCTTTCTTGTCGATGCTAGAGGTAAACGAATCGCCAGACTTAGTGATCTTGAAGCTTTCAAACGCACTAAGTTGTCTTTTTAACTGAATAAGGTCGTTGTTTTCGTCAAAACCGAATTGCAATACATCGCCAGGTCTTAGGTTAGACAGCTGCTTCTTAATATCGTTATTGGTATTGAGTAGCGTGATCAGCAAGCGGTATGAGAGACCAATGCGTTCAAATAAAACAGAGGTGCTTTCGCCAGAACGAACAGTGTATTTCTCCCAATTGAGCACAGCCGTCGGCGGCGCGTCACTTGAGCTAACAAGTGCGGATGCATTGATAGTTAGTGGGTAATGTTTCCCCACCACTAAAGCGCCCGTATCGTCACGTAAACTGCTGACATCGGGGAGTAAGAAAATCGCGACGAAAATTACGGCACTAAAAAATGCGATAAAAGCCCGGTGCAAAATAGGAAGGCGTGCAAAAATAGACAACATGTTCCGGTTCGTTCTGTAAATATTATGAAAATCGACGACGGAATAGTGTAACTGGTTTCAAAATACATCGCTATTCAAGTAAGATGTCTAATTATTATATTTTTGCCAAATCTGTGGGAGTGAACAAGAATGGCGAGTATTGAAGCTGCACTAGCCGAGATCAAACGTGGCGTAGAAGAACTGATTCCAGAAGACGAACTGATTGCTAAATTAAAAGAAGGTCGTCCTTTACGCATTAAGCTGGGTGCCGATCCAACTGCTCCAGATATCCACCTAGGCCATACGGTTATCTTTAACAAGCTTCGTGCTTTCCAAGAGCTTGGTCATGAAGTGACATTCCTTATTGGTGATTTCACTGCAATGGTTGGTGATCCATCAGGTAAGAACTCAACGCGTCCACCGCTAAGCCGTGAAGACGTATTGAAGAATGCTGAAACTTACAAAGAGCAAGTATTCAAGATTCTAGATCCTGCGAAAACACAAATTCGTTTCAACTCTGAGTGGCTATCTGAGCTTGGTGCTGAAGGCATGATTCGTCTTGCTTCTAACCAAACGGTTGCTCGTATGCTTGAGCGTGATGACTTTAAAAAGCGTTACGCTGGTGGTCAACCGATCGCAATCCACGAATTCATGTACCCACTTCTACAAGGTCACGACTCTGTTGCACTAGAGAGTGATGTTGAGCTTGGTGGTACTGACCAGAAGTTTAACCTTCTAATGGGTCGTGAACTGCAAAAAGCAGCAGGTCAAAAACCACAAGCGGTACTGATGATGCCATTACTTGTAGGTCTAGACGGCGTTAAGAAGATGTCTAAGTCTGCGCACAACTACATCGGTATTAGCGAAGCACCAAGCGAGATTTTTGGTAAGATCATGTCTATCTCTGACGATCTAATGTGGAGCTACTACGAGCTACTGTCTTTCCGTCCACTTGAAGAAGTTGCGGAACTGAAAGCTGGCGTTGAGGCGGGCAAAAACCCTCGTGACGTTAAAGTACTTCTAGCGAAAGAGATCATTGCTCGTTTCCACAGTGAAGCAGATGCTGAAGCCGCTGAGCAAGAGTTCGTTAACCGTTTTGCTAAGAACCAAGTTCCTGATGAAATGCCTGAATTTGAATTCGAAGCCGGCCTACCGATTGCGAACGTTCTAAAAGAAGCGGGTCTTGTAAACTCTACTTCTGATGCGATGCGTATGATCAAGCAAGGCGCTGCTAAGCTTGAAGGCGAGAAGATTGAAGACAGCAAATTCGTACCTGAAGCTGGTACTGCAGTTTACCAAGTAGGTAAGCGTAAGTTTGCTCGCATTACTATCAAGTAATATTAAATCTCAATGATTTGACGAAAAGGCATCTACGGATGCCTTTTTTATTGCCCCTAATTATTGACTCCTATTTATTGACAGGAATTTGACGAAGTTTTTGAACGGCTATTGCTACACTATGCGCGCTGTCATATTGACAGTAATTCTGGAGATTTTTATGAACAATACCGACCATCCTCCTAGTTTGAATGGAGAAGAATAACCCGTCTCGGTATTGATCTATTGTCCTGCCGTTCGGGTAGGGTATCTTTGTTTTTCCCCCTCATTCTTTTCCACACACTAGATTCTAACAAGTAGACACACCAGTAGCTTTCAGTTCTTGGTGCGCATAAATCTATAAATCTATAAACTTATGCTATTTGTTTTGATGGTCGTTACCTTTGCCAATCGGGAGATTCGCCATGACGGTAATGAACAACACTTTTTTATCTATCGAAGCTTTGTACACAGAGCAAGACATCCAAGCTGTATCGAATGCATTTCAACAGTATGGGCGTGAGCAACAAATTAACCTTTTGAACCGAATGCCGCTTGAAGATGCGGTGTTAGTACTTGGGCAATGCTCTCTCAGTATTATTCAGACTTTACTTAGTGAGCTAGAGGAGCAGGGCTTTGAGAAGCGCTCTCGACATCTAGCTCACCAACTAGGGCTGATCTACTCAGAGGTTGAGCCTCAACAAGGTTACCTTTCAACTGGAGTGCTAAGCCACGTAAGGCAACGTATCGGTTGGATTATTGCCTTAGCGCTGTTGGGTATTGTCTCTGGGCTTATCATTGCTCAGTATGAAGACATTCTTAGTCAGCTAGTACTTCTGGCGATCTATATGCCGGTGATCGCTGCTGCGGGTGGCAATACAGGAACACAAGCTGCGACTTTGGTCATTCGGGCCTTAGCCACGGGCGAGTTGAAGAAGCGCCAATGGGCGAACGTTTTATGGAAAGAACTTAGAGTTGCCATCTGCTTGGCGCTTGCGATTGCCTTGGTGATGATAGGCCGCATCTTACTGTTCAGTGACAACCAATCAACGGGGGGTTACGACATTAATATGATTGCTTACGCGATTGCTGTCGCTCTGTTTATTCAAGTGACAATATCAACCGTGCTTGGCGCTGGATTGCCGATTGTTGCTCGGTTATTCAAGTTAGATCCTGCGGTGCTGGTGAGCCCTGTCTTGGCTTCAGTAGTCGATATTTCGGGGATGTGTATTTACTTCACGGTAGTGAATTCATTCTTGGGCATTGCTTAACGCCCTTAAATAAATATTCTGGAAAAAAAAACACTTTCGAAGAAAAATATCTTAGAAAGAAAAATGGCGCTGAAGATCATACGATCTTCAGCGCGATTTTTTATTGTTTAATTAACAGCACTTTACAAGTAAGCCGCTATTGAGATTGACTCTGTATTTGACTGAACTCGACCACATCTTTGTAGAAAGCTCGTTCAAACTGGGTGATTGGTGCTTCTACAGGTTTTTCTGGATCTTGCTCTTCCGGGAAGTAATCTCGGACAAACTGTACAAACAGAGAGTTTGGATTGCCCGCTTTGTCTAAACCAAAACCTGCCATGTTGTAGCTACCGTACAAAGACCCACTTTTCGCAATAATATTACCTTGGATTGGTGCCTTTCTCATGCTTTGACGGTATTTAAGCGTCCCATCAGTGCCCGAAGTTGGCATTGCCCCAACTAGGTTGAGCTGTTGATCGTTTTCCCAGATATAACGAAGCACTTGAGCCATGGTCTGTGACCTCATTCGATTATTCCTGGATAACCCTGAGCCATCGACGAGCTGTGCTTTGCTTAGGTCAATGTTGGCCTTGGTCAGTAATATCTGTTTTATCGCCTCGGTGCCATTATTGAAGCTGCCCGGTTGGACATAAAACGTTGCACCCAGTGTTTTGGTTAGGTTGTCTGCTATTAGATTGTCTGATTTCTTCAGCATGGTATCGAGCAGTTCGGGAAGCTTTTCAGAATGATGGCTTGCGACTAACGTGGTTTTGTTTGCTTTTGCTTTTTTACCAATAATCACATCGCCTTTAACTTGGATTTTCAGCTCTTCAAGAAGCGATGTCACGACTTGATAGGTATAAAGCTCGGGGTTTTGAATCGCAAACTTGAGTGGTAGTGGCTTCTTACGCTCTACTAAGCAACCAGAGAGCTTGTAAGCGTTGTCTGGAGTGGTAATGAGCTCTAAGTCGCATTGTGTCGCCTTCTGCCCTGATCGAGTTACGGTGGCTGCGGTGGTTGTCACGTCTATCGGATAGTGAGCGGGAATATAGACACGAGTGCTGCCGTTATCTTTTGTATAAATAGAGGCTTGTGCGCAGTTGCTGTCTAAGGTCATCGCACTCGAAGGCGCGCTGTAACAAACCCCTAGAATGTCCCAAGGCCAACCCACCGCTCGCTGATAGCCCGTAAAAGTCGAGTTATCTAGGTATAAGTTGCCCTTGATGGTTCTGGATTGAGATTTTGCGTATTGAGCCAAAAGGCTTTTAAGCTGTTCTCGTTGTAGGGTCGGGTCGCCACTAAATGAAATGATTGAGTCATTCCCAGAACGGGCAATGCTGGTCGTGTAGTGAAAGTCATCCCCTAACTCCAACTTAGCCGCTAAAGCTGTCACCAGCTTTAAAGTACTGGCGGGCGGGTAGAAGCCATCACTGTTGGAATTCATTTTGTTTGAATCGCCTCTCAGGGATTCCAAAATTACACTTGTGCTACTGCCATCAGGCAATTTATCTAGAGGGGGGTAAGCGAAAGCGTTAACTGAGAAAGCGCTAATGGAAAAACTACATACAAGTAGTGTGGATAGAAGGCGCATAGAAGATTTCTTGGATGGCTGATGTTTTCAGTATACAGATATAAAAAACGCCCGCTAGATAGCGGGCGTTTTGATTCTCAATTAACTAATTAATCAATTAGATAATCAGAATTAGAAGTCGTAACGCATACCTAGAGCAACTTCGTCTTCAGCGCCTTTCTTACCAACAGTGCTTGTACCTAGAGTATCATTAGCATCAAGTAGGTTGAAGTTGTATGAAACGTAGCCACGGAAGTTAGGTTTGAAGTAGTAAGTAGCGTCAATTGCGATGTTGTCTGCAGATGTGTCGCTACCTGTCTCAGCGTTGTTGTATGTTGTAGATAATACAGTCTGACCAAGAGTATAAGCTGCTGCTAGCTCGTAACCAGTGTAGTCTTGAACACCTGTGAACTTGCTACCAATGCTCGAAGCGTTTGAAGAGTTGTACTGGCGGTCAAAATCTTTTTCACCGTCAGTGAATACACCAGCGAAGTATAGGTCACCCATAGTGTAAGAACCAGAAAGCATGTATTCATTGTTCTTATCTTGATCTGCGTAACCAGCACCTACTTTTGCGCCAGTATCGCCAATAGCGTAGATACCAGAAAGAGAGTAGCCGTCTTGACCGTTATCTGTGTAACCAGAACCATTTAGAGTTGAGTCTTCGCGATCTGCGAAACGGTAGCTAGCTTTAAGGTTGAGGTCTTGGAATTGACCTTTGTAAGAAATCATGTTGTCTGAACGATCAGCTACTGCTAGTTTGTCTGCAGCAGAATTACCGTGGTAAGCCATGATATCTGTGAAGTCAGTGATTACGCCTAAAGCACCTTCGTTTTTACCGTAAGTTACTTCACCGAATGTACCACCTAGACCGGCGTACGTGTAACGGTTTGTGATGTCACCGTCGTTGTTATCAGTAGAGCCGCCGTCTTCAGCAGTTGTGAATTCGCCTTCGTAAAAACCAACACCGTATAGGCCGTCTTGGATTTCTACTTTACCTAGGAAGTTAAGACGGATGCGTGTTTTATCTTCAGCTTTACCATCTTTCATAGATAGACGAGCTTCAGCTCGGCCGCCCATTTCAACAGAGTTACCGTCTTGGTTGTATAGTTCTGCCGCGTTAGCGCCAGTAGCAAGAGCTGCAGCAGATACAGCAAGCGCGATCATAGTCTTGTTCATGTTATTAATTCCTAATTACTGTCCATAAAGGTATTTATTAAGGATTTGAATCCTTTTTGTGTATTGCTCGTATTAATCAAGCTTCATAATCATGCTTAGAACAAAAGCGTGAAACTTGCCAGAGCAATTCATGAGGTACTTTTTACCCCTAAAGTTCCATAGTCAGTTAGTAAAATGATATCAATAAAAATTATGAACACTGTTTTATTATATTTACTATTGTTTAACTTGTTGTTTTTACTTATTTTTTATAAAAGTGTGATCTGTGTTTATTTGGTTTGTTTTTGTTTTTTTTAGGTATTTGATCGCTGACTTATTGATGGGTGGGTTACTATTCATTTTTGTGATGTCTGTAATTTAGACTTAGATAAAGCTTTTATAACGCAAAGTGGAATAAAGGTGATTTAGCCATCAAGTTTGTTTACACTAAGCCAAATCGTTTTGTTTCTATCACCCAATAACTATGTTGGGTGGATTTATGTTGGCCAAAGAAAGCTTTGGCATAGAGGTAAAAAATGGAAAAGGTTCCAATGACAGTACGTGGCGCTCAGAAGCTACGTGACGAATTAGATCGCCTACTTAAGCTACGCCCTATTATTTCAGCAGCTATTGGTGAAGCACGTGAACTCGGTGACTTGAAAGAGAACGCTGAATATCACGCCGCTCGTGAAGAGCAGGGTATCTGTGAAGCTCAAATTCGAGATATCGAATACAAGCTATCGCTAGCTCAGATCATCGACGTAACTCAAATGGATAACACAGGCAAGGTTATCTTTGGTACTACGGTTACTTTGATTGACGTAGATACTGATGAAGAGTTCCGTTACCAAATCGTTTCTGAAGATGAAGCTGAAATCAAAACTGGCCGCATTTCGGTGAAATCACCGATCGCTCGTGGCCTTATTGGTAAGATGGAAGGTGACGAGGTTATAATCTCTACACCTGGCGGCGATAAAGATTTCGAAATCGACAAAGTAGAATACATCTAATTGAATTTACTTTGGTTCTAATAAGTAAAAAGGTCGCTAATGCGACCTTTTTCGTTTCTCACGCTACACTAAAAGATAAGCACGGTGGCTTTCTTATTGTGGAGCTAGCTTGATGTCAAACTAGCTTATTTGCGTGGAATCTCGATTTTACGTGCTTCTGACTGACGGAACAGTACTAGAACTTTACCGATAGTCTGTACTTTCTCAGCTTTAGATTCACGTACAATTGCATCGATAATCAGTTGCTTAGTCTCACGGTCTTCTGATGCAACTTTAATCTTGATCAGTTCGTGGTGGTCTAGAGCCAATTCGATTTCCGCTAGAACAGCTTCAGTAAGTCCATTTGCGCCCATTAGCACGACAGGTTTTAAACTGTGAGCTAGGCCCTTTAGATGCTGCTTTTGTTTGGTACTTAGGTTCATTACGCGGCCAATTTTATTTAGTATTAGGGTTGAAAAAACCTATTTTAACGCCATCTAAAGCTGAAGACTATAATTTATTCAGCAATTAGTACTTTCCTCCAGTTTAGGTATCCAATGAGCAAACAGAAACACTCGGCCAGTTCAGGCCGTTGGTTGAAGGAACACTTCGACGACAAGTATGCAAATGAAGCAAGAAAAAGAGGCTATCGTTCGCGTGCTTATTTCAAAATGGAAGAGATTCAAACGAAAGATAAATTGCTGACTCCTGGGATGACCATTGTGGATTTGGGCGCAGCCCCTGGCGGTTGGTCTCAATATGCTGCTAAGATTATCGGAGACAACGGTCAAATCATTGCTTGTGACTTGCTACCTATGGATCCGATTGCTGGAGTGAGCTTTTTACAAGGCGATTTCCGCGAAGAAGCTGTGCTAGATGCTTTGTTGGAACGTATACAACCAAACATGGTTGATGTAGTGATGTCTGATATGGCACCTAATATAGCAGGCAACAATTCTGTGGATCAGCCGAGAGCTATGTATTTAGTTGAATTAGCTTTGGATATGTGTCGACAAGTTCTAGCTACCAATGGTAGTTTTGTTGTAAAAGTATTCCAAGGCGAAGGGTTTGACCAATATGTTAAGGACGTCCGTGAGATGTTTAAAACAGTCAAAGTGAGAAAACCCGACTCTTCTCGAGCTCGCTCTCGTGAAGTGTTTATCGTAGCAACTGGTTACAAAGGTTAACGATTCTCTTCCAAGAGTGAGAGTTAACAACATGGCTACAGGTTACAAACTGTAGTACCCTACCTTTAATTACAATTAGTTATCGAGAGGCTTACACCTTGAGTGACATGGCAAAAAATTTAATTCTGTGGCTTGTTATCGCGGTAGTGTTGATGTCGGTATTCCAGAGCTTCGGCCCTGGGGAAAGTAACGGCAGAGCAGTAGATTACACCACATTTGTACAGGAAGTTGGCCAAGGCCAGATTCAAGATGCACAGTTCAATAACAGCGAGATCACTTTCACACGTCGTGGTGGTGGCTCTAAGTATGTAACTTACATGCCTGTTTATGATCAAAAGCTACTTGATGACTTAATTAATCAAAACGTAAAAGTTCAGGGTACACCACCTGAAGAGCAGAGCCTGCTTGGCACTATCTTCATCTCATGGTTCCCAATGATCTTACTGATTGGTGTGTGGATTTTCTTCATGCGTCAAATGCAAGGCGGCGGCGGCGGTAAAGGCGCGATGTCTTTTGGTAAGAGCAAAGCTCGAATGATGAGCGAAGAACAAATCAAAACGATGTTTGCTGATGTTGCTGGTTGTGACGAAGCAAAAGAAGACGTGAAAGAGCTTGTTGATTATCTTCGTGACCCAAGTCGTTTCCAAAAACTGGGTGGTAAGATCCCGACAGGTATCCTGTTGGTCGGTCCTCCTGGTACTGGTAAGACATTGCTTGCAAAAGCAATTGCTGGTGAAGCGAAAGTACCATTCTTTACTATCTCAGGTTCTGACTTCGTTGAAATGTTTGTTGGTGTCGGTGCATCTCGTGTGCGTGACATGTTCGAACAAGCGAAGAAAGCAGCGCCTTGTATTATCTTTATCGATGAAATCGATGCTGTTGGTCGTCAGCGTGGCGCTGGTGTTGGTGGTGGTCACGATGAGCGTGAACAAACACTAAACCAAATGCTGGTTGAGATGGATGGTTTCGAAGGTAACGAAGGTATTATCGTTATCGCTGCGACTAACCGTCCAGACGTACTTGACCCAGCATTGCTTCGTCCAGGCCGTTTTGACCGTCAAGTGGTGGTTGGTCTACCAGATGTACGTGGTCGTGAACAGATTCTTAAAGTACACATGCGTAAGGTTCCACTATCAGGCGATGTTGAACCATCTCTGATTGCTCGCGGTACACCCGGTTTCTCTGGTGCAGACCTTGCGAACCTTGTGAACGAAGCGGCTCTATTCGCTGCTCGCGGTAACAAACGCAATGTATCGATGGTTGAGTTTGAATTAGCGAAAGACAAAATCATGATGGGTGCTGAGCGCCGTTCAATGGTTCTGACTGAAGAAACGAAAGAATCGACGGCTTACCATGAAGCTGGTCATGCAATTGTTGGTCGTTTAGTGCCTGAGCACGATCCAGTGTACAAAGTATCTATCATCCCTCGTGGTCGAGCGCTTGGTGTTACTATGTATTTACCAGAACAAGATCGTGTAAGTATGAACCGTCAACACCTAGAATCGATGATTTCTAGCCTATACGGTGGTCGTCTTGCTGAGGAATTGATTTACGGTTCAGACAAGGTATCGACAGGTGCATCAAACGATATTGAACGTGCCACTGATATTGCTCGTAAGATGGTGACTCAATGGGGCTTCTCTGAAAAACTAGGCCCTCTTCTTTATGCAGAAGAAGAAGGTGAAGTTTTCTTAGGCCGCGGAATGAGCAAAGCGAAACACGTCTCGGATGAAACCACTCGACTTATCGATGAAGAGATTCGTATCCTAATTGATCGTAATTACGCTCGAGCGAAACAAATACTCGAAGACAATATGGATTTAATGCACTCAATGAAAGATGCATTAATGAAGTATGAAACGATTGATGCGGGTCAAATTGATGATTTGATGGATCGTAAAACCGAGATCCGTGAGCCTGCTGGTTGGGGGGAGCAAGTAAAAGCAGAACCTGAAAAGGAAGAAGCCAAGCCTGAAGCTGAAGTTAAATCTGAAGAACAAGCTAAAGCCGAACCAGAAGCTGAAGAGTCGAAAGTTGAAGAAGTTAAATCTGAATCAGATGATACTCAAAACAAAGATTCTTAATCGCTAAGCTATAAATTAAAACCCTGAGTACGCTCAGGGTTTTTCTGTTTATAGCCTAAAGTGTTTTTTACTCTTTAAGACCTGCCTTTCATGATATTAAAAGCAAATAATAAAACGCTCGTTTTAGATCGCCCACATGTAATGGGTATCCTCAATGTCACGCCTGATTCTTTCTCTGATGGCGGAAAATTCAACTCATTAGACAATGCATTGCTGCAAGCTGAACGAATGATTCAAGCCGGCGTTAGCATTATTGATATTGGAGGTGAATCGACTCGTCCTGGAGCACCGGACGTTTCCTTAGAGGAAGAGCTCGCTCGAGTTATTCCTGCAATTAAAGCGATTCGTGCCAAGTTTGATGTTTGGATTTCTATTGATACCAGCAAAGCGGAAGTGATGCGCCAAGCTGTTGAAGCGGGTGCTGATTTGATCAATGATGTACGCGCTTTACAAGAGCCAGGTGCCCTACAAGCTGCCGCTGAGGCTAATGTTCCTGTTTGCTTAATGCACATGAAAGGCCAACCAAGAACCATGCAAGCTAGCCCAGTTTACGACGATGTTTTAATGGATGTTGAAGCATTCCTACAAGAAAGAGTGAAAGCTTGTGAGGCTGTAGGCATCTCAAAAGAACAGCTGATTCTGGATCCTGGTTTTGGTTTTGGTAAAACCATTGAACACAATTACCACCTATTAGCGCACCTTGAAAAATTTCATACGCTTGGGTTGCCAGTTTTAGCTGGGATGTCGAGAAAATCGATGATCTTTAAGCTACTGGACAAGGCCCCTGCAGATTGCATGGTAGCCAGTGTCACTTGCGCGACTATCGCAGCAATGAAAGGCGCACAAATTATTCGCGTTCACGATGTTGAAGATACATTGGAAGCGATGAAGATAATCGAAGTGATGAATAACAATCACTAATAATAATTAAGGAAAATCAATATGTCTGATAAAAGACGTTACTTCGGCACAGATGGTGTACGTGGCAAAGTTGGCCAATACCCGATTACACCTGATTTTGTTCTGAAGCTTGGCTGGGCTGCAGGTCGTGTTCTTGCGAAGCAGGGCACCAAGAAAGTGATCATTGGTAAAGATACTCGTATCTCTGGCTATATGCTTGAGTCTGCGTTAGAAGCTGGCCTTGCTGCTGCGGGTCTTCAGGCTACGTTTACTGGCCCAATGCCAACACCTGCTGTTGCTTACTTAACACAAACTTTCCGTGCTGAAGCTGGTATCGTTATCTCTGCATCGCATAACCCTTTCTATGACAACGGCATTAAGTTCTTCTCTTCTGAAGGCACTAAATTGTCGGATGACATTGAGTTGGCTATCGAAGCTGAACTAGATAAAGATATCGAGTGCGTGGAATCTTCTGCATTGGGTAAAGCTGTACGCTTAAATGATGCAGCTGGCCGTTATATTGAATTTTGTAAAAGTACATTCCCACACAAAATGACGTTAGCGGGCATGAAAATTGTGGTGGATTGCGCACATGGTGCGACTTACCACATTGCGCCAGCGGTATTTAAAGAGTTGGGCGCTGAAGTGATTGCAATGGGTGTTGAGCCAAATGGTACTAACATCAACCACGAAGTGGGTGCGACAGATGTGCGTGCTCTGCAAGCTAAAGTACTTGAAGAAAAAGCAGCTCTAGGCCTAGGCTTTGATGGTGACGGTGACCGTATCATCATGGTTGACGAGCTAGGCAACAAAGTTGATGGTGACCAAATTGCTTACATCATTGCTCGTGATGCACTGCGTCGCGGTGAGTTGAAAGGTGGCGTTGTTGGTACACTAATGACGAACCTTGGTATGGAAAATGGCCTTAAGCAATTAGGTATTCCATTTGTACGTGCTGCTGTTGGTGACCGTTACGTCATGGAGCAACTTCTTGCTAAAGGCTGGAAGATCGGGGCAGAAAATTCGGGTCACGTTATCCTATTGGATAAAGTGACGACGGGTGATGCTATCGTTGCTGCTCTGCAAGTGTTGGCTTCAGTTGTTGATAGCGAAATGACACTGAATGAGCTGTCTCAGGGCATGACGTTATACCCTCAAGTTCTAGAAAACGTTCGTTTCAGCGGAGATTCAAACCCACTAGAAGCCGAAGCGGTAAAAGCAGCGGTTGTAGAAGTAGAAGCTGAGCTTGGCGAGAAAGGTCGTGTGCTATTACGCAAGTCTGGTACCGAGCCACTACTGCGTGTCATGGTTGAAGGCGAAGATGCTGAGCTTGTTCAATCGTCAGCGCTTAAGATCGCAGATGCAGTAAAAGCAAACTGCTAATTTAACCTTTTACTTAACGGGCGTACGAATAGCACCTGTGCTTAGAAGTGATTGACTTGTATCACGGTTAAGAGATATCACGGTCAAAAGAGACGTAAATGAGTTTTGTGTCGCTTTTGACCTTTTTTTAACCATTCGCTTGGTAAAGGCTTATTTTTTAGCAAATTCCCCTTGTCAGCCATCGTCGCATTCGCTAGTATTGCTCGGCCTTCAGTTAGGAGGTCGCTAGCCTTGTTCTCAAAAATAGTTTTTTGAACGGCGCTGGCTCAACAATTAGGAACATAGGTGGAAAAATGTTTACAGTTCTACTTGTGATTTACCTGTTGGCAGCGCTTGGTGTAATTGGCCTAGTGTTGATTCAACAAGGTAAAGGCGCAGATATGGGAGCCTCTTTCGGTGCTGGCGCTTCAAACACTGTGTTTGGTGCTGGTGGCTCAGGAAATTTCCTTACCCGAATGACTGCAGTTTTTGCAACTACATTTTTTATCCTTAGCTTAGTGCTTGGTAATATGTCTACACATAAAACTGAGTCACAATGGATTGACCCGACTCAAGGTCAGGTAATTCAGCAAGCTGAAGATGCAGTGAGTGAAGTTCCGACGCAAGGCGACGAAATTCCACAATAAGCTGCAAAGATTTGATGCCGAGATGGTGAAATTGGTAGACACGCTAGCATGAGGTGCTAGTGCCTTAGGGTGTGAGGGTTCGAGTCCCTCTCTCGGCACCATGTTTACAAACTTGTAAAACATCTTGTTGGGCGTATAATGCTCACAAGTCGGACGCGGGATGGAGCAGTTTGGTAGCTCGTCGGGCTCATAACCCGAAGGTCGTCGGTTCAAATCCGGCTCCCGCAACCAATTTCAATGCTATTATATAGCTTGTATTGGTAGCAAGTTTGCACAGTGTGAACCTCACTGTGAGTTAAGTGTGATATCGAATGTGATGACACTTAACATATAAGGGTCCAGCAACAAAAACCCCGGCTTATACGGGGTTTTTTGTTATCTAAGCATTTGTAAATGCCTTTAGATGATAATGTTTGCTTGGAATTTAAATTGGGCTTTGAGCCCTTTTTTTGTTTCTGGAGTGGTTAAATGACTGGTTTAGAGAGACAACTTACTGAAATGCTTGACGCTCCAGTAGCAGCATCAGGTTATGAGTTAGTTGGATTAGAATTTATTCGTGCTGGTGAGCACTCAACGCTACGTATTTACATCGATTCACCAAATGGTATCAATGTAGATGATTGCTCTGAGGTTAGTCACCAAGTAAGTGCCGTAATGGATGTTGAAGATCCAATTTCAGTGGCTTATAACCTTGAAGTGTCTTCACCAGGTTTAGAGAGACCACTGTTCAAAGCAGAGCATTACCAACAATTTATTGGTCACGAGGTAAGCATCGTTTTGAAAATGGCTGTCGGCAACCGTCGTAAATGGAAAGGTGATATCCAATCTATCGAAGGCGAGACAGTGAAAGTATTGGTTGAAGGACAAGAAGAAGAATTCGTCCTGAGCAATATTGCAAAAGCTAACCTGATCCCTAAATTTTAGTTCTCCTAGTGAGAAGAGCTTAAGAGGCTAGATTAATGAACAAAGAAATTTTGGCGGTAGTAGAAGCTGTTTCAAATGAGAAAGCAGTTCCTCGTGAGCGTATTTTTGAAGCGCTTGAAATCGCGCTTGCAACGGCAACAAAAAAGAAAAGCGAATTAGAAATTGAAGTTCGTGTAGAAATTGACCGTAAAACGGGTAATTTCGAAACTTTCCGCCGTTGGGAAGCTGTTGAGGAAGTTGAATTCCCAACAAAAGAAATCTCTATTGAAGCTGCAAAGTACGATGATCCAGAGATCGAACTTGGCGGTTTCATTGAAGATGATATCGAATCAGTAACGTTTGACCGTATTACGACTCAAACGGCTAAGCAAGTTATCGTACAGAAAGTACGTGAAGCAGAACGTGCTCAAATCGTTGAACAGTTTATTGACAACGAAGGCGAGCTCGTAACTGGCGCAGTTAAGAAAGTTAACCGTGACACAGTTATTCTAGACCTCGGTAACAACGCTGAAGCGGTAATCCTTCGTGACGACCAACTTCCTCGTGAAAACTTCCGTCCAGGTGACCGTGTTCGTGGTCTTCTTTACGCAGTTAAACCAGAAGCTCGAGGTTTCCAGCTTTTCGTTACTCGTTCGAAGCCAGAAATGCTAGCTGAACTATTCCGCGTTGAAGTGCCTGAGATTGGTGAAGAGCTAATTGAACTTAAAGGTGCTGCACGTGACGCTGGTTCTCGTGCTAAAATCGCTGTGAAAACAAACGACAAACGTATTGACCCTGTTGGTGCGTGTGTTGGTATGCGTGGTGCACGTGTACAAGCTGTTTCTAATGATCTTGGCGGTGAGCGTATCGATATCGTTCTTTGGGACGATAACCCAGCTCAGTTCGTTATTAACGCAATGGCGCCTGCTGATGTTGCTTCAATCATCGTTGATGAAGATGCACACTCTATGGATATCGCTGTTGAAGCCGATAACCTGGCACAAGCGATTGGCCGTAGCGGTCAAAACGTACGTCTAGCTTCTCAACTAACGGGTTGGGAACTGAATGTAATGACTGTTGCTGATCTAGAGAAGAAGCACCAAGAAGAAGCCGTTGCTTCTATTGAAAACTTCATGAAGCACCTAGACATTGAAGAAGACTTTGCTCAAATGCTTGTTGAAGAAGGCTTCTCTACACTTGAAGAAGTGGCATACGTTCCTGTGAACGAGCTTCTTGAAGTCGACGGTCTAGACGAAGGTATCGTTGAAGAACTACGTAACCGCGCGAAAGACGCACTGACTACTCTAGCGCTAGCGAAAGAAGAGACTTTCGACGGTGTTGAGCCTGCTGAAGACTTACTTGCACTTGAAGGTCTTGAGCGTGAAATGGCTTACAAGCTAGCAGCAAAAGGCGTTGCGACATTGGAAGACCTAGCTGACCAAGGCGTTGATGAACTAGAAGGCATCGAAGACCTAACTGCAGAGCGAGCAGGCGAGCTGATTATGGCTGCGCGTAACATCTGTTGGTTCGGCGACGAAGAATAATTCAGCAAGGAGAGAAAGCGGTATGACACAATTAACAGTTAAAGCACTGAGTGAAGAGATTGGTACGCCAGTTGACCGCTTAATTGAACAACTTGCTGATGCAGGAATGAAGAAAGCAGGGTCGGATCAAGTGACTGATTCAGAGAAGCAAACATTGCTAACGCACCTTAAAAAGGAGCATGGCGATACTTCTGGCGAAACAGAACCGACTCGTTTAACTCTTCAACGCAAGACCCGCAGCACGCTAAGTGTTGCTGCTGGAGGCGGTAAGAGTAAGGATGTTCAAGTAGAGGTACGTAAAAAGCGTACTTACGTGAAGCGCAGCACTATTGAAGATGAAGCGAAACGTGAAGCTGAGGAAGTAGCTAATCGTGAAGTGGAAGAGAAAGCACAACGCGATGCTGAAGAGCAAGCGAAACGTGATGCTGCAGAGAAAGCACAGCGCGAAGCCGAAGAAAAAGTAACACGTGAAGCGGATGCAAAACGTGATTCTGAAGAGAAGGCTCAACGCGCACAAGCTGAAAAGGCTAAAAAAGACATGAATTCAAAAAATGCAGACGCTAACGCACAAGCGAAAAAAGAAGCGGATGAACTTAAAACTCGTCAAGAGCAAGAAGCAACTCGTAAAGCCGAAGCTGAAGCAGCTAAGCTTGTTGAGGAAGCTCGTAAGTTAGCAGAAGAGAACCAAGAACGTTGGTCTGAAGAAGAGAAGAAGAAGAAAGAGCAAGAGAAATCTGCGGATTACCATGTGACTACTTCTACTTATGCTCGTGAAGCAGAAGATGCGGCTGATAAAAAAGATGAGAAAGCTCCTCGTCGTCGCAAGAAGAAACCTGCTCCAGCAGCTCAACCTGGCAACAACCGTGGTGGTCGTAACCAACGTGGTCGTGGCGGTAAAGGTAAGCTTGCTAAACCAACTTCAATGCAGCAAGGCTTTGATAAGTCAGCAACTGTTGCTAAATCTGATGTTGCTATTGGCGAAACTATCGTTGTTTCTGAACTGGCTAGCAAAATGTCAGTTAAAGCAACTGAAGTTATCAAAGTAATGATGAAGATGGGCGCTATGGCGACTATCAACCAAGTGATCGACCAAGAAACAGCACAACTTGTTGCTGAAGAAATGGGTCACAAGGTTATCCTACGTAAAGAAAACGAACTAGAAGAAGCAGTGCTAGCTGACCGTGATAGCGATGCTGTCGCAGAAGGTCGTGCTCCTGTTGTTACTATCATGGGTCACGTTGACCACGGTAAAACTTCTACACTTGATTACATTCGTAAAGCACACGTTGCGTCTGGCGAAGCTGGCGGTATCACACAGCACATTGGTGCTTACCACGTAGATACTGACAACGGCATGATCACGTTCCTTGATACTCCTGGACACGCGGCGTTTACAGCTATGCGTGCTCGTGGTGCTCAAGCGACAGATATCGTTGTACTTGTTGTTGCCGCTGATGATGGCGTAATGCCACAAACAATCGAAGCAATCCAGCACGCGAAAGCGGCAGGCGTTCCTCTGATTGTTGCTGTGAACAAGATCGACAAAGAGGGTGCAAACCCAGACAACGTTAAGAATGAGCTAGCTCAATACGACGTTATCCCTGAAGAATGGGGCGGTGAGAACATCTTCGTTCACATCTCTGCAAAACAGGGTACAAACATCGATGGTCTTCTAGAAGCTATCCTTCTTCAGTCTGAAGTTCTTGAGCTTACAGCGGTTAAAGAAGGCATGGCATCTGGTGTTGTTGTTGAATCTCGTCTTGATAAAGGCCGCGGTCCAGTTGCAACAGTACTAGTACAGTCTGGTACTCTTAACAAAGGCGATATCGTTCTTTGTGGTCAAGAGTACGGCCGTGTTCGTGCAATGCGCGATGAAAACGGTAAAGACATCGAAACTGCAGGTCCATCTATCCCTGTAGAAATTCTAGGTCTTTCTGGCGTTCCTGCTTCAGGTGATGAAGCAACGGTTGTACGTGATGAGCGTAAAGCGCGTGAAGTTGCGAACTACCGTCAAGGTAAATTCCGTGATGTTAAACTAGCTCGCCAACAAAAAGCGAAACTAGAGAACATGTTCGCGAATATGACGGCTGGTGAAGTTGCTGAACTTAACGTTGTACTTAAAGCTGACGTTCAAGGTTCTGTAGAAGCAATTGCTGACTCTCTACTGAAACTGTCAACTGACGAAGTTAAAGTTAACATCGTAGGTTCTGGTGTTGGTGGTATTACGGAAACTGATGCAACTCTTGCAGCTGCTTCTAACGCTATCATCCTTGGTTTCAACGTTCGTGCTGACGCAACTGCGCGTGGTACTGTTCAGAATGAAAACCTAGATCTACGTTACTACTCAATCATTTACCAACTGATCGACGAAGTGAAACAGGCGATGGGCGGTATGCTTGCTCCTGAATTCCGTCAAGAGATCATTGGTCTTGCTCAAGTTCGTGACGTATTTAAGTCGCCTAAACTTGGTGCAATCGCTGGTTGTATCGTTACTGAAGGTACGATTAAGCGTAGCAGCCCAATCCGCGTACTTCGCGAAAACGTTGTTATCTACGAAGGTGAACTAGAGTCACTTCGTCGCTTTAAAGATGACGTTCAAGAAGTTAAAAATGGTTACGAGTGTGGTATCGGCGTTAAGAACTACAACGACGTTCGCGTTGGTGACCAGATCGAAGTATTCGAAATTGTTGAAGTTAAACGTACTCTAGACTAACCAGTCAGTACGACTCGACATATTGACTAAGGTTACTAACATTACCTGTAAAGGTAATAAGTAATCGGTTGTTGAATACACCATGGGGGGCTGGTAATTACCAAGCCCCCCATCTTTCTAAGTGAGAAAAGAAAATGTCAAAAGAATTTAGCCGCACACAACGTGTGTCTCAGCAGCTTCAAAAAGAGCTCGCACTTATCCTCCAACGTGAAGTTCGTGACTCACGCATTGGTATGGTAACTATTTCAGATGTAGAAGTGTCTCGTGACCTTGCATACGCAAAAGTGTTCGTGACTTTCCTATGTATCGGTGAGCAAACACCTGAATCATGTCTTGCTGCTCTTAAAGAGCATGAAGTGCCAGTTCGTATGGCTCTTGGCAAGCGTATTCGTCACCGTCTAACACCTGAAGTTCGTTTTACTTACGACAACACATTGGTAGAAGGCATGCGTATGTCTAACCTAGTAAGTGAAGTACTGAACGATGACAAGCGTAAGCAAGAAGAATCTGGCCGCACTGACGAAACTCAGTCTAAGGATGAAGAGTAATGGCTCGCCGTCGTAAAGGTCGCCCTATAAATGGGGTAATTCTGTTAGATAAGCCAACAGGCATTTCATCTAATGATGCACTGCAAAAAGTAAAGCGTATTTACTTTGCAGAGAAGGCAGGGCACACCGGTGCTCTGGATCCTCTTGCGACTGGCATGCTGCCAATTTGTCTTGGTGAAGCAACGAAGTTCTCTCAGTTTCTTCTAGATTCTGATAAGCGCTACGTTGTTGTCGCGAAGCTTGGTGAGCGTACCAACACCTCAGATTCTGATGGTGAAGTGGTTGAAACGCGTGAAATTAACGTGACTCAAGAGCAACTTGAACGCTGCATTGCAAGCTTCAAAGGTGAAACCGACCAGATTCCATCAATGTTCTCAGCATTGAAGTATCAAGGTAAGCCTTTGTATGAATATGCACGTGCAGGTATCGAAGTGCCTCGTGAGTCTCGCAAGATCACTGTGTATTCTATTGAGCTACTTCGCTTTGAAGGTGATGAAGTTGAGATGGAAGTGCATTGTTCTAAAGGTACTTACATCCGTACAATTACCGACGATCTTGGTGAAATGCTAGGTTGTGGTGCTCACGTGACAATGCTTCGTCGTACTGGTGTTGCAAAGTACCCGTATGAACGCATGGTTACCTTAGAACAGTTGAACGAAATTCTAGAGCAAGCACAAGCGCAAGAAATTGCTCCTAAAGAGTTGCTTGATCCATTGTTAATGCCAATGGACACCGCTGTAGAAGACTTACCTGAAGTTAACTTGAATGCGGAACTGACTGATCTTGTTCAGCACGGTATGCCCGTTCAAGTCGCAGGCGCTCCTGCTGAAGGTACCGTTCGTATGACAAGCGGTGCAGAGAAGCTGTTTGTTGGCGTTGCTCAAATTGCTGAAGATGGCCGAGTTGCACCTAAGCGTTTGGTTGTTTTCAGAGATGAAGAGCCACAAGCGTAACGCTGAAACCTAATTAGGTATTGGCGCTTAGCCTGGAAAAGCGAATCAATAATACAGAAAGCGAGCCCTTAATTTTAATGGTTCGCTTTTTTCGTTTTTCACCAGTTCGATTGTTATTGCACCAACTCGTAAACTTCCCTATAATCCTCGGCTCGCGTAGCGGCTGAATCAGAGATTGGCTGCTACAAATATAAACTTACTCTTATCAGGAGAGATTTATGTCTCTGAATGCAGAAACTAAAGCAGCAATCGTTGCAGAATACGCACAATCTGAAGGCGACACAGGTTCACCAGAAGTACAAGTAGCACTACTTACTGCTTCTATCAACCACCTACAAGGTCACTTCAAAGCGCACAAACACGATCACCACAGCCGTCGTGGTCTATTACGTATGGTTTCTAGCCGTCGTAAGCTTCTTGATTACTTGAAAGGCAAAAACCTTACTCGTTACCAAGATCTAATCAAGCGTCTAGGCCTACGTCGCTAATAGCGATGTCTGCAAAGACAGTTTGAAGAAAAGGAGCATTTATGCTCCTTTTTTTGTGCCTGTAAGAAAATGTTTGGCCGGATGCACAGAATATCATCTGGCTTTTTCTGATAGGAAATATCTCTCCTAATAAAAATAGTTTATACTACGCCCGCCTATGCGTTTTCAACGCTGGGCAATCAACCTCTCAAGACGTTACAGTCACAGATGTCGGCCAATAGGTCGCGACTATTCAAAGGCGGATTTGGTCTTAATTCGGCGTATGAACTCATACAAAGAAGCATCATTCCCAAGTCTCTTTTCACTAGTCGCGATTGGTAATATCTTGAGTCAATCTTCACTTAATCTAAAGTCATGACTTTAGAGCTAAGGATATACAATGTTTGAAAAACCAGTTGTAAAATCGTTCCAGTACGGTAACCACACCGTTACTCTAGAAACGGGCGTAATGGCACGTCAAGCTACTGCTGCTGTAATGGCGACTATGGACGATACATCAGTATTCGTTTCTGTTGTTGCTAAGAAAGAAGCTGTTGCAGGCCAAGATTTCTTCCCTCTAACAGTTAACTACCAAGAGCGTACATACGCTGCGGGTAAAATCCCTGGTGGTTTCTTCAAGCGTGAAGGTCGTCCTTCTGAAGGCGAAACGCTAACAGCTCGTCTGATTGACCGTCCAATTCGTCCACTTTTCCCAAGTGCGTTTAAAAACGAAGTTCAAGTTATCGCTACGGTTGTTTCTATCAACCCTGACGTAAACCCAGACATGATCACAATGATCGCAACGTCTGCTGCTCTTGCTATCTCTGGTGCACCATTCAATGGTCCTATCGGTGCTGCACGTGTTGGTCACATCGACGGCGAACTTGTTCTTAACCCATCAAATACTGAGCTTGAAAACTCTAAACTAGACCTAGTTGTGTCTGGTACAGAAGGCGCAGTACTTATGGTTGAATCTGAAGCAGATAACCTATCTGAAGAAGAAATGCTTTCAGCTGTTGTTTACGGTCACGACCAACAACAAGTTGTAATCAAAGCAATCAACGAGTTTGCTGCTGAAGTTGCAACTCCATCTTGGAACTGGGAAGCGCCAGCAATTAACACTGAGCTTAAAGCTAAAGTTGCTGAGCAAGCTGAAACACGTCTATCTGACGCGTACCAGATCACTGAGAAAATGGCGCGTTACGAGCAAGTTGGCGCAATCAAGAGCGACACTGTTGAAGCTCTAATTGCACAAGACGAAAACCTAGATGAGCGCGAAATCCGCGGCATGCTTGGTTCTCTAGAGAAAAACGTAGTACGTAGCCGCATCATTGCTGGCAACCCACGTATCGATGGCCGTGAAAAAGACATGGTTCGTGCGCTAGACGTACGTACTGGTGTTCTTCCACGTACACACGGTTCTTCTCTATTCACTCGTGGTGAAACTCAAGCACTTGTTACTGCAACGCTTGGTACACAACGTGATGCTCAAATCATCGACAGCCTAATGGGTGAGAAGAAAGATAACTTCCTTCTACACTACAACTTCCCTCCATACTGTGTAGGTGAAACTGGTTTCGTTGGTTCTCCTAAGCGTCGTGAAATTGGTCACGGTAAGCTTGCTAAACGTGGTATCCAAGCGGTAATGCCTTCTGTTGACGAATTCCCATACACAGTTCGTGTTGTATCGGAAATCACAGAATCTAACGGTTCTTCTTCAATGGCTTCTGTATGTGGTACATCTCTAGCACTTATGGATGCTGGTGTTCCAATCAAAGCTTCTGTTGCGGGTATCGCAATGGGTCTTGTTAAAGAAGGCGACGATTTCGTTGTTCTTTCTGACATCCTTGGCGACGAAGATCACCTAGGTGACATGGACTTTAAAGTAGCAGGTACTAACGCTGGTATCACTGCACTTCAAATGGACATCAAGATCGAAGGTATCACTAAAGAGATCATGCAAATTGCTCTTAACCAAGCGCAAGGTGCACGTAAGCACATCCTTTCTGTAATGGATGAAGCTATCTCTGGTGCTCGTGAAGATATCTCTGAATTCGCTCCACGTATCCACACAATGAAAATCAGCTCTGATAAGATCAAAGATGTTATCGGTAAAGGCGGCGCAGTTATCCGTGCTCTTTGTGAAGAAACAGGTACTACAATCGAAATCGAAGACGATGGCACAATCAAGATTGCTGCTACTGAAGGCGCAGCTGCTCAAGAAGCTATCCGTCGTATCGAAGAGATCACTGCTGAAGTTGAAGTTGGCCGCATTTACCAAGGTAAAGTTGCTCGTCTAGCTGACTTCGGTGCATTCGTTACTATCCTTCCAGGTAAAGATGGTCTAGTACACATCTCTCAAATCGCTGACAAGCGTGTTGAGAAAGTATCTGACTACCTAACTGAAGGTCAAGAAGTACCAGTTAAGGTTCTTGAAATTGACCGTCAAGGCCGTGTACGTCTAAGCATGAAAGAAGCAGTTGAAACGCCAGCTGAAGGCGAAGCACCTGCTGCTGAGTAATTCTTAGCCTATTAATGGGATTATCGCTTTTTAGTGATTTCTAACCCATTGGTAAAAAAGCATGTTATAAAGGGGAGCATATCGCTCCCCTTTTTTATTGCGGTCATAACAGGAGTAATTATTTGTGAAATGGTTTCAAACCGCGAGTATGTGTTTACTGCTTGTACTAACTGGTTGTGCGACAACATCAGATAACACCTCACGTTGGGTTTATCCACCAATGGCTGTACCGCTTCAACCAAGTGTTCAGCAAGAAGTGCAAATAGCGCGCCTTAGTCAGTTATTACAGCGCCCAGACTTGAACGATGAAGTTCGAGCTAAAATGTTGTTCGAGCGTGGTAATTACTACGACAGCGTTGGCCTGCGCGATTTAGCGCGTCTTGATTTCAATCAGTCTCTTTCATTGAACCCCGCTCAACCTGATATCTTCAACCTTTTGGGTGTTTACTTTACGCAGGTAGGGGAGTTTGATGCCGCTTATGAATCTTTTGATTCTACGTTAGAGCTTGATCCTGCAAACTCATATGCAGAACGAAATCGCTCTATCGCACTCTACTATGGCGAGCGCTATGACTTAGCCAATGAAGAGATGATCAAGCACTACGCCGATGATCCTAGCGATCCGTTTCGCGCTCTGTGGCTTTACATCATTCAGCATGAACTCACGCCAGAACAAGCAAAGCTTGATCTTCAAAAGCGTTACGAGAGCCGTGACGAACAGTGGGGCTGGGTATTAGTTGCGATCATGCTTGACGATATTACCGAAGAGCAGGCATTCAAAGCTATTCTAACCGGGACTCGTGACAATACGCTCCTAGCTCAACGTCTGACTGAAACGTACTTCTACCTTGCTAAGCGCCACCACATGAATGGTGATTACGCGAATGCTATCTCTTTGTACAAATTAGCGGTTTCTTTTAACGTGTATGAATACGTAGAACACCGTTACTCTTTCTTAGAGTTAAGCCGTATCTTCACTACGCTTAAAGCCGAGCATTTAGCGCAAGTTAAGTTGGCTGAGGCCGAAGAAGAAGCTAACGCTAAGTAAGCGATACATTTTGATTCCGAAAAGCCGCTGCCTGTCAGCGGTTTTTTTATGCTCGTTTTTGATTGCATTTTATTTAAACAAGATTAAAATAGTTAGCCTTGCTAACTAAATGTAAATTCTGTGGTTGGAAATCTATGCTGGACCAAAATCTAGAAAAAATTGAACGCTTTGCTTCTAAGATATGGCGAACTCAAGTTAATGAAGATCCTATCTGCCAGTTGAGCTTCAATGAGTACGATTATTTGAAGGTTATTCAAGCATCGTTAGAGCCTATTCGACTAACAGACCTCGCTATTGAGATGCAGGTGACAAAACCTTCTGCGACGACTATGGTTCAAAGGCTAGAAAGAAAAGGTCTAGTTGAGCGCAAAGCGTCTCTTGAAGATGCGAGATCAAAGCTGGTGATTTTGACCCAAAAGGCTGAAGTCGGTTTGGAAGAAGAAAGTAAAATCTATCAGGTCATGGCACAGATACTGGAAAGTCGCTTGTCTGAGCAAGAATCCCACCAGCTGAACCTATTATTAAACAAGGCTTTGAAATAAATAATTTAGATATTTAGTTAGCCTTGTTAACTAGTTTTACGAGTCATATCCCATTGATATGCGACTCACTGAAGAAAGTAGAGTAAGAAATGAGTAACTCAATTAGTCGTCAATTCTGGCGATACACAATTCCTACCGTAGCGGCCATGTTAGTTAATGGCCTTTACCAAGTGGTGGATGGTATTTTCATTGGCCGTTATGTCGGAGCCGATGGACTTGCGGGCATTAACGTCGCGTGGCCTGTTATTGGGTCGATCCTCGGTATTGGTATGCTTGTGGGAGTGGGGACAGGTGCGCTTGTCTCGATCCGTCAAGGCGAAAAAGACACCAAAGGCGCTAAGCAGATCTTAGCAACCGGTCTAACATTGTTGTTGGCGATAACCCCCATTGTTTCTGGATTGTTGTTTCTGTTTGCCGATAACTTCTTGCTTTGGCAGGGTGCTGAAGGGCGAGTGTATGAACTAGGCCTGCAATACTTACATATTCTGATTGGAGCTAGTGTCTTCACTTTAGGCTCTATCGCGATGCCGTTTTTACTGCGTAACGATGACAGTCCTAATTTGGCCACCATACTGATGATTGTCGGTGCGGTGATTAACATTGTATTGGATTACCTATTTATCGCGCAGCTTGGTTGGGAGTTGAAGGGTGCTGCATTGGCAACCGCAATTGCTCAGTTTGTGGTAACGGGTTTGGGGTTGGCTTACTTTTTCTCACGTCGAGCAAACTTACGCTTACGTTGGAATGAACTGAGACTGAAGTTATCGGTGATTCCTGAAATCTTCGCCATTGGTACCTCGAGCTTCTTTATGTACGCTTATGGTTCGATGATGGTGGCGCTGCACAATGCCTTGTTCTCTCAATATGGCGACCAGCTGATGATTGGTGCTTACGCTATTTTGGGCTACATAGTGACGGTTTATTATCTCACAGCGGAAGGTATCGCCAACGGCATGCAGCCATTAGTGAGCTACAACCATGGTGCGCGTAATCAAGCCAATATTCGTAAGTTACTTAAGATTGCGATGGTGAGTTCAGTATTGATCGGTGTCGCGTTTGTATTGCTGCTGAACGCATTCCCACGTGAGTTCGTTTCTGTGTTTAGTTCGGATGAACCTCAGCTAGTCGAGTACACAGTGTTGGGTATCCGACTGCACATGTTTGCACTGGCGCTTGATGGCTTCTTGGTGGTAGCGGGTGCTTACTATCAGGCGGTGAACAAAGGCAGTAAAGCGATGTTTGTGACGATAGGCAATATGCTTATCCAATTACCTTTCTTGTACATCATGCCTAAATTGTACGGTGTGCCGGGGATCTGGATTGCCTATCCACTGTCTAACATCGCGCTAAGCGTAGTGGTTATGATTATGCTCTATAAAGACGTAAAGAAGCTCGACGATGCGCCGCTAGAAACAGTGACAGCATAGGTCGCTTTTCTTGAGCTAAATAAAAAAAGGTCTAGCGATTGCTAGACCTTTTTTGTATCTGTTGCTGGTTAGTTCAATTCGAGGTACTAGATGTTCTTAACGTCTAAACCCGCAAGCTGATGCCAATAACCGTTGCATTGGCGGCTTTCAATGGTCTTTGGGTTTTGACCTTGTTCGTTCGCTCTGAAGTTATTGATTTCAGAGAAGGTATCGATGCCCAATGGGCTTAAACGAACCACATCAACCAAGTCATGCATGCTCGGTAGATCATTGACTAGGTTGTAGCAGTAACCTGATTGAGTTTGAATACCGTTAAGGTTAAAGACAGACTGGCCTTCTTGGCTATCGACTTGTAGGCCAGTAGGGTATTTGATGCAGCAGGTTTCGCAATCGTCTTTGGCTTTGTTTTCTGCGCGAGCGGTAAAGCATCGTGCTGAGTAAGCAAGCGGTAGGTAGCCGTGGCTAAATACTTCTACTTCGAACTTATTACGGATATTAAGCTCTTCGCACTGTGTCATTACGTTGCTTAGCCATTCGCGAGAAAGCTCAACAGGCATACACCAACGCGTCATACCTTGTTTCAAGAACAGGTTCAGAGTACGTGCGTTGTAGGTGTTAACCGCCGGGCCAACCACAAAAGGCACTCTGCTTTCGCTTGCTAATTGAATCGCAGACACGTCGTTGGCTTCAATCGCAAAGTCACCGTTATCAATGTACTTCTTCATGATGTTGACTTCGCTTGGTGCTTCTAGCAATGCCATGGTGGAAAGTACGACTTGCTTACCTGAAGCCGACAGCTCTTTGGCAATATCCATCCAGTGTTTTGCTTTCATCTCACGACGCTTTGAACACACGGCTTCACCTAGATAGATGATATCAGCAGAGCTTGATTTCGCTTGTTCATAGAAGCTTTCAACGTCTTGTTTTGGCCAAAAATAAAGAAGAGGGCCTAATGCGTATTTCATTGAGTTCTCCATTTGGCTCTATTGCCATTTACGGTGATAAGCGCCAAGCGTGGTTTGTGTACCTTCAGATACATTCGCCAGTGTCGCATTCCAAGCTTGTTCCACTTGGTATTGTTCTGGGTTCGCTAAGTAGCGGTCGATAGCTGCACGCCAAGTACGAGTCACTTGCTCGACATAAGCAGGGCTACGTTGGCGACCTTCAATTTTCACTGAGGCAACGTTGGCAGCAAATAGCTCAGGCAGCATAGACAGTGTGTTGAGACTGGTTGGCTCTTCAAGTGCGTGATAGCGTTTACGCTCACCATCGATCTCTGCTTCAAAGCGGCCTTTACACAGCGTTGGGTAGCCCGCGTTTTCGCCGGCTACGTACTTGTCGATAAGAATCTCATTCAAGCGTGATTCTAGGCCGGTTTCTGTTTCTTGCCAGCGAACGTATTTTGCTGGAGAACAAGCACCAACGGTATTGGGTGACTCGCCGGTCATATATGAAGAGAGGTAACAACGACCTTCCGCCATGATACACAAACTACCAAAAGCGAATACTTCAAGGTCAACGTCAGAGGTGATGTTACGAGAAAGCTGTTTGACCTGATGAATCGACAATACGCGAGGCAATACCACACGCTTTACATTGAAGTTCTTGTGGTAGAAGTCGATTGCAGCCGCATTGGTTGCAGAAGCTTGAACCGATAGATGCAATTCTAGTTCTGGATATTTGTTTGCTGCGTACTCAAGCACTGCGATATCAGCAATGATCAGTGCATCAACACCCAGATCGGCGGCGTTGTCTACGGCATTTGTCCAGCGTTCGAAGCCATTTGGGTGAGCAAAAGTATTTAAGGCAACGTGAATTTTCTTGTTGCGGTCATGCACATATTGCACAGCACGATCGAGCTTTTTACCCGCAAAGTTAAGGCCTGCAAAGTGTCGGGCATTGGTATCGTCTTTGAATCCGATATAGACAGCATCCGCACCACAATCAATAGCGGTTTTCAAAGCAGGTAAGTTACCCGCTGGGCATAAGAGTTCCATTTGCTCACTACCAGTAGAATGAAATTGAAGCGAGTATTTTATGAAGAATTATGAATGACGGAATTGATGTAAGGCAGGTTTAGATGGATAAATCTGCTTTTACTCCGTTTGGGGTACTGACTAGTAAGGCTTTTGTGCTTTGGTGTGGCTTTTGACTGGGGGATAGTTGAATCGTGTACTAGTTCTTATGGCGACGATTTTGGGCAAACAGCTCTTCGACGTCTTGTTTTGGTTGAGGACGATAGAAGTGGAAACCTTGAATGGAGCTACAGTTGAGGTTTGATAGAAGCGTCGCTTGTTCACTGGTTTCGACGCCTTCTGCCACTACGGTTAAATCGAGAGATTTACCAAGGTTGATGATGTTTTCGATTACTGTAATTTGTTTCGGCAGAGTATCGATATCAGAGATAAACGCACGGTCAATCTTAAGCTCATCAATTGGGAAGCGAGCCAAATAAGACAGAGAAGAGTAGCCCGTACCAAAATCATCGATAGATAAAGCAAAGCCGAGTTTCTTTATAGCGTTAAGCATTTGAAGTGTGTGTTCACTATCACTCATCACCGCGCTTTCTGTTAGCTCAAACGTAATAGCACTAGGGTCAAGCTCTGTTGAACGAAGTAACTTTTCAACGTAATCAATCAGTTTCGGGTTACCAAATTGCTCGGGAGACAAATTGATAGCCACTCTACCTGGAAGGATACCTTGCATCTTCCAACGCTTAACCGTGGCAAACACTTCACGCATTACTACACGACCAAGCTGTTCGATAAGACCAGCTCGTTCCGCTACAGGGATGAATGCTGCAGGGCTGATGTAGCCTTCTACTGGGTGCTTCCAGCGCACTAACGCTTCTGCACCGTTGATGGTGAAATCACGCGCGTTGACCTTAGGTTGATACCAAACCTCAAGTCCATTCTGTTGCAGTGCTTTTTGTAGCTCTATCTCCAACCACAATCGCATACGCGCTTCTTTGTTCATCTGTTCGTTGAACTTGATCAGGCGGTTACGTCCACGATCTTTCGCTTCATACATTGCGGTGTCTGCATTTTGCAGCAAGATACGAGCATCGGTGCCATCTTGAGGGAAGCTCACGCTGCCAATCGAGCAGGCTAAGCGCTTACTAAAGTGGTGAAGATCGAAGGGTTGATTGATCAGGGAAATGATCTTTTCAGCGAGCATTTCAGGCGTTCGCTGATGTTCAGGTTCTGGCAGGATAATACCAAACTCATCCCCGCCTAAATGACCAATAACGGCCTGACGAGGCAGTAAACGTTTTAGGCGTGAAGCAACCTCTTTAATCACTTTATCGCCAATATGATGACCTAGTGAATCATTGATATTCTTAAAGTTATCAATATCTAAGTAGAGCATCACAACTGGCGTATCGTTTTGAATGAACTGCTCAAGACGTTTGGTGAACCCAACTCGGTTGTAGAGCTTGGTCAGTGCATCGATGTAGGCATCTTCACTGTTTGCAGGCGTATACTGCTTTGTGGTCTCTTGTGCATCTTGGATAAGCACCAGCTGAGTGTTACTTCCAAGAATAGTGGTGGAGTCGATGTTGAGTTGAACCTTACGTTCAAATCCGCATCGGGCACCCGTTAAGCAAACCAAACCAGACTCAGAAATAATAGAACTGAGGTTATTATTGAAGACTGTTTTGGTTTGTTCATCGATGAATAATCGTCCCAACTCTTCGCCAATTAACTCGGTGGTGGAGTTAAAGCCGAGCAAGCGTGCTGCTGCTGGGTTTGATGACAAGATGTAGTCACTTTCAACTAACAGTAATCCGTCAGGGAGTAGGTGAGATAGCTTGTGGAATTTCGCTTCGGATTCTTCTAAAGAACGGGCAAGTACTTGGTTTTCTGATGTGTCGAAGGCATGAAAGACAATGTAGTCGGTTTTGTTGCCATTTGTCAGCGGAGATAGGCTGAAATGAAGGCTGGTATCGAGGTCAGTTTCGTTGAGAGTGACTTCAGCCTCAATCGTTTCACCATTGAATGCACGCTCATAGTAAGGCTTAAGGTGTTGGTAGAATTGCTCACCTAATGTTTGGCGGTCATTCATGCCAGCAAGCTCGGTTTTACTCAAACCAGCAATATCGCAGTAACGCTCATTAACCATAAAATAGTTATGTTGGGCGTCAAGTACCGCAAAAAAGAACGGACTGTTTGCTGTTAGCTGGGTAAACCAATGTTGTAGTTGCTGGGGAGGCATCAAAGTACTACCAATTCTCCAAGAGCTTGAATATTCACTATCGATAAATATTTATTACTTTTTGTGTGGCTATCGATATTTACCTGTGAGTGCAGCGATCCGCTGTAATTCTCATGACCTGAGTTACTATAACTGTGATTTTCAGGATATTAAAGGTCGAGTATCAAACCGAAGTTAATTTGATACATAACAGTAACTGAGATTTCAACATCATCTATGATGCATTCCATATTATTGACAAAGTTACGGATAAGTCACGTGATAAACAAGATTCGCACTCAACTAGTTCAAAATGCCGCATCAATTTTGCGATCTCCAGTCCAGTTATTGCCTAAAACAGTACAAAAAAGAGCCTTATTGGAGGCGCTTAAGAATGTCTTTAAGGAAGCTTTAGAGGACGGTGACTTTGAATTCTTAGAAGACAAGTGGCTTAAAGTCTCAATAAAAGATATGGGGTTAAGTTGGTGTATTAGCTATCAAAATGAGCAACTAGTTGTAGCTGATAACGAGGTTGTTGAAGATGTAAGCTTTAGCGGAAACCTTAACGATCTTGTGCTGATTGCCGGGCGTAAAGAAGACCCAGATACGCTTTTCTTTCAACGTAGACTGTCTATTGAGGGCGATACAGAGCTTGGTTTAGAAGTCAAAAACTTGATGGATAGCGTAGATTTAGACGTATTGCCGACTCCTATGAAAACTTTGTTAAATCAATTAGCTGATTTTGTGCAGAAGGGAGTACAATCCCCAGATACACAAAGTGAGGTAATGAATGCTTATTCGAACTGAAGCACCGGCAGATATACTTGTCATTGATCGTTTATTGAAATCTGTTTTTGAAACAGATGCAGAAGCTAATTTGGTTATGAGCTTGCGTGAGAATAGCCATTTAACGCTATCGCTGGTGGCTTGTTCTGATGAGGGCGAGGTGGTTGGTCACCTGATGTTTAGCCCTATCACTCTCCATGGTGACGATCATAACTGGCAGGGACTTGCGCCTCTCGCAGTGAAAGAAGAGTACCGCAATCAAGGTATTGCCAAATCACTGGTTGAAGACGCATTTTCTACATTGGTAGATTTCGGTTACCCAGCCTGTGTTGTGCTTGGTGATCCTGCTTACTACGGCCGCTTTGGTTTTAAGGCTGCGAGCGAGTTTGGCCTGAGTTGTGTTTGGGATGTACCTGAAGGTGCTTTCCAAGCGATTGAGTTGGTAGAAGGTGTGTTTGCTGGGCATTCTGGTGAGATTGCTTACAGCCCAGAGTTCAACGACTTATAAGCTGATTTACCACGTAATCCGATACAAACTGATTTAGTCTAAATAAAGGAGCTTGATGCTCCTTTATTTTTTGTTAGTATCAGCCCCAATGAGCTCCTTTTCAGTTCGCTCTAAGAAGAGCAATACCAACAAACCTAAGGTTACACCGCTAGATATGTCACAAACACACGCACAATACCTGCAAGAGATGGGCATCAGCCAATGGGAGCTTAGTCACCCAGAGCGTTTGGTTGGCTACGAATCTGAATTGATTCCACTATCGAGCGACTGTAAGTTGCTACTGGTTTCGCCTGAAAAACCTCAGGAAGATCTCGCTGTGATGTTTGAACGCGTACTTAAAAGTATCAAGCTCGACTTATCTCAGGCTTTACACCTTCAACCACAACACTTGTCTGCTGTGGATTTAGGTTCGGTTGAATGGGTATGGTTTGCTGGTTGCGAATCTGCCCATGAACTGAAGGCAAAAACACTTCAATCTCCATTACTGTCTGACATTAACGGTAATAACCAACATCGCCGCGACTTATGGCAACAAATTTGTGCTTATGACTAATCAACTTTTACCAACTTCAGAACAACACCTAGACGCAATTTGGCAAATTGAGCAGACCGCGCATTCTCATCCTTGGTCTGAAAACATGATTCGTGATCTTAATAGCCGTGGAGGCAGCCACCGTGTTTTAGAAGTCGATGGAAAGGTTGTCGGCTATTTCTATGCTCAGAACATTGTCGGTGAAGTGACTTTGCTGACGATAGCGGTTGACCCTAAGCAGCAAGGTAAAGGTTACGGCAAGGCTTTGGTTGAGCACTTTCTCGATATGTGTGAACAAGCTGACGCGGAAAGTGCTTGGCTGGAAGTTCGCGAAAGTAATGTGAATGCTTTTAATCTTTACGAGAAGGCTGGCTTTAATGAAGTTGACCGTCGTCGTAACTATTACCCAACCAAGCAAGGCAACGAAGATGCGATCATTATGAGCTATCTTTTTATGTCGTTTAGTTAGGGCGTGTTACGTCTTTTAGCCGACTAGATAACTAACCACAGAATTAGCCACAAAATAGGGTGTAAACTGACCCTTTAGAAAGTGACTCGCTTTCTGTATAATCCGCACACAGAATTCAAGGGCAAGTATTATCTACTTGCCCTTTTTACGCTTTAGATCAGCAAAGGGCGACTATGTCTTTCCAACAAGAAGTGAGCAAACGTAGAACGTTTGCAATTATCTCTCACCCGGATGCGGGTAAAACCACGATTACTGAAAAAGTTCTTTTATTCGGAAACGCAATTCAAAAAGCGGGTACCGTAAAAGGTCGTGGCTCTAACCAGCACGCTAAATCTGACTGGATGGAGATGGAAAAAGAACGTGGTATTTCGGTAACCACGTCGGTAATGCAATTCCCATACAATGATTGCCTAGTAAACCTACTCGATACTCCAGGACACGAAGATTTCTCGGAAGATACGTACCGTACTCTAACAGCGGTTGACTCTTGTTTGATGGTTATCGATGCTGCGAAAGGTGTCGAGGATCGTACTCGTAAACTGATGGAAGTAACGCGTCTACGTGATACTCCAATCGTAACGTTTATGAACAAACTTGACCGTGACGTTCGTGACCCAATGGAAGTGCTTGATGAAGTGGAAAGCGAGCTAGGTATGGCTTGTGCTCCAATCTCATGGCCAATCGGTTGTGGTAAAGAGTTTAAAGGTGTTTATCACATTCATCGTGATGAAACGATCTTGTACGAATCTGGCCACGGCCATGAGATCCAAGAAGTTCGCATCATTAAAGGTTTAGATAACCCTGAACTAGACGAAGCTGTTGGCGAAGATCTGGCGAGCAGTGTTCGTGAAGAGCTTGAATTGGTTATTGGCGCATGTCCTGAGTTTGATCTCGATTTGTTCCTTGCTGGTGAACTAACGCCTGTTTACTTCGGTACAGCATTGGGTAACTTTGGTGTTGACCACATGCTAGATGGTTTGACTAAGTGGGCTCCGGGTCCTCAAACTCGTCAAGCTAACGAGCGTGATGTTGAAGCGACAGAAGAGAAGTTCTCTGGCTTCGTCTTTAAGATCCAAGCAAACATGGATCCAAAACACCGTGACCGTATCGCATTCATGCGCATCGTTTCGGGTACTTACAACCAAGGTATGAAGATGAATCATGTTCGTACTGGCAAGAACGTAAGTATTTCGGATGCGGTAACTTTCATGGCGGGCGACCGTGCGCGAGCTGAAAAAGCGTATGCTGGTGACATCATTGGCTTGCATAACCATGGCACAATCCAGATTGGTGATACCTTTACTCAAGGCGAAAGCTTGAAGTTCGCTGGTATTCCAAACTTCGCGCCTGAGCTATTCCGTCGTATTCGTCTACGCGATCCACTAAAGCAGAAGCAACTTCTAAAAGGTTTGGTTCAGCTTTCTGAAGAGGGCGCAGTACAAGTATTCCGTCCTATGCAGAACAACGACCTGATCGTTGGTGCGGTTGGTGTACTTCAGTTCGACGTGGTTGTAGCGCGCTTGAAAGCGGAATACAACGTAGAAGCTATCTACGAAGGTGTTAACGTTGCGACAGCTCGCTGGGTTGAATGTGATGACGTGAAGAAACTAGAAGAGTTCAAACGTAAGAACCAAGCTAACCTAGCGTTAGATGGTGGTGATAACCTGTCTTACATCGCACCTACAATGGTGAACTTGAACCTAGCTACTGAGCGTTTCCCTGACGTTCAGTTCCGAGCGACGCGCGAGCACTAATTTCTCCGCGATCTATTCGAGTTAAACAAAAACGTCTATTGTTCTGCAGTAGGCGTTTTTTAATACGTGCTGTTTGAGGATGAATACTGAGGTTTGAGCATGAGTATTTTGGGTTGGATAAAAGCTTGGATTAAGAAATACGACAAGTGGTGTGAAGAGCTTGGTTTAACGCCTGAGAACAAGCGCAGTTGTGTTGCTTATCGTCGTGATCCCCAAGGGAAACAAACAGAGAGTAGGGAAGATGACACAGAAAATAAGTGACTTTCCGCTGTTTGATACTCATTGCCATGCGGATTTTGAGGCGTTTGAGCAAGGTTTTACACCGGATCAAAGTATTGATAGCTATCTTAAAGAAGCGAAACAAGCTCAAGTCGAGAAGATTCTTATTCCTTCTATTGGCCAAAGTAACTGGTCGAAGCTCGATAAAATCGCCAAATCTTACCCTAATGTTTACTACGCCTTAGGTTTCCACCCTTACTTTTTAGAGCAAGCCAATGACGAGCAATTCTCAGAGCTTCGCCAATTACTCTCATCAAGAACCGGTCAATGCGTTGCGATAGGAGAGTGTGGTCTCGACTTTTTTGTCGATGTCGAGCGGGAGAAACAAGAACGCTTTTTCATCCAACAAATGGAGCTAGCGAAGGCATTTGAGCTGCCTTTGATCATCCATGAGAGGAAGTCTTATAACCGACTCATTGAATTATTAAAGCAGCACAAGTTCACTTTTGGCGGGGTGATTCACGGTTTTTCAGGGAGTGAACAGCAAGCTTTGGCGTGGACCAAGCTCGGTTTCTATATTGGTGTCGGTGGAACGATTACTTACCCAAGAGCACAAAAAACACGCACAACCATCGCAAAACTGCCTCTTGAATGCTTGGTATTGGAAACGGATGCTCCGGACATGCCCATGTATGGAAACCAAGGAAATGTTAATCATTCCAAATATTTAGTTACGATTTTAAATGAACTATTTTTGCTTAGAAAAGAGCCAAAGCAATCGGTTGCAGCGCAAATTTGGCAAAATAGCCATCGTGCATTCGGTATATGTGAATAAAATCGAAGGTTTTTGTTTATCGTTTGCGTAAATTGCACTGAGCTTGTGATTTGGTTCACATTTGCGTGTGAATGGTACATGAATCTTGTACGAAAGTGTGAGGACGGCATTACTTTATTAGTGGTCGCATGAGTATAATTGCCTCCGCTTTATAGCCCCATTTTGTAACACGCCAATAAATAACTAATAAGGAAGTCATAAACTATGAGCCTGTTTATGAGCCTCGTCGGAATGGTTGCACTGATTGCAATCGCAGTACTACTATCCGACAACCGCAAAGCTATTAATCTAAGAACAGTGGGTGGCGCTTTCGCTATCCAATTCGCACTTGGTGCATTCGTACTTTACATCCCTTGGGGTCGTGATCTACTTGCAGGTTTCTCTGCTGGTGTAGCAAACGTGATCGACTACGGTAAAGACGGTACTGGTTTCCTATTCGGTAGCCTAGTTAACTTCTCAGTTGACGGTATCGGTTTCATCTTTGCTTTCCAAGTACTACCAACTCTGATTTTCTTCTCTGCACTTATCTCTGTACTTTACTACATTGGTGTAATGCAAATTGTAATCAAAGTTCTTGGTGGTGGTCTTCAGAAAGCTCTAGGTACTTCTCGCGCCGAGTCTATGTCTGCAGCAGCAAACATTTTCGTTGGTCAAACAGAAGCACCTCTAGTTGTTCGTCCTTTTGTTCCTAAAATGACTAACTCCGAACTATTCGCAGTAATGTGTGGTGGTTTGGCTTCTGTAGCTGGTGGTGTACTAGCAGGTTACGCATCTATGGGTGTACCTCTAGAGTACCTAGTTGCAGCGTCATTCATGGCAGCACCTGGTGGTCTACTCTTCGCTAAAATCATCAAGCCTGAAACTGATGAAGTTGACGAGAACCTAGGTTCAGACATCGACGGTGGCGACGACAAGCCTGCTAACGTTATCGATGCAGCTGCTGGCGGTGCGTCAGTTGGTCTACAACTAGCACTTAACGTTGGTGCAATGCTACTAGCATTCATCGGTCTAATCGCTCTTATCAACGGTATCCTAGGTGGCATCGGTGGTTGGTTCGGTATGGAAAACCTAACTCTAGAACTTCTTCTAGGTTGGATCTTCGCACCGCTAGCATTCATCATTGGTGTTCCATGGGAAGAAGCAACTATCGCTGGTTCTTTCATTGGTCAGAAGACAGTTGTTAACGAATTCGTTGCATACCTAAACTTCGTACCATACATCGGTGAGAACGCTCAAATCGTTGAAGCGACTGGCCAAGTAATGTCTGTTAAGACTCAAGCAATTATCTCGTTCGCTCTATGTGGTTTCGCAAACCTTTCTTCAATTGCGATTCTTCTAGGTGGTCTAGGTGGTATTGCACCAAGCCGTCGCCACGACATCGCACGTATGGGTGTTAAAGCGGTTGTAGCTGGTACTCTATCTAACCTGATGGCAGCAACAATTGCTGGCTTCTTCCTGTCTTTCTAATCAGTTAGAAATCGATATATAGACGCCATAATAATATCGCCCCGTAGCAAGAAATTGCTGCGGGGCTTTTTTGTTTTTGGGCCTAGTGATTTTGAGCATTAGCATGAGTGAATGCTTGGAGTCGAAAATGGGTCTAGAATGTTTTTTTGAGATACAAACCGTTTGCGTTCTAAGGAGCACTACAATTTATTGATGGATACCTATAATGTATAAGCTTAAGGGACAGGATGTCTCTTGTTGGCAAGAAAGTAACTGCTTGGATTTATCTAAAGGTTATTCTTCTGGGATTAAGCCAAACTTAGCGATACGCTATAGATGTTAGACACAACATGACTGATTTGTTGTGCCATAGACCAAACTGGTACTGTGCGGTGACAAGGATTGCAATTGATAGCGAAAGTTATCAAGTCTTCAGGGAACCAAGTCCGTTCATTTGTGACTACTGAGCATTACTAAAATATCCATCTATACTGGATGGGTGGCGAAGTAGTTAACTATTTGAATATATTGATCGGAGATAGAAATGAGCGATTTAAAAGCAGCAGCTCTACGTGCACTTAAACTTATGGACCTAACGACGCTAAATGATGACGATACTACTGAAAAAGTAGTGGCGCTTTGTCATGACGCGAAGACTGCAGTTGGTAACACCGCTGCAATCTGTATTTACCCTCGCTTCATCCCAGCCGCTAAGAAGGCGTTGCGTGAGCAAGGTACTCCAGAAGTACGCATCGCGACTGTAACTAACTTCCCTCATGGTAATGACGACATCGAAATTGCTGTTGCAGAAACGAAAGCAGCGGTAGCGTACGGCGCAGACGAAGTTGACGTAGTATTCCCATACCGTGCTCTTATTGCTGGCAACGAAGAAGTTGGCTTTGAGCTAGTTAAGCAATGTAAAGCCGCTTGTGGTGACATCACGCTTAAAGTGATCATCGAAACTGGTGAGCTAAAAGAAGAAGCACTGATCAAGAAAGCTTCTCAGATCTGTATCGAAGCAGGTGCAGACTTCATCAAAACTTCAACAGGTAAAGTGCCAGTAAACGCGACTCCTGAATTCGCGCGCATGATGCTTGAAGTTATTCGTGACATGGGCGTGGCTAAAACTGTTGGTTTCAAACCAGCTGGTGGCGTACGTACAGCTGAAGATGCTCAAGCTTACCTAGCAATGGCTGATGAGCTACTAGGCGCTGAATGGGCAGACAACATGCACTACCGTTTTGGTGCTTCAAGCCTACTAACTAACCTTCTTAATACATTAGAAGTGACAGACCAGACTGCTGATCCAGCAGCATACTAATTTACCCATTCGGGTATATAACAATTAAGTCTGTTTGATGGAGTGGCGTTAAGTCACTCCATATTACCTCTTTCCCTACACACCATACTCACTAGAGTTTGGGAGGCACTAATGTATCTACCTCAAGAAATTATTCGCAGAAAACGTGATAACGAAGTACTGACCACAGAAGAAATTAACTTTTTCATCCAAGGTGTCGCTAAAAACACGGTTTCTGAAGGCCAAATTGCCGCATTCGCAATGGCTATTTTTTTTAATGAAATGACGATGCCAGAACGTATCGCACTAACATGTGCAATGCGTGATTCAGGCATGGTGATTGACTGGAGCCACATGAACTTTGATGGCCCAATCGTTGATAAACACTCTACTGGTGGTGTTGGCGACGTAACTTCTCTGATGCTTGGCCCTATGGTGGCAGCATGTGGCGGTTTCGTTCCAATGATCTCTGGTCGTGGTTTAGGCCACACTGGCGGTACGCTAGACAAGCTAGAATCTATCCCTGGTTACAACATTACACCAACCAACGATGTGTTTGGTGCCGTAACCAAAGAAGCTGGCGTGGCGATCATCGGCCAAACCGGCGATCTAGCACCGGCTGATAAGCGTGTTTATGCGACTCGCGATATCACAGCAACAGTAGACAACATCTCACTGATCACCGCTTCAATCCTATCTAAGAAACTGGCCGCTGGTCTTGATTCTCTAGTAATGGACGTAAAAGTCGGTTCAGGCGCATTCATGCCAACGTATGAAGCATCTGAAGAGTTAGCAAAATCTATCGTTGCAGTAGCAAACGGTGCAGGCACTAAAACAACAGCAATCCTAACGGACATGAACCAAGTTCTGGCTTCTTCAGCGGGTAATGCAGTTGAAGTCCGTGAAGCGGTTCAATTCCTAACAGGCGAATACCGTAATCCACGTTTGTTGGAAATCACGCTAGCGTCGTGTGCGGAAATGTTGGTGCTGGGTAACCTAGCAAAAGATTCAGATGAAGCGCGTGAAAAACTGATGGCAGTACTGGATAACGGTAAAGCAGCAGAGTGCTTCGGTAAGATGGTAGCGGGCCTTGGTGGTCCAGTAGATTTCGTAACGAACTACGATAACTACCTAGAAAAAGCAGAAATTGTTAAACCAGTGTACGCCCTCGAAAGCGGTGTAGTATCAGCGATGGATACGCGTGCAATTGGTATGGCTGTCGTTGGTATGGGCGGTGGTCGCCGCGTAGCAACAGACAGCATTGATTACGCAGTCGGTTTTGATAGCTTCATTCGCCTTGGCGAAGTAGCAAGCGACGATAAACCATTAGCAATGATTCATGCTCGCAATGAACAACAGTGGCAAGAAGCTGCGACGGCATTACAAAATGCAATCACTGTGGGCGGAGAATATACAGCAACGCCAGATGTTTACCGTCAGATTCGTTCTGAAGACGTGTAAATAACAGATATCGGTATACCTCGTGTATACCGATAAACAGAGTTCTGGTGCAAAGAGCAATAAGTTGGTGAAGAAAATGAAAAGAGCATTTATTTTAGTTTTAGATTCATTCGGTATCGGTGAAACAGCGGATGCTGACACATTCGGCGATGTAGGTTCGGATACAATGGGTCACATTGCTGACCGTTGTGATCAAGGCCTTGCAGACAACGCGGATCGTAAAGGTCCACTAACGCTGCCAAACCTGTCTAAGCTAGGTTTAGCGATGGCTCACAAAGAGTCGACAGGTCGCTTTGCTCCTGGTATGGACGCAAACGCTGAGATCATTGGCGCTTACGGTCACGCGGCTGAGCTGTCTTCTGGTAAAGACACGCCATCAGGTCACTGGGAAATCGCAGGTGTGCCGGTATTGTTTGACTGGGGCTACTTCACCGACAAAGAGAACAGCTTTCCAAAAGAACTGACTGATCGCATCCTTGAGCGTGCTGGTCTGTCTGACTTCTTAGGTAACTGCCACTCATCGGGTACAGAAATCCTAGATAACCTAGGTGAAGAACACATGAAGACTGGCCTGCCAATCTTCTACACTTCTGCAGACTCTGTTTTCCAGATCGCATGTCATGAAGAGACATTCGGCCTACAAAACCTATTAGATCTTTGTCAGATTGCTCGTGAAGAGCTAGCTGACTACAACATTGGTCGTGTTATCGCTCGTCCGTTTATTGGTGCAGGTAAAGGTCAATTCGAACGTACTGGTAACCGTCGTGACCTTTCTGTTGAGCCACCAGCGGCGACGGTACTTCAGAAGCTGGTTGATGAGAAGGGCGGCAACGTTCACTCAATCGGTAAGATCTCTGATATCTACGCAGGTTGTGGTATCACTCAGAAAACCAAAGCAACAGGTATTCCAGCGCTATTTGAAGCAACCAAAGAAGCGATTACTGAAGCGTGCGACAACACTATCGTGTTCACTAACTTCGTTGATTTCGACTCAGCATACGGCCACCGTCGTGATGTTGCCGGTTACGCAGCTGCGCTTGAGTACTTCGATGGCCGTATCAATGAAATCATCGATATGATGAAAGAAGATGACGTGCTTATCCTAACTGCAGACCACGGTTGTGACCCAACATGGCCGGGTTCAGACCATACTCGTGAACATATCCCTGTGATTGTTTACGGTAACAAGGTTCCAGCAGGCTCTCTAGGCCGTCGTGATACCTTCGCTGATATCGGTCAAAGCTTAGCGTCATACTTTGGCACATCGCCAATGGGATACGGTACAAGCTTTCTGTAATGGTTAACTAAGAGAGAGGGAAACCTCTCTCTTCTTTTTTGTTTTGAGATTAAGGATATTTTCAATGGCTACTCCACATATTAATGCTGAAATGGGTGATTTCGCTGACGTAGTTCTAATGCCTGGCGATCCGCTACGCGCTAAATACATCGCTGAAACCTTCTTAGAAGAAGTGGTTCAGGTGTGTGATGTTCGTAATATGTTTGGTTACACGGGTACTTACAAAGGTCGTAAGGTTTCGGTTATGGGGCACGGTATGGGCATTCCATCTTGTTCTATTTACGCGACTGAGCTGATCAAAGACTTTGGTGTGAAAAAGATCATTCGTGTCGGCAGTTGTGGTGCAGTGAGTGAAGATATCAAAGTGCGTGATGTGGTGATTGGCATGGGCGCGTGTACTGACTCAAAAGTGAACCGTATTCGCTTTAAAGGCCATGACTTCGCGGCTATCGCAGATTACAAAATGGTGCGTGCGGCAGAAGATGCAGCAAAAGCGCGTGGTGTAGACGTAAAAGTGGGTAACCTGTTCTCGGCGGAGTTGTTCTACACGCCAGATCCAGAGATGTTCGAAGTGATGGACAAATACGGCATTGTTGGCGTCGAGATGGAAGCAGCAGGTATCTATGGTGTGTGTGCTGAATACGGCGCAAAAGCTCTGACTATTTGTACTGTTTCTGATCACATCAAAACTGGTGAGCAAACCACATCAGATGAGCGTCAAACGACCTTCAACGACATGATGGTTATCGCACTAGACTCTGTGCTTCTTGGTGATCAAGAGTAAGAGTTACTTTGTGGTTTAAGTTGTTTCTAGCTCTCGAATAAATATAGCTAGCCAAATTAACAGATGTCTCGTCCTAAAATACGTTGACGATTTTAGTAAGCCAGTAACGCAAGTTGCTGGCTTTTTTCATGCATCTTATTT
>NZ_JANVFC010000017.1:0-101833 GCF_025195005.1 Vibrio sp. NC2
CCTGACTCCGATAGAATATCGAACTCAGGCCTTGAAAGCCGCTTAACAGAAATGTCCAACTTTACGGGGTCACTTCACGTGAGCAGGCTTTTTTGTTAGCCGAATATCACAGAAATCATTCATTTATATGGAATCATTTGCATTGATGTGATTACGAAAACTGTTTAGTATGGCCGTACTATAAAAATGAATCTATAACGTCTTTGGATATCATGGCTTTACCTAAAACATTAATTCGGCTTTTTAAACCATACATCATTTTATTAACTGGAGGGATGCTCTATCTTGCTGTGGCTCAGCTTGAAAAAGTAGAAACAGCAGCAACCGAACAATCATCATCAAATATTCGAATCGCAAGCTCCACGATTCGTTCCAACATCGAAGCCACATTTGGCAAGCTCTATTTTCTAGAAACCAGTCTAGGCTTACCTAAAACGGCTCCAATCGGTGATCGAAAATTCAGAGAACTGAGTGATAACATTCTAAAAAGAACACCTAACTTCTCCGATATCGTTCGATACCAACCTCAAACCCAACAATATATATCAAGTCGTGGCTTACCTCTTTCCAATGAACAAGTTGGCTCCATCAAATGGAATCCAATAGACAGTGTTGTTGACAATTTTTATATCTCTTCTATTTATCAAAAGCCCGATGGTCGTTGGGTATTCGCGGTAAAACATACAGCGGAAAGATTGAACGAAGAGATATGGATTGAGTTTGATCTATTGCACACAACCCAAGGATTAAGAGACTTAAAAACGCTTAATCACGGCTATGTGTTTGTGGTTGATCGAGCAACAGAACGACTTGTCTTTCACCCTAATCCAAAACGTATCGGCTCTAAATCGATCAGCTACCACGCTGGAATAAGCCACCAACTCTCGCAAGGCGAAACCGTCGGTAAACACGAATACTACTATCAAGATAACTTCAAAATATCGGTATTCGATGCTGACAACAGCTTGAACTGGGTGTTCATCGCAGGTACCGATCGTCACGATATCCTAACCAGCTCATATCAATTCACATTAACTGGTGTCGTACTTGGTTCTCTGATTCTGTTGTGGGTTGGGGCAAACTATTTGTCTTATCGCTTGAACGTATCTTTATCTCAACTGAATAAGGTCGATGACCTCGTAAGCTTTAAGCGAGAGTTGAAATCCATACTGGCTAGCTTTACCTACCAAAAAGGGATTCAATTCTGTCTCTATCAGCCTGAAAACCACGCATTCAGTACCATCGACTATCACGGAAACAAATCAACGGTACATTGTGACAAGGCCCTTGCAGAACGATTTACACCAGACACCATGGCTTATCGAAGTGGTAAGTACGCCGATCCTCTGGCATGTAAACTCAAAATACACCAACGTCACTACTGCATTCCTTTGCACTCTCGCAAACAGTTGGTCGCAGTACTTTATGTGAACGCGAACTTACCGATCAGCCAGAGTATTCTGCGTATGATCAGAGATTACACCGAGGTCTCGCTGTCTAACTTACTGCTCCACCATCAATTGAGCAGTAAAGACCTGATGACTCAGTTGGACAACAAAAGCAGTTTCAATATCGCATTGGAAAACTACGCCGACGAGCCAGATACCTATGTTGCTCTGCTCGACATCGATAACTTTGACCACGTTAATCGCGCCTATGGTGAGGCGGTCGGTGACAAGATGATCAAGCTGACTGCAGAAGCGATACGCTCATACTTCCCTAAACCTAAAGGGCTTTGTCTAGCACGTATTGGAGGCAAGGAGTTCGCTGTATTGTTCAAAGCAAATGATGTGAAGGATGCCAAATTCCAGCTGGACCAATGTCGAATTGGAGTTAGTGAGCAAGCCGTTGCCACGCCAGATATCACGTTATCATTAGGTGTCAGCGTCGGATTCTCGCAAATAGTAGGTGAAACGGATTCGGCTTTAGCGCTTGCGGAACAGGCGAAACTCATCGCTCAACAGCTCGGAAAGAACCGAGTGGAAGGCCATATTAGAGCCGTCGCGCAAGCTTCATAATCCGCCGCAGATTCACGTGTACACATAAAGCACCTAGAATTTAACCTCTAGGTGCTTTTGTTTTTGTATAAAGTCATTACAATGCGCCTTCGATACGACAACGCCCTATCACTTTCTAACGACACGAATCTTATGAAGCTCAGCAACCGACTGCAAACTCTCCACTCTCTTGTCAGCAATGACTACCAACACATTTGGGATTGTTGCTGTGATCACGGCTTTTTGGGTGTTCAACTGTTGTCGGATAATAAAGCGCCTCAGATTCACTTTGTCGATATTGTTCCGTCTCTGATGAATGAACTGGAAGACAAGCTAACTCGTTACTTTCCCCAAGATAATTCAGACCAACAAACGGTTACCAGCCAATGGCAAGTTTACTGCATGGATGTCGCCGCTATTCCACTCCAGAAACATACTGGTAAACACCTGGTTATTATTGCGGGCGTCGGTGGCGATCTCACTCAGAAGCTCGTCGATGATATTCATCATCAACATCCAGACAAAGATATCGATTTTTTGCTTTGCCCAGTCCATCAGCAGTTCGAGCTAAGAAGCCATTTAAAAGCGCTCAAGTTCGGTCTTATTGATGAAGTGCTGATCGAAGAAAACCGTCGTTATTACGAAATTTTATTGGTCAGCAATAACCAAGGCGAAGCTGAAAAGAACCAAGCTGTTAGTGATATATCAAACGTGGGTGACAAGATCTGGGCGCCGAGTTGCGAACAGCAGTTACAGATATCTCAGCAATACAAAGCCAAAACATTGCAGCACTACTTACGCATCCATCAAGGACAAGAGAAGCAAGGCAAACCGAGCCAAGTGAAGCACATCATCAATGCTTACCAAGCGATTTAACTTTGCACTCTCTTTGAGTATCTTCACTTTAAAAAGTTAAGAACATAGTAAGCACTAACTTCACTGTTCAAGCCGATGAAACCGATTCAATAAAAAAGCCGACAGTTCAATGAACTATCGGCTTTTTTGATGCTATTTGTTTGGTTTGATCTTACTGCTCTTGCTTCTTATCAACTGTATCAACTGTATCAACTGTATCAACTGTATCAACTGTATCAAGAGCATAAACCGTATCGAGATACTCGTCTTTCTCTTTCCACGTGTTATTCAACCAACTGTGGAAACGGCGCTTAAACGCTTTGTCTTCAAAGTAATTGCCGTTCACGTTCTCATCCATCGGATGCAATTTAATACGCACGACCACCTTTTTCATCTTACCTTTCAGCATGTCTTCAAACGGAGATATCTGATTCTCTGGATAAGCCAGAGTAACATCGACGATACCATCTAAGATTGGGCCCATCGCAGACAGAGCAAACGCCACACCGCCGGTTTTTGGTTTGAGTAGATGTCGATACGGTGTTTTCGCTGTCGCCAGCTTCTCGTGATTTGCACGTGTCCCTTCGACAAAGTTGACCAATGTTGTTGGTGCCCATTTGAACTTAGTGCATGCCTTGTTGATTGCGTCGAAGTCATCATTACGACGCTCAGGGTTACGAATCAAAAACTCACGCGAGTGACGTCTCATGAACGGCATATCCAAGCCCCAACAGGCCAATCCAACAAAGGGAACATACAACAGTTCGTGCTTGAGGAAGAACTTAGTCATCGGCATCTTGTCTTTCAAGATTGATGACAAGATCACGATATCCGCCCAGCTCAGGTGATTCGACATCATCAGGTACCACTGCTTGGTCGAGATATCTTCCCCTCCTTCGACTTGCCACTCGATATCGTTATTCACATTCAACATCCAAAGGTTAAGCGAAGCCCAACACCAAAATGTGAAGTTCGCTAAACGAGTACATGACTTTTGAACAATAGAGATTGGAAGAATCAGTTTGATGAGGCCAAAGAAGCTCACGGTAAACGCAGTCATTGCGGTATTGATAGTCACGAACAATACGTTCAAGACCATACGAAGATTATCAAGCATAAAACACGGCTATATTGAGATCGAAAGCCGACATTATACTCATCTGTAAAATATTCTCTTTAGTAATTGGTTGAATACCCTGGGGGTCAAACCACTGTATCAATTTTGGTCTGTGTCCATAGAGCAACTCATCGTTCTTAATCACAAGGAACCACATCAAAAAACAACAAAGATGTCATTTAGACACAGTAAATACGAAGTCTATTTGACATCATTTAAGTTCATTCTCACCGAATCGACAGTATTGATAAGCATTCTCATTAATGGCATGGTACATGCAACTCCAAAGTGTAAATAGTTGAGTATCCTTAATGAGATAACTTCTCTAAGTAAAGGTGATGATATGACAGATATTCCTCATGGTTTGGTAACTGGCAAAGTCTTACATAAAACACAATGGACAGATCAACTGTTCTCGCTGCAAGTCAGTGCTCCCGTCTCTCCCTATCAGGCGGGTCAGTTCACGAAACTTGGCTTGCTTAACAGTGAGGATGAGTTCGTAAGGCGAGCCTATTCGATGGTGAATGCGCCAGAGCACAAACAAGGTCACCAACACCTGGAGTTTTTGATTATTAAGGATCAGAACGGTCAGCTTTCACCTCAACTTCATGAGTTGAAGGTAGGCGATGACATCTTTGTTGGCAAAGACCCAAGCGGCTTTATGACCTTAGATGAGATCCCAGAGATCGCCGAGGATCTATGGATGCTTTCAACCGGGACGGCCGTTGGGCCTTTTATCTCGATGCTCGAAAGCATGCAGATACAGCAGCAAAACGGCTCAGATGTCGAAAAAGTAATGTCATTCAAAAACCTTGTACTGGTTCATGCCGTAAGAACAGAACAAGACCTGACTTATCGAGACCGTATCGCTCAACTCGTTAATCACTTCCAAGGGAAACTACAATATGTGCCAATTATTTCTAGAGAATCAGTCACCGGAACTTTGCGCGGACGAATCCCAAGCTTGTTACTTGGAGGCGACCTTGAGCAAACCACGTCTGTCGCTTTCAATCAAACCCGCAGTTTTTTCTACCTTTGTGGCAATCCGCAAATGGTTCGCGACACAAGTGAAGCACTAACCAGCTTAGGTTTCGAGAAGCACTTACGCCGAAAACCCGGCCAATTCAGCAGTGAAAACTACTGGTAATCACGGTCACCAATTCAATCAAAGCTAAAGCTTGTATTTAAAATACAGACAGATAAGAGGTTTTATATGAGTCATTTACGTATTCCGTCACACTGGAAAATTCAACGTTCAACGCCATTTTTCACCAAAGACAACATACCGACTGCGCTTCTCAATCATCACAATACCGCTGAGGGCGTATTCGGCCAGATTTGTGTAATGGAAGGCACGGTCACCTTCTACGGTTTTGCCGATGCCGACGCGACAGAACCAGAAAGTGTTATCACGATCCAAGCAGGGCAATTTGCCACAAGTCCACCTCAATATTGGCATCGAGTAGAGCTGAGTGACGACGCGCAATTCAACATTAACTTCTGGTCAGAAAAAGAGACCAAGAAGATGTTCAACACCCGAAAGTAAGATCCATTCAATATTGATGAACTTATAAGCAAGCTACTTCGTAGTGTGATTTCCGATGTTCAAAAAGTGATGATAGAAGATCAAATAACCATAGTAATTACAGTGACTAATGGTGATAGACAAGACAAAAAAACTCTAGCACACTGGACAAAGTTATTAGTTTTAATCCCGTTTCAGATAATGAATCAGTGGATTATTTATATTTTAGGTAAGAGAGGAAGCCATGCTCAACATTGCTTTTTTTAGCTCAAAATCATACGACGAAAAATCATTTGAACTTGCAAAAGGCGAACTCAACGCCGAGTTCCATTTTCACGATTTTCGACTCACTACAACAACAGCAAAAATGGCGCACGACAACGAAGTCGTTTGTGCGTTTGTAAACGATGACCTATCGCGAGATGTGCTAGAGATTCTAGCAAAAGGCGGCACTAAGCTGATTGCGATGCGCTGCGCGGGCTTTGATAAAGTCGACTTAGACGCAGCCAAAGAGTTTGGTCTGCAAGTGGTTCGCGTTCCTGCTTATTCTCCCGAGTCTGTAGCAGAACACACCGTCGGTATGATGATGTGTTTGAACCGCAAGTTGCACAAAGCATACCAACGTACTCGTGATGCGAACTTCTCTCTTGAGGGACTAGTTGGCTTCAACTTCCACGGTAAAACCGTTGGTGTAATTGGTTCAGGAAAGATTGGCTTAGCGACGATGCGTATTCTGAAAGGTTTAGGCATGAACATCTTGTGCTACGACCCGTACCCGAACCCATTGGCAAAAGAGCTGGGTGCTAAATACGTCGAACTCGACGAGCTTTACCAAGAATCTGACGTGATTTCTTTGCATTGCCCAATGAGTAAAGAGAACTACCACCTGTTGGATGCAACGGCATTTGGCAAAATGAAAGATGGCGTGATGATCGTCAACACCAGTCGTGGTGAACTGCTGGATTCAACTGCTGCAATTGAAGCACTCAAACAAAGCAAAATCGGCGCGCTTGGTCTTGATGTTTACGACAATGAGAAAGAGTTGTTCTTCCAAGACAAATCTAACGACGTGATTGTCGATGACGTATTCCGTCGCCTATCCGCTTGTCACAACGTATTGTTCACTGGTCACCAAGCCTTCTTGACTAAAGATGCTCTGTTCAACATCGCCAATACAACGCTCACCAGCGTCGATGCCTTCTTTACTGGCAACACCAGCGGCAACGAACTCGTTTAATAACAGATTGAGTTAATAGCTGGCTGAGTTAATAACAGACCAGATCTACAAACACAAAGCCACGCTATTCCTAAGTGAACAGCGTGGCTTTTTCGTTTATCCAGTATTCTAAAACCGTTCCTAGACGCAGAAATGACAATCCTCGGTATCCAAACCATAAATGCCTTTACGAATGGCCAGATGCTCTGCGCCAGCCTTCACACCCATTTGATAACCTGTATCCAAAACAGTTTGATCCATAGTGAGTCGCTTAACCGCAAACGCTTCTGGCGGCGCAATCACCTTGATGGTCGCATCTTTTGGAGGGTTACGAATGAACTCCAAAGACTGGTTATAGTTTTCAGCACGCACTGCCATCGATTCTGCAATGTTAGGGAATTTCTTTAATAGTTTTTTCAGCATCCATTGGTGCTTTTGAGGCTTCATTCGGTAACTCAAAGGATGAGAAAGAATCACGGTAATGTCTCGCGCACCACGTCGGTATGCTTCACGCACCGGAATTGAATCGGCTACGCCACCATCGGTATAACAACCACCAGAGAAGCACGGCGTTTCACGATAAGCGATAGGTAAAGCGGTTGTCGCTTCCACCACGTTAGAGAGGTTTTCTGGCTTGATATGGTAGTAGTCTGCACTGCCTGTATCGACGTTTGTTACAGCAGCAATGAGTGGGATACTTGAAAACAGCTCACCACAATCGAGTGGATAACGTTGGTTAGACTCATCCCACAACCACTTCACGTCCACCAAGTTACCGCCTTTAGCAAAGCGAGTTGGATTAAAGAAAGTTTTGTCGGTCGCCATCGTGGTGATCACATCATAACTGCGTTTTGGTGCATGAGATAAGTAACCAACCAGATTCGACACACCTGCAGATACGCCGATGGCAAAGTCATAAGGACGGAAATCGTCTTGCATAAAGGCGTCTAAAACTCCGGCAGCAAAAATGCCTCTCATTGCCCCACCTTCAACGATTAATGCGCTCTTATTCATCTCAAATTCTTCTACTTTATAAACTGATAGTCGTAGAATAATCCGATCGTTCTTACAAAGATAATGGGATAAATTTATCAATTCGATAGGTAAAAACTATCAAAGTGAATAGTTCAACTTTTCAATGATTTAGGGTTGCTTGATGATCAGCGAGATCAAAAAAGGCCATCGAGTGATTCACTCAACGGCCTTTCGATTAACGAATCAAGATGATTAATTACGACTTAAATTCGCTCACGTCGATTTCAAGCAGTTTACCAATGCCTTCACCGTATGCAGGGTCTGCTTTGTAACAGTGTCTTAGGTGACGCAATTGAATCTCTTTTGGTACGCCGCCTAGGTTACGAGCAGTGTTATCAAACAGAATCGCTTGCTTCTCTGGTGTCATTAGGCGGAACAAGTCACCCGGTTGCGAGAAGTAATCTTCATCTTCACGGTGATCCCAGTGCGCTGCAGCACCATCGAGGTTCAATGCTGGTTCAGCGAAATCTGGTTGCTCAGCCCATTGACCTTCGTTGTTTGGCTCATAACCCAATGTGCTACCAAAGTTACCATCAACACGCATCGCACCATCACGGTGGTAGCTGTGTACAGGGCAACGAGGTGCGTTCACTGGGATATGCTGATGGTTAACACCCAAACGGTAACGCTGCGCATCACCATAAGCAAACAAACGACCTTGCAGCATCTTGTCTGGTGAGAAGCTGATACCCGGAACCACGTTGGCAGGATTGAATGCCGACTGCTCAACTTCAGCGAAGAAGTTTTGTGGGTTACGGTTCAATTCAAACTCACCCACTTCAATTAATGGGTAATCCGCATGAGGCCAGATCTTAGTCAAATCGAACGGGTTATAAGACACTTTCGCTGCATCCGCTTCTGGCATCACTTGCACTTTCAACGTCCATTTAGGGAAGTCTTGGTTGTCGATACTGTCTAACAAGTCGCGTTGGTGGCTTTCGCGATCATTACCGATTAATTGTCCGGCTTCTGCATCAGACAGGTTTTTAATACCTTGCTGAGATTTGAAGTGGAATTTCACCCAGAAACGCTCGTTGTCTGCGTTAATAAAACTGAACGTGTGGCTACCAAAACCATGCATGTGACGGTAAGTCGCAGGGATACCACGGTCACTCATCACGATAGTGATTTGGTGTAGAGCTTCCGGCAAAGAAGTCCAGAAATCCCAGTTGTTCTTCGCGCTGCGCATATTGGTGCGAGGGTCACGCTTAACCGCGTGGTTTAAGTCTGGGAACTTAAGAGGATCACGAAGGAAGAATACTGGCGTGTTGTTACCCACCATATCCCAGTTGCCTTCTTCAGTATAAAACTTCAATGCAAAGCCGCGGATATCACGCTCAGCATCAGCGGCACCACGCTCACCCGCAACTGTTGTAAAACGTGCAAACAGGTCGGTCTGTTTACCTATTTCAGAAAACAGTTTTGCCTTGGTGTATTTGGTAATGTCGTGCGTAACAGTAAATGTGCCGTAAGCGCCTGAACCTTTCGCGTGCATACGACGCTCTGGAATGACTTCGCGGTCAAAATGCGCCATCTTTTCTAAAAACCAAACATCTTGAAGAAGTTGAGGACCGCGCTTACCCGCAGTTTGAACATTCTGGTTATGAGCAACAGGACAACCCGCAGCCGTAGTTAGTTTTTTACTCATGATCTATTCCTTAAGGTCCAAAGGTGCAGCAATAGTGAGTGCACCTTGATATTTATACTGGCTTCCTTTCAAAAGCCCCTAAAATACTATGGATATAGAATAGACCTCTAATGGCATAAAATATAATCGTTTGTATTTATCGTTATAATCTATAAAACCTATTAATCGGCCAACTTAGAAACCACGATGTGACACACTGATTAGCTCAGTATCTTTCTTCCTAGCTTGAGCGTCGCTGCTATATTTCTTGCCGTTCTGGTTAGATTCATTTCAGCCTCCTGCAGAACTTGGTCAAGTGACTGAGGAGAACGAACCGTCCCGAACAAGCTGCTCATTTCACCATATAAAGCTTCGACTTCAGTACCTAAAGATCCTGCAATTCCTATGGTGGGAATACCTTGTAAGCTCGCACGTTTAGCAATGCCATAAGGTGTTTTTCCCTGTAGCGTTTGGTTGTCCATTTGCCCTTCGCCAGTAATCACAAGGTCAGCACCTTTCAGTACTTCATCGGCTTGAAGAACATCAAGCACCATCTCAATCCCCGGTTTAATCTGCATATTAAATAGCAGACCAAGTCCCATCGGCGTGCCACCAGCCGCGCCATACCCCGTGCGGCTGTGAACGGGTTCATCACCAACACAACCTTGCTTTTCTGAGATTTGAGCAAAATTCGCTAGCGCCTTATCAAGCAGTAAGACTTGTTCAGGCGTCGCCCCTTTTTGTGGGCCGAATACGTGGCTAGCACCGTTGTCACCACACAGTGGATTATCAACATCGCACGCGACGATCAACTCGATACCAGCACAGCGCGAATCTAAGCTGGTAAGTTCTATTGATGCGAGTTCTGCAAGTGCAGCACCACCCCTACTCAGTTCTTGTCCTTTGCTGTCCAACAAGCTACCACCAAGCGCCTGAACAATACCCGTTCCACCATCATTGGTCGCACTGCCACCCAATCCAAGAATGATGGTTTGAGCACCCTGCTCTATCGCTTCCAAAATCAATTGCCCTGTGCCGAATGAAGAAGCAATCAACGGAACACGCTGCTCTGGTTTCAATAAATCCAAGCCCGATGCAGCAGCTATTTCAATCAATGCCGTTTTGTTCGGGTTGCGATCGGATGGTTCAAGCATCGCCCATTCAGCATTAACCAATGCGCCCAATGGCCCTTCCACTTGATGGATTCGCTTTTGTCCTGCTAAACCTTGTAGCAATACATCTACCGTACCTTCACCGCCATCGGCCAGAGGTAAGGTCACGTATTCAGCGTCAGGGAAGATTTCACGAAAGCCCTTTTCAATACACGCCGCCACCGATACAGCCGATAAAGATTCTTTAAACGAGTCTGGTGCAATAACAATTTTCATACTGAGAGATCCAAAAGAATATTAGGTTTGATGAGTGCCCGATCCAAAAATGCCCCTATTGAAGATCAGCAAGCTAATCACTTAATAGGGGCAGTATATAAAGGTAAGCAGTATTAGTTAGTAACGGCTGTCTTTACTTGTGATTTCTCTTTGCTTTTTAGCCATACAAATACAGCGCCTAGGACCGCAATTGGAATCAGTGGGTCGATCAACGTGCCGCCTTTACCAAAGACTAGGTTTAGAATCATTATGATACTTGCACCAATTGCCCATGCTACGGTTGAAGATACAGACCAGATTTTGATTTGGTCAGCAAGTTCAGTAATACCTAAGGTACGGTTGATAATATGGAAGTAAGAGTCGTTCAAATGAGAGAAGCCAACCGGGCCTACCGCACAAGCTAGTGCAACGAACACAGGGTCTAGACCTAACGTTTCAACTAGAGGCAGTGTCATCGTTGCTGCCACCATCATTGATGCCGTTGCTGAACCTTGGATTAAGCGAAGCATTGATGCGATGGCTAGCGGAACTAATAATGGAGGAATACCGCTGCTTGCAATCGCTTCTGCTACTTGAGGACCAGCACCTGATGCTTTAAGTACGGCCCCCATTGCGCCACCACAACCAGTCACTACAAGAATTAGCCCCGTAGTAGACAGAGCATCATCCATAGAGCTAACCATGTCTTTACGCTCAATATGGCGAGTAAGACCGTATAGCGCCATAAGAACACCAATACCAACTGCAACTACAGGATTACCAATTAAAGAGATCACAGTGTGCATTGCGCTGTCACCCTGACCAACAAGTGTGTTGATTAGGATAAAGGCGATTGGAAGAAGGATTGGACCAAATGATAAGAAGTTACTTGGCAGTTCTTTGTCATCCGTCTCTTTTACTTTTTCTAGGTTTGCCCAATCAGCTTGGTTAGTAATCCATGTTTCACCGTTTGGTACACGGTAGTATTCATTGCCCACGCGGCGAATGTAAATCATAGAAAGCAACATCATAGGGATAGATACCATCAAACCCCACATCATGTACTCACCTAGGTCAACGCCTAGAATACCCGCAACAGCAACTGGCCCCGGTGTTGGTGGAACAAGTGCGTGGGTGATCAGTAGGCCAAGTGCCAGTGTCACCCCTAAACCTACCGCTGACTTACCTGTATCACGTGAAATTGCGCGAACAAGCGAGTGTAAAATAATGTACGCAGAGTCACAGAATACTGGGATAGCGACAAGTACACCTGTGAAACCAAGTGCCAAGTCTTCACGACCTTTACCACATAGCTTTACAAACGTTTTTGCCATTCTTACAGCAGCGCCAGAACGCTCAAAACATGCGCCCATAATCACGCCAAACGCGATAATTAAACCAATACCACCAAGAACGCCACCAAAGCCCGCTTTGATTGCATTAATAAGTTCAGTGGGTGCCATCCCAGCAAACAGACCCATGATGATGCTTGCGATAATCATAGCAAGCGCCACTGGGATTCTTGTTTTTATGATCATGCCCATCATGGCTAAAATGCCAATTACAATGCCTATCAGTGCTCCGTCCATTGTGTATTCCTTTTTGTGTCTATTTTTGTTGTGTAGGGTTTGCAAACGAGAGACATAGGTGCGCCTCCCGCTGCACTTTGTTGTACAGCGACTTTTTGTTTTGGCCGCTTTATCTTATTTTTACGAGTTCAAATCTGCCTTAAAGGCTCGTGCTGGCTGCGTCTATAAATACGGTTTAACCCATTCCAAACCAGCTTCAGTTGTATTTTTGGGGTTGTATTCACAACCAATCCATCCTTGGTAACCTGAATCATCTAGAACATTAAATAAATGTGGATAATTCAGCTCGCCTTCCGATGGTTCGTGCCTTTCTGGTACAGAAGCGATTTGAATATGGCCGGTATAAGCAGCAACTTCGCGAATCAAAGTACTTAAGTCGCCATCCATGATTTGCGCGTGGTACAGGTCGAGTTGCAGTTTCACATTTGACCTATCGACCAGCTTAATAAGTTCGACAGCATCACGTTGGTGAGCCACGAAGTAATTAGGAACATCACGGCTATTCAGCGGTTCAATCATCAATTCAATGCCTTGCTCAGCAAACTTATCTGCGGCAAAACGAATATTCGAGATGAAGGTTTCAACGTGTTGTTGTCTCGTGAAGTTCGCATCATGTAGACCCGACATCGCATGGACTTTTTTGCAGTTCAGCGCTTTAGCGTACATAAGTGCGGTATCAACACTGGCTTTAAACTCATCTTCACGGCCAGGAATCGCTGCAAAGCCACGTTCGCCTGCGTCCCAATCGCCTGGAGGCATATTAAAAAGTGCTTGTTCAAAACCAAATTCCTGCATTTTTTCTGCAAGCTCTTCGACCTCAAATGCATAAGGGAATAGGTATTCAACTGCTTTGAAACCGGCTTTGTGTGCCTTATCAAAACGATCTAGAAATGGTACTTCTGTGAATAACATCGTTAAGTTTGCTGCGAACTTAGCCATTATTTGCCTCTCCCTTTTAAATCCATCACTTCTTCGTCCGTTAGATAACGGATATCATTTCCTTTCAATAAGAATGCTAATTTGGCGGTCTCTTCTAGCTCTTCAGCGTTATCAACGGCATCAACAAAGTCAGTGCCTGTTACTACTGGGCCGTGATTCGCCAACAAAAATGCTCGGTAGTCGCCCGCTCGCTTTGCCAATTCTTCAGCGATTTGTGGGTCACCGGGGCGTAGGTAAGGAATCACTGGTAACTCACCAATTCTCATCACGAAATACGGTGTGAAAGCCTTAATCGCGTTGTTACGATCTAGCCCTTCAAGGCAAGACAGTGCAGTTAGGTATGTAGAGTGCAGGTGCACAATCGCATTGCACTCTGCATTGTTTCTATAAATCGCTAAGTGGAACGCGGCTTCTTTTGATGGCTTCTTACCTGATATATGGTTGCCATCGATATCGACAACCGACAATTCCTCAGCTACAAGACGACCAAATGAAGAACCTGTTGGTGTTGCTAGAAAATGTCCATTTGGCAATTTGATAGATAGGTTACCTGCGCCACCTGTGGCGTAACCTCGTTCGAACATTGAACGAGCGAGCGTGACCATTTGTTCGCGCAACTGCTGTTCGCTCAAGAGTGGCTGTTCGTTCATTAAATCATTACTCATCGAATCACCACCTATAGAAAAAATGACTGTGCTTTAGCAAAGAAGTTTTCGTCACCAAAATTGCCTGACTTAAGAGCCAGAGAAAGCTTACCTTCAACCGATTTAACCCAAGGCACACCTGGTGCGATTTGAGGGCCAATATGAAAACCTTTCACAGCTAGGCTTTGCGTCACGACGCCTGATGTTTCACCACCAGCAACGATGAAGTTTTTCACGCCATGTTGTTGTAGTTTGATAGCGAGTTGACTAAAAAATTGTTCAACGGCATGGCTTGAAGCGTGTGCACCGTATTCTTCTTGAATAGCTTTAAGCTCAGCAGCGTCTGCCGTTGCATAAACCAAAGGAGCAAAATCTCCTTGGCTGTTGGTCATTACCCAATCGAACACTTCATTGGCGTATTGATCATTGGTTAAGCAAACCTTCACATCGATAGCAAAGTGAGGAGCAAGCTGCTTGTATACCGCAACTTGTTGGTTAGTCATCACAGAACAAGAACCAGAGAACACAACGGTTGGTCCTTTTACTGGGCTGCCTGCATGTTTTGCATCACTTTGGTCAGCTAGATGTTCTGTCCAATTTTTAGCGATACCCGCAGCTAAACCTGAACCACCAGTAATTAGCTTTAATGATTTAGCAGCCTGTCCTAACGTGACTAGGTGCTGCGCATTGAATGCGTCTACCACGGCGTAGCGACAGCCTTGAGCTTGGAGTTCGTTAAAACGAGAGGTGACTGCATCAGAGCCCTGTTCAATGGTTTGGAAGTTAACCAAGCCAGAAACACCCTCTGATTGTGCATCCATCATTCGAACCACACTTGAATCCGTCATTGGTGTAACAGGGTGATTACGCATACCTGAATCACTTAATAGCTCACCAAAAACAAACAAGTGGCCGTTGTAAACCGTGCGACCATTTACTGGCAATGCAGGGCAAACGATAGTGAAAGATTCTCCAAGCTCAGTCAAAAGCGCATCAGTTACAGGGCCAATATTGCCCTCAGCGGTACTGTCGAACGTTGAGCAGTATTTAAAGTAAAACTGTTGGCAACCTTGAGATTGAAGCCATTTAAGCGCAGTAACCGAATCCGTCACCGCTTCGTCAACTGGGCAAGAGCGAGATTTAAGGCTGATAACCACAGCATCTGCTGATGCGTCAAACTCTCCCGTTGGAATCCCATTCAGTTGAACAGTGCGCATACCGTTTTCAACCAAGAAACCTGCAATGTCTGTTGCACCAGTGAAGTCGTCCGCAATTACACCTAATAACATAATTACTTCTCCACCTTTGACGGGGTTACACCCGGCAGATCAATACCTTGGAATACTTTTATCACAGCGCTGTCGTCTTCTTGGCCAAAGCCAGCATTACTCGCACTCACGAACATATTCAGTGCTGCACTCGATAGTGGAAGTGGGAATTTCAGGTCTTGAGCGGTATCCGCGACTAAGTTCAAATCCTTAACAAAGATATCGACCATAGATTTTGGAGAGTAGTCACCATCAACAACGTGCTTCATGCGGTTCTCGAACATCCAAGAATTGCCCGCCGCATTGGTTACTACGTCGTACATCAGATCTAGAGGGATGTTTGCGCGTGCCGCTAATGCCATCGCTTCCGCGCCTGCAGCAATGTGAACACCTGCAAGTAACTGGTGAATAATCTTCACAGTCGCGCCAAGTCCAATCGCTTCGCCGATATTGTAAACCTTAGCAGCTGTTGCATTAAGAACAGGAGCAAGCGTGTCGAATGTGCCTTGAGCACCCGATGCCATGATCGTCATCTCACCAGCTTCCGCTTTCACCGCACCGCCAGATACCGGAGCATCAAGCATTACAAGCTTATGCTCAGCGAGCTGGGCTTCAATTTGTTTTGCATCTTCAGCAGAGATCGTTGCGGACACCATCACTGGAGTATTTGGCTTTAGTGCCGCAGCAAGGCCAGTCTTAAACAAAACTGTGTTCACTTGTTGTGCGTTCACAACCAACACCAATACCGAATCAAGTTGATCTGCAAACTCGACAGCATTCGTCGATACCGCTTTTGCACCAAACGAACCCAGTTCTTCTAGTGCTTGAGCATTTAGGTCAAAACCATAGACATCAAGGCCAGCACGTACACACGATTTCGCTGCGCCCATTCCCATTGAACCTAAACCGATCACTCCGACAGATTGAACTTCACTCATAATATCAATGCCTTCTTGGTAATTTCGTACATTTTAATTTTGTTAATTCTTGTTTATGTTTGTGATTATATGTGAAGCACCTACCGATGACTTAGTGATAAGTCACATTTTTAACAAAACTTAACACGCGAACTCAATTTAGCCCTTTAGAGGCAGCACAAATTCACGTAAAAGGCAGCTATCACACTTTAAAGTTCAAAAAGGGACATAAGTTCACAGATCTTCACAAACAAGGTAAAGGTTGTTAGGATGATGAAAAACAAGAACATAGAAGAAAACCATGATTCCAGCAGAGCGTCAGAGAACCATTTTGTCACTGTTATCACACCAAGAAGTGATTAGTATTTCTGAGTTAGTCGAACAGCTCGACGTGTCACACATGACCATTCGTCGAGACATAGTAAAGCTGGAAGCTTCTGGAAAAGTCGTTTCAGTATCTGGAGGGGTCCAATTAGCTCAAGCCTTGCATCGCGAGCTGTCTCATGATGCTAAAGTAGAACAGCAAGCAAACGAAAAGGTCCAAATTGGTAAGCTTGCTGCCCAACTTATCGAAAAAGATGCCACTGTCTATTTAGATGCTGGAACGACTTCATTGGAAATCGCCCATCAGTTAGCAACACGTGAAGATCTGTTAATCATCACCAATGACTTCTCAATCGCGGCTTATTTAATGAACCACTCACCATGCGAGATTTATCATACAGGTGGTAAAGTCGATCGAGAGAACCAATCGAGTATTGGGGGCAAAGTAGCTGAGTTCTTGGCAGGGATGAATATTGATATTGCGTTTATTTCTTCTTCTTCTTGGAGCTTAAAAGGCTTATCGACACCAAACGAAAATAAAGTATTAGTGAAAAAGGCGATTGTAAAATCAGCCCAAACCAATTACTTGATCTCGGATTCCACCAAATATGGTCGAGTAGCAAGCTTTCACGCACTTGATATGGAGTCACTTGATGGTGTCATTACCGATACCAATCTCCCAAGCAGCGTAATTGAAGAGTTAAATGACAAAGGTATTGAAGTAATTAACGCTCCGGCATAATAGTCATCAAATAATTGGATGTGCGAGCCTTTAATGGCTCGGCTATCTACCCAACCAGTTTTCTTTTTCTTCTGTAGAACACCTAAACGATCTGGTCCCCTCATAAACATACTGTGATTTCCGGTACCCAATCTCACCTTTACACTGTGAATATTGAAACTCAATTTGAATAGGTTAGGCTCACTGTCTAATACCAATAATCAAGCCAAGACAGGCGAGCAAAGCAATGAAAGTTGACTATCACAAACGGCTGATTCCCGTTATCCGTTATCTAGAAAAACGCTTTAACGAGCCATTGAACCTGCCAGAAGTCGCGGCGTTAGCCAACTTTTCACCCTACCATTTTCATCGTACTTTTAAGGCTGTTCAGGGTGAGACACTTGCTGATTTCATCAGACGATTGAGACTCGAAGCGGCAGCCAATGATCTCTTCAAATCCAAACAACCTATTATTAACGTCGCATTGGATTATGGCTTTTCATCGTCTCAGAGCTTTGCCAAGGCATTCAAACAACATTTCGGTGTAACACCGAGTGCATTTCGCGATTGCGAAGATTACCAAGCGTTCAGCGAGCTAACTCGAAATAGCAAGATTGGACACTCATTGCGCAAGAATGGAAACGATGCAACTGACGGCAATTCATATACTAACTCCGAACTTTCAACATGGAGTATGACAATGAAAACGCAACAATTTGAAGCATCAAAACTGGCGTATGTACGAGTGACAGGCCCCTATGGACAAGGCTATGAAGAGCCAAGCGGTCGTCTTTATCAATGGGCAGAAATGAAAGGACTAGCGAGTAATAGTTGCATCTTTATCTATCATGACAATCCAGAAATCACTCCGACAGATAAGTGCCGAACAGACATCTGCTTGATGGTTTCAGACGACACTGAAGTGCCAAGTGGGATCGAATTAAAAGATTTTCCCGGTGGGCAATATGCGGTGATGAGACAAACGATCACCGAAGTCGGTCAATATGCAAAAGCATGGGATGATTTAATGAGTAACGTCATTGAATCCGGCATTGAAACCGAAGACCGACCTTGTTTTGAGCTCTACCACAGCTACGATCCGCAAACTCAGCATTCAGACGTCAGCTTCTGTACTGCAATTAAGTAACAAGAGTAAATACAATAACAAAGCCTACTTCGCGTAGGCTTTCGTCTCTTTAGATCGCTTTACACCTAACGCTACCGCTTATTAAAGCCTTTTGTTCCACTTCCCTTGATGGTCACGGTCACAATTTTCTTGTGTATCGAAGCTAACGTGCTTATCGATGTTCTTCAGTTGAATACCAACCTGATTGAACGCTTGTTGGATAGCGCCAGAGACACTCTGTTGACCTTCGCCATTTAAGAAGTTCGTTCTATCTTGGTTGGTATCGAATACGCAGACGATTTTCAAACTTTGCGGGAATGAAGAGAAGTTGACCGAGTGAGTCACCCACAAAAAACCGTTGAAGCCTTTCAGCGTGTCTTCACAAACGTCAGTTAACACGTCTCTGATTTGATTCTCGATTTTCTTATCTGATTTACGCATGCGGCAAAGGTCCTATTTAACACCTTAAAAAATAAGGTTTTTCGGTCAGTTTTGTACTACCTGATATTGGACACTGTGGCGGTTTCAAATGCAAAGTATTTATTGGGAGAGTCGACTAGAAGATATAGAGGAAACGCCTCATGTTTGATCGCTTACGAGGCAATCATACATGAGGCGAATATAGAATTTACGACGATGTTAGCTCGCCGCTTGTTCCCAATCAGTCAGTAACTTCATGATTACGCGAGAGTCTTGCTGAGTCGCCATCGGTGCAGCAAGTTGTGTGTCACCTTGCTCAACCGCTTGGCGGATATTGCGCACTTGATAATGGAAACCATCGCCTTGCGCTTCGACTTTCACTTCACGTATCGACGTCTCATAGATCTCTACGGTAAACGTGTTTTCTGCCGTCGGTAGCCATGGATTAGTATCTAGCGTGATACAGCCTTTGCTACCTAGGATCGTAAAACCATGCTTTAAGCCGTGATCTTCAGCAGTGTGGATTTGCGCGGTAAAACTGCCGTTGAAACGCATCATCGCCGACGACTCACAGATATTGCCATCTTCGCCTCGTCGGCCGATTGCTGAGATCTGCACATCATCAAACACACTCTCACCAAACTGTTGTTGTGCGACAGAGTGAATCAAAGACATTGGGTAACAACCCAGGTTGTACAACGCGCCTTTACTTGCAGGATTAACGAACTGATCAATCGCCGCAACGTATGAACCTTGAATTGATCGCACTTCGCCAATCTCACCGGTTGCTAGTTCTTGATGAAGCTTGGCGATGAGTGGATGGTTTAAGTACATCAGACCTTCAGCAAAGAATACGTCCGCTTCTTTCACCGCTTGCAAAGCTTGCTCGGTTTTTTCCATATCAACCGACAGAGACTTTTCACACAAGATCGCTTTGCCTTTTTGAGCCGCTTTAATCACATACTCATGATGAACATGGTTTGGCAGAGCAATGTAGATGATGTCGACTGACTCATCTTCAATCAAGGCGTCATAGCTGTTGAAGGTTCGTGTTGGTTGGTATTGGGCAGCAAACTCGTTAAGTGTTTTTTCAGTACGACCAGCAACGGCATACAGCTCGCTTTGAGCATCGCCTTTGATCGCATCCGCCATTACGCCTGAGATAAAGCTGGTTCCTAGGATTCCCCATTTCATGTCTTAGATCTCCTGCTCTTGTGCTTTGATAGGTCCACGTTGCGTTTCGAATGCTTGCACTAATCCCGTAATGTCACGCTCAATAAACGCTTGGGTATGAGACATCACAAAGTGATGATTGATCGCTTCACGGTTAGCGTATTGCTCAAGCAAGATCACACGATCGCTTTGGTTTTGATCATAGGTTGCAATCGCTTGTAGGCAGCCCGGTTCGCTTTGCATGTCTAAACAAAACTGTTCGATAGCTTCGATCGCAGCAGCTCGCTCTATGTTGGTTTTGATCTTAAGTTCGGCAGTAACAAAGATGGTTTCATTCGTTTGAGGCATTTCACGCTCTTATTTTAGTTAATTATCGGTTTGCCATTAATATAATTAACCCCTAATAATTGATAAACTCACCTTTTGTTTATTGTTTATCAACCAAGAGTGTTCAATGGATAAGTTAACCAGCATGAAAGTCTTCGTCTACGTAGTGGAACAAGGCAGCTTTCGTAGCGCCGCAAACCACTTCAACTTGTCGGCGACCATGATCAGTAAGCATGTCCATTCCTTAGAAACCAGTTTGAACTCTCAGCTGATCCACCGCACCACGCGTAAGCAATCGTTAACCGATTCAGGGCAGCTTTATTACCGAGAATGTAAGCGAATTCTCGAAGACATCAGCAATGCTGAAAACCTCATTCAAACCTTGGAAAATCAACCGCAAGGCACAGTAAAAATTAACTGCCCCGTCACCTACGGCAACAAGGTGCTCGCCCCTATCGTGGCCAAATTTCTCGCACATCACCCAACCATCAACGTTGAGCTGATGTTGAATAATGACCTTGTCGACCCTTATTCATCCGACATTGACCTGATTGTGCGAATTGGCGACCTGTCCGATTCAAGCTTGGTCGCAAGGTATTTAGGGGACTATAAGATGTGTTATTGCGCGGCGCCCGATTACCTTAACCAACATGCTGAAATCAGAGTATTAGAAGACTTGGCGCAGCATCCATCACTTGGGTTCAGTTACAGCAGCCAAGCCCCTCACGCCACACCGAATAAAGAGCGTGTGCGCTTGATGTCGAATAATGGTGATGTGTTGCGATACGCCGCTCTACAAGGTGTGGGCGTGTTGTTGCAGCCGACTATCTTGGTCGCAGAAGAGATTGACCGTGGCGCGCTATTGGAGATCTTGCCCGGCATGGCGCCGTTACCAAAGCCGATTCACTTGCTCTACAAAACTAAGCAACTTTCCTTAAAGAACCGAACTTTTGTCGAGTTTTTATTAGCCGCTCTTTCTGAGTAACTAAGCGCTTTCTAAACAACAAAGACCGCTAGACTGTTTGCCAATGGCTCATCAAGCGTTTGCCAAGATCAGAAGGTGTGGTGTTATGGACGGTCATCTCATCACATTGGTTGAACACCATGAAGTGTTTAAGTTCTTCGCACAAAGCGTGAATCAATGACTCATGACTTTTAACTTTGTCTTCAACAACCAAGTTACGAATATTGAGTAAACGGGTCTTCCTATCGACCTTACAATCCATTCGCGCCACCAGCTTACCTTGCCATAGAATCGGCAAACTAAAGTAACCAAACTGACGCTTGGCCTCTGGCACATAGCACTCAAGGAGGTAGTCAAAGTTGAACAATGATTGCATTCGCTTTCGTTGAATCAACAGGTTATCAAACGGAGACAGTATCTTTAGCTTGGTTCTGGAAAGGGGTTGATTCAGCAGATCAAACGCATCAGGCAGGACATAATAATCACAACCTTGAATCTCCACTTTCAGCACCTGCTTATCTTCAAGCATCTGTTGGAGTGTTTTCTGAATCAGAGGCTTAGTGTTCTTAAGCAGGTAACTCATTTCCGACGCTATTCCAACTCCGTTAGCCTCTAAATAACGTGTTATCAAATGCTCGATGTACTCTTTTTCAGTCGGCTCAGAGGTATCAATTCCGCTTGGCAAAACTCGCTCGGTTAGGTCATACACCTTATGGAAGTTCACTCGGCTTGGCACCATTAAGTCGCCTTGCATGAACAAGGTTTCTAATGCTTGCTTGGCCGGTTTAGCGCCCCACCCGCCGGGGTTTGGCCTATCCCCTTCAAAGTCTTTCGCCATCAACGGCCCTTCATTCTCAATACGTTTGAGAACATGAGCCATCAGTGCGTCATCCTTTTTATACCAATGTTTAAGCTTACCGCTCGTAAACCCGTTCTTTCGATGCAGGCTGAAACGGTAGTCACGCATGGGTAAATACGCGGCGGCGTGCGACCAATACTCAAACACTTCTCGACGCTCTAGCAGCTTGTCGAGATGATCAAGCTTGTAGTCTTGATTGCGATTCCACAACGTATGATGGTGTGCTCGCTGAATCACAGAAATGGTATCAATTTGCACATAGCCAAGGTTTTCAATCGCAGACAACGTGTTCGCCAAAGCGCCACTATTACGTTGCTTCTTTGGGGGTAGATTCTTAGGTGGCAATTTTTGCGAAAGCAATACCATTTTTTGCGCTTGGGCGAGTGACAATGATTCCATGTAATTCAGACTCTAATTGATACCAATGATCCGTTTATGATTCAGCAATAAGCTCTTGAAGAATCTGCTTATATGTTTCTATCGTCTGCGCGCCCGTTACTGCACTCTTACGATTGAACACCACAGTAGGAACAGCTGAGATCCCCATGCGTTGCCATTCAAACTCTTGCGCCTCAATTTTCTTCAAGTTGTCGGTGTTCTTTAGGCGTTTCAATGCATTCGTTGAATCTAGCCCAACCGCTTCAAGTTCTTGTGCGATGACCTCAAGATCAGACAGATCTTTTTGCTCTGTGAAGTGAGCGGTAAAGAAGCGTAGCTTTAACTCAGTCTGTTTACCGTGCGCTAGTGCAAAATCGAGAAGTACATGTAGATGACGTGAATTGACCATTCTCATGCTGTCATAGAAATTGAAATCGAAACCAACCGATTTGCCACGCGCCGCAAGTTGCTCACGCGAACTTTGGCTCTCTTCCGCACTAGAGCCGTATTTTCTCATGATGTGATCGCGCAGGTTTTCACCCTCTTGCGGCATATCAGGATTGAGCTCAAACGGCTGCCATTCAAGTTCAATTTGCTCTGCTAAGCCAAGCTCAGCAATAGCTTGCTCTAAGTTTTTGTAACCGACCACGCACCACGGGCACATTACGTCAGAAATAATATCGAGTTGAAGTTTCTTGCTCATCGTCATTCCAAATGATCATTGATAAGGCATGTCCGCTGTATAAGCAGGCATCCAATTTATCTTCAGACTACAACAACCTGAACAATCGTTCAAATTTAACTAACTGGATCTGTAGCCAACAAAAAAGCCAACTCATGTTCACGAGTTGGCTTTCATAAAAATCTGTTGGAGCTTAAGAGCGTTACGCTAGCAGCTTCTCAAGCACTTGGAATACACCTGCATCCACGTTACTTGGCGCGCCAAAACGAGCGATCTCTTTCAGCTTTGGATGTGCGTTTTCCATCGCGTAAGAGTGGAAGCTCTCTTTAAGCATTTCCAAGTCATTGAGGTAATCACCAAAGCTCATGGTCTGCTCGTAAGTGAAACCTAATGTGTTTTGTAGATGTTTAATCGCCGCACCTTTTGACGCTTCAGCGTTCATCACATCTAGCCAAATTTTCGCACTCACAACCACTTGGTAGTTCTCACCGAATTTGGCATCAATAGTTGGGTTCACTTTCTCTTGTGAACCGTCGAAGTGGCAGATAGCCACCTTGATGAAATCGTCTTCTACCGCCAGTAAATCTTCTACTTGCTCACGGCGGTGGTAGTACTTAGAGATCTCCGCTAGAGCACGCTCATCTTTGGTTTCGATGTATGCAGACTTCTTACCACATAGCACCACATGAGCACCTTCAATCGCGCGAGCTTCTTTAATGATCTCTTTGATGGCATCAGTATCAAGTAAGCAGCTGTAAAGCTCTTGGCCTTTATGCATCACCAATGTGCCGTTTTCAGCAACGAACATCATGCGATCTTTTAGCGGGGCAAAGGTTTCCATCAAGCTGTAGTACTGACGACCCGATGCCGCAGCAAAAATAATGTCTTGAGCTTCTAAGCGCTCGTAAAGGTTGAAAAATTCTGGGTCTAACTTTCCGTGTTCATTAAGCAGAGTGCCGTCCATATCAGCAGCGATAAATTTGATGTTCTGTTGTGGCATTTCAGGGCTTACCTATTAGTAAAAATTAAAGTGTAAATTATGATTTTTTGTTATCTTTCGTAACGGTTCTACGTTCGATTATATCGCTAGAGTAGCCAGTGAATGCAATGCTTATTTCTGAGCTCTAATAAATCGCTTCAAATGTGATTCAAACGCAAAACTGAGCTAACCGAAATGTCACTTTGAATGATTGAGTCCTACATACCAGAGGTGAACGAAACCCCTCCAGGCTATACGCTCCTTAGATCTCTATCACTTTATTTGTTGACCACTGTAATCATGATTCTAGCTATCACTTCGACTTTGTTTTGCATCGTTACCATCAAGTTTTTAATCACACTTGCCAATTTAGCGCGCCATCGCGTTCACATTACGCCTAAAATTTCGTTGAACCGAACCAAGTGGCCAACCGTGTCCATTATTATCCCTGCGAGAAATGAAGAAGATAATATTGAGACCAGCCTCAGTTCGCTAATGAAGCAAAACTACCCAAAAGACAGGTTTGAAATCATCGTGGTTGATGATTTTTCTACTGATTCGACAAGGGCTATTGTTGATACGCTAATCGACGCATCGAGTGTTAACGTTCGCTGCATATCGGGAAGGAAGTTACCACCCAATTGGCTAGGGAAAAGCAACGCTTGCATGGTGGGCTCACAGCAGGCAACGGGTGAGTATTTGTATTTCATCGATGCTGATACAAAGTCTGAACCCTTGATGCTACAGAGCGTTATCAATTTCGCCTCAAGACACAAAACGGATTTGCTGTCGTTCAACCCTAGGCAAGCATTCACATCAACCGTTGAGAAAATCACCTTACCCGGCATATTTCTTTCAATCGCGTCTTACATGAACTTCAAGAACGCAAACGACAATTCAAAAGCAGACGCCATTGCTAACGGCCAAGCCATGCTTTTTACACGAAAGTCATACGATGCGGTAGGTGGACATACTGCGGTAGCCAGCGAGATATCCGAAGACATCGCTTTTGCAAAGCTCATGAAGATATGCGGTTTAAAAGCATTTTGGGCTTTTGCGGACGAACTCATGAGTACTCATATGTATTCCGACTTTGGTTCGATTTGGGCGGGTTTCTCCAAAAACATGAATCTTATTGTAAATTGCCAATCAAGATTCCAAGTACTCGGTGCATTCATCAAAACGAATATCATTGCATGGGCTGCCCCGGTGATGCTGCTTGTATCAACTCACTATTTCATCGGCGACCCTTCATCATTCAACGCCTATTCCTTAGCGATCAATGCTCTGATGTTGTTCGCTTCCATTGTCACTTATCTTATTTTGGTCAAAGAGCTCTTTATACCAGCTCGTTATGCGCTAACCGTGCCTTTGGGGATTTCGTTGCAAAGCTTGTTGATTCTCAACAGTTATCGCTTATCAAAGAACAATAAAATCTCTTGGAAAGGACGAGCACTGTCGTGATCAGTAAGATTCTAACTTTCATTATGGTTGCGACGTCTTTTTCAGTGTTAGCGTTGGATGGCAATGAGTGGAAGCTCGTACGTAATAAGCAAGGCATCGAAGTCTACAATCGAAAAATTGAAGGTAACGACTTTAAGGAGTTTCGTGCAGAAGCTGATATCAAAGCCAATCTAACTTCAATCATCGCTTTGTTTACTGATACTTCAGTAGGCAGTCAATGGGTAGAGAACATTGATGAAATGGAAGAGATAGACCACTTTAGTGAAGTACACACTGTCACTAAAACTTATACAAAAGCGCCTTGGCCCGTCTCGGATCGCGAAGCCATTGTCGAGAACTTTATCGAGCAAGATCCCGACACATTAATCGTCATAATTAACCAAAACGGTAGGCCTAATTACCTTCCAAATAAAGATAAAAGTGTGGTCAGAGTGGCTCATTTAGAATCACGATGGGTTCTCACACCCCTGAACAACAATACAACTCATATTTCTTATCAAGTATTGAGTGACCCAGGAGGGTCTATTCCATCTTGGTTAATTAATATGGTTGCGGTATCTCAACCTTACAAGACACTTCGTGGTTTGTCTGAGATGTTGGGTTCACATACATACGCTGATCGTACACTTGATTACATCAAGAACTATCAGTCACTTTAATGAAGTTGATTACCCAACACGACGCTGCTGAAACGGTGCAGCGAGGGTAGGCACAACCTACCCTCATCAGTTAATTCTAAGTTAAGTCTAAAGCTGCCAATGCATACAGTGCTTTTCGACAAGCTTCTTTATTTGAATGCACACTCGCGTCTAACTCACCAAACTCACTTCTCACGATAAGTCCTTCAATGAAGGTCATGACTGGTTCACTGCGTAATTCTAATGTTGCAACGTCTACCTCTTCGCCACCACTGACTACTTTGTAAATAGTACTCTTGAGCCAAGCCTTGTGCTGTCGCGAGAGCATCGCAATGTCATCTTCGGACTCTTTGAATTCCGCCAAGGCGTGCATGAACATGCAGCCTTTGAAGTCAGGTTGTTCAAACCACGCAAGATGCCAATCTAACAGCGCATCGAGTTGTTTTTGTATCCCAGAAGTTGATGATAGCGCCGCTTCTAAACTCGACTCGAAACGCTGGTGACGCCTTTCCAACACGGCTTCAATCAGCTTGGTCTTCGATCCAAAATGGCGGTACATGGAGGTTTTGGAAACCGCCGCCTCATCACGAATCATATCTACCCCAACAGCGGTATAGCCATACTGATTAAATAGCGACTCCGCTACATCCAAAATCAGATCTTTTTTACTCATCGTTAATCAACCTTAAAATCGCTCTGAAATAGCTGAGCTCACTTTCTCGTTGCAAGAAGTGTACAGATCTGTATCATTCAAATCAAACAGTACAGACCTGTACACTTGCAATAAAAAGAGATAACAAGAGGAAATGATTATGATCGGTAAACTATCTGGTGGTGGAGCCCTTCCTCCGAAAGCAAGCATTAGCCAGCTTATTAAAGGTTTTATTGGCGGTACGCTGGGCATCTTAACCTTGTGCCTATTAGCAGAAAGCTCTGGGTTCCCGTGGTTAATGGCTCCATTTGGTGCGACGTGCGTACTGCTGTTTGCGGTGCCTACATCGCCATTAGCTCAACCTAGAAACGTCATTGCGGGCCACTTTATTTCGGCTGCTGTTGGTCTAATCGCGTTATATGGCTTTGGGGATTCCTATTTAACCATGGCAATCGCCGTCGGCTCATCCATCATGCTAATGCAATACTTTCGAGCGGTTCACCCACCTGCTGGCGCTAATCCTATTGTGATAGCTTTAGCAGGTACTGCGCATGTGGATTGGACGTTCTTATTTACTCCAGTATTAATCGGCAGCATCGCTTTGGTCGGTATTGGTGCGTTATTGAATAACAGCGATTCACAACAAAAATGGCCGTTATACTGGTTTGGTTCATCTAAGTCTTAGTCTATTGAATTTCAATGATAAATATGGATTTTGACATCCAATTTAGAAGCAAATTGAAAGATCACATTGACCCTTATATAAAATGGGCTTACTATTAATCGTCATTTAACGATTATGGAAAGCGAAACATCAATATGAACGAAACTTGCTCTACAACTGGTGGCAGTGCTCTGCCAATCGGACATGGTGATGCCGAAGCTGAAAAGCAAATGGCAACTCTAGCGAAAGCGCTCGCTCACCCGGCAAGAGTTCGTATATTGAGTATCCTTTCAACGTTAGAAAAATCGGGCGGCTGCTTGAACAGTGATTTAGTTAGCGAATTAGGTTTGGCACAATCAACCGTATCAGAGCACCTAAGAATCTTGAAAACCTCAGGCTTCATCACTGCTGAATCGATACCACCGAAGATGTGCTATCGCATTAACCGAGATAATATTCAGCAATTTGAATCGCTTATCGACACCATTTTAAAATAGATTAACCACGCTTAGTTTGTCGAATACAGAATAAACTAAGCGTATTTTTTTGTTTTTTAATATCGCTTTTCGACGATTAACGATATCAACCAAAGAGAAAATATCATGAAGCCAAAATTAGGTTTTCTAGATCGCTACTTAACGCTGTGGATCTTTATTGCCATGGGTCTTGGTGTACTGCTTGGCATCCTATTCCCACAGATCGAGCAGTGGAACGAATCTATGTCTGTTGGTACCACCAACATTCCGCTTGCGATTGGCCTTATCTTAATGATGTACCCACCTCTGGCTAAGGTTAACTACAACCTACTAGGCACCGTGGTAAAAGATAAGAAAGCGATCAAGCTATCTTTGATCATGAACTGGCTTGTTGGGCCTATTCTGATGTTTGTATTGGCACTGACTTTCTTGGGTGACCACCCAGGTTACATGGTCGGCGTCATTCTGATTGGTCTTGCTCGCTGTGTGGCGATGGTTCTGGTTTGGAACGACATCGGCGGCGGTAACAAAGAGTACGGCGCGGCATTGGTTGCTCTAAACAGTGCATTCCAAGTGGTGAGCTACAGCTTTATGGCGTGGTTATTCATCAGCGTTCTACCACCGATATTCGGTTACGAAGGCATGATGGTTGATATCTCGATGATCGATATTGCACACAGTGTACTTATCTACCTAGGTATCCCATTCCTAGCGGGCTTCTTGAGCCGTAAGATCCTTGTGTCGATGAAAGGCGAGCAGTGGTACAACGATGTGTTTATTCCACGCATCTCTCCAATCACACTGATTGCACTACTGGCCACTATCGTTCTGATGTTCAGCCTAAAAGGCGAGATGATTGTTGAGCTGCCAATGGACGTATTGTTGATTGCGGTTCCACTGACTATCTACTTCACAGCAATGTTCTTCATCAGCTTCTTCATTGGTAAGAAGATGGGTATTGAATACGACAAGAACGCATCAATTGCATTCACAGCGACGGGTAACAACTTCGAGCTAGCGATTGCCGTAGCAATCTCTGTATTCGGTATCAACTCAGACCAAGCGTTTGCCGGTGTTATCGGTCCACTGATTGAAGTACCTGTGTTGATTTACCTAGTGAACGTGGCGCTTAAGATGAAAGACAAGTACTACAACGGTCAGACGGTTAAACCTAGCGTCTAGCCTCTACATCTAGAGCTAACAAAAAGTAGCATCACTTTGAACAGAAAGGCTCACACGCTAAGCGGTGAGCCTTTTCTTTATTCAGTTTCGTCTAATAAGCCTTTCAATGCTTGTTCAAGCCAAAGCAATGCTGGGCCTTTCGAGCGTGTTTTAGACAGAACAAGATCAACGGGCGGCGACCACGTTTTGTGATCGAATGAGACATTAATCTCCACTAAACGCTGCTTATTCAGCTCCTCTTCGACAAGGTGCTTGGGTAAGTATGCCCAGCCAATATCGCTGCCAAGTACCATCTCTTTGATCACAATAAAGCTGTTTGACCACCATACCTTTCCGGCAATCAGCGGAAACTGATCCATCACCTTGCCTTTGTCTCCCCTCAACATTAACTGACGATGCGGGAGTAAGTCAGTGAGTTTCGCCACACCTGTTTTTGCGAGCGCATGACTTGGATGACACACAGCAATAAACGGTAAGTGACCGATAAAGCATGGCTCAGAACCTACATCAAAAGCCAAATTGGTAAACATTAATCCAATGTCGGCTCTCTCTTCGATAATCAACGGATTGACCTCTGTCGTGGTACACGCAACCAGTTCGACTTCCGTCGCAGGGAACTGTTTACTGAACTGACTAAGGATCTTAGATAGGTTCGGGACCAATAATGAATCATCTAAAGCAATTTTGATGAGCCCCTCTTCACCGCTACCCATCGCACTAACCGTCACATTCAGATCTTCAACCTGCAGCACGATCGCTTTCACCTGTTTAAATAACTGCTCGCCCGCTTTGGTTAATGAAGGCTTTCGAGTCGAACGATCAAAAAGCTCAACATTAAAATCTATTTCAAGATTACTGATGCCTTGGCTCACCGCCGACTGCACCTTACCCAAATGACGAGCACTGGCAGAAAATGAACCTAATTCAACGGCATACACAAACATTTTCAGCTGTTCAATGTTGTACATTCGGTTTCTCCCAAAGCTTACTATCACAAGATGTGATGCTAACTATCTTTATATTATCACTTAAGTAGATATTATCTAGCCAAGTCATTAGCCCATCGGCGGCTATTTAATCGTAAAGAGAGTTAGAAAAATGTCACATAAAGAACGCATGTTGCACATGGTGCTATTTGAATTGGTTGCTTTGGTTTTGATGGCAGGGCTTGCAACCTATATTACAGGAAACGGCGCAGGTGAAATGGCAGGCTTAGCACTCGCAATATCATTGATAGCGATGGCTTGGAACTACGTTTACAACTATGGTTACGACAAAATTTACGGAGCAGACCGAAGCAAAAGAACCACGAAAACACGTGTCCTGCACGGATTAGGTTTTGAGCTTGGCTTAATGACAGTGACTCTACCTGTCTTGATGTGGGTTCTACAACTCGACTTCCTAACCGTACTGATCATGGACATCGGCCTAGTTATTTTCTTCGTACTTTACGCGATAGCGTTCAACTGGGCGTATGACTCGGTTCGAGATCAATTGGTAGCGAAAGGGAAAGTAAGTGTACTGAATTAATAAAGCCGTCTTCAAAAGAAGACGGCTCATATTATTTACCTAAAGTAGAGGTTATTTGCTACGAAATAACACTGTTCCCTTTAGATACATCGGACCATGCTGTTGTAATCGCAACGCGAGATTTACTATCAAGGTTATCGATAAAGCCATTATCACCAGCCTGAGGCTCAAAAGCGCTCATAGCTTGAACTAATGCATCAACCGCATTATTGGACAACACAGTATCATCTTGGGATGTGCCTTGATCTCCCATCGCCACAACAACTTGCGCACGGTTACCATTGAAGTAATCATTGAAAGTGACAGAACCAATGTGTTCAAACTTGGCTTGGTCAGTATCACTTTCAGGATCGCGCAGTATCGACAATTTAAGATCATAGCCACTGCGTTCTAACCACAATTTCTGCCAGTCAATCCCATTGAAAACAATGTTGTCTTCGCTGCGAATGTCTTCAACGAGGTTGTCAATGACGTCACCACTTACAACAAAGCTATCTACGCCAGTGCCGCCCTTGAAGGTATTTTGGAATCCACCAAGTACCATCACGTCACTTCCTTCGCCACCATTGAGCTGGCTGAACTTAGAAAGCGCAGCAGCAATTAGGTGATCATCATCTTCGCCACCGTTGAGCACCGCGTTATAACCCATTAACTTAACAACATCATTGCCGCCACTAGCATTGATACGGTTGTAATTGCCAAAGACATTGGCGAAGTCATTACCAGCCCCCAACTCAACTTGGTTATTATTACCAATCGTAACTGAGTAGTCTTGGTCGCCGCCTGTATCAACACGGTTATAGTTACCAGATGTGACGACATAATCACGGCCAGTTCCAGTGTCAATTTCGCCACCTTCACCAAAGACAAACGACTCATCATCACCCGCGCCCAAGAACACGTGATTGATTCGTCCAGCAACGACGGCTGTATCATTGCCTTCGCCACCGAACATCATATTTTCACGTCCCATTAGCACACCCATATCATTGCCTTCACCGCCGGTAAAGATATTAGATGTTCCTGTCGCATAGTAGACATCATCACCTCGACCACCCCAGAAGTTATTGTTATCTCCTAGGTACGCGCCGAGATCTTTACCATCACCACCCCAGTTGAAGTTGTAATTGCCTAAAGAAACGTTGATGTCTCCATCACCTTGCAAGTGACCGCTATTACGAAGGAAATCAAATGTTTTCTCCTTCATATTCAGTAGATCAGCCGTCAGGTTTTCTTTTAAGTTTTCCACCAGCGACTTCATTTCTGTTTGCTTATTTTCACTGAAAATAGTCGCAAACAAATTAGGTAGATTTAGCGAATTAAAACCAAATGCACGATCTTCTTTAGCGGAGCTATCTGCCGTTATTGCATCGCCGTTATCCTGAGCTCCAGCGACATTAGTGCCATTAACAGAAACGGATGAATTATCTTCTTCCTCTTCCGGTGCTTTTTCTTTCAAGCCGTGTGTTTCTGCGAACGTCTTAATGCCGTCAGCACCCATATTGACGCCCGACTCTAGGTTGTCTAGCAACTTAGCTGGGTCAACGAAGGCTTGTAATTGATCGCCACTAAACTCACCAACAACTTCCAGCATTTCTTTTAGGATTGCGACACCATCTACTGATTCGCCAGTACGAGACACAATATGCCCTGCAGCTGTGTAATCCACACCGAAGATATCACCTAGCGTCGTCTCTGCACCTACACCGGCAAGTTGGCCTAGAAGCTTGTTTTTTAACTGACGAGGAAGATCCTCGGGGCTGTAAGTAAACGTTGTTTTAGCTTGCCCCGTTGTGGAAAATTGTTGAGTCATAAGACCAAACAACGAACCCAAATTGGTATCAAGAATCGACTGAATATTATCACCGAACATAAAGTTCCAGTTACCCGTCGTCATTTGAATATCAGCACCTTGGCCACCAACAGCAAAGTTAAACGCTAGCTTCTCATTCGCTTGACGGAACTTATCTGCACGACTCATTTTACTTGAGTCAGAGTTATCATTTCCGCCTAACCACTGGTTGTATTGCTTGTTTAACGTCGCTTCAGCGTCATTTTTCAAGCCGCGGCTACTGCGTTCATTTTGAGAATCCAAGTCAACCAAGCTTGTGTAATCAACACTGCTACTCTGATCTAAGCCAGACATATCTTTAACGAACTTTTTAGCCCCAGATAATGTCCACTGCTGCTCTTGAGCAGCTAACCAATCTTGACCTTCACCTGAACTCGCTATGCTTTTTAACACACCAGAGATTCGAGAGGCGCCGTCAAACGGATTAACCAGAGGAGGCGTAGGAATTGATTTATCCATCATCACAATAAGATCGTTGCTTTGCCCCAAATTGAAGCTCACATTACGATTACCGATGAACATCTGTGCGCCTTCTAGAGCTTGATATCCGCCAATATCAAAGCTGTGTTTACTTTCTCCGTCACCAACGTGAACCATCACGTTGTTGTCACCAAAAGCGAGAGATTTAAAGCCACCAGTGCCGACTTTAATGCTAACGTTCGAAGTGCCCCAGTTAACTGCAGTAAATTCACCATCACCGACATTAACTTGGATATTGCCAGAATAGCTGAGCTTGCTCTTACTGCTACCAGATGATGAGGACTCAGTATCATTCTTGCGTTTTTCTGGTGCATTGAACACATCACTGTTTTCAGCAATTGCGCCGCGAGCGGTCTCATCAACGTCGCTGGTACCTACGCGAGAAAGATCGATGTCTCCTTCTGCGATACCATTTCTTATACGTTCATGTTTTTCGGTCACTTCGCCTTGTTCATCCCAGCTAAGTGTCACTTTGTTGCTTTTCTCTTTTTGTACCCAATGACCATTTTCGTCATGGGTATGTTTACGACCATTCGAGTCAACAGCAACTTCTGAGCTACGGACAGAAACATCGCTACGGATATCGTTGTCACCCATCGATTGAATAAGAAGTCTTCCGAAGCCATTTTGTTTGTCATCACTGATTAACGAACAACCGACTACACTAATATGATCAGGGCTAGCCTTGACATTTTCAGCTTCACTAAACGCTTGATTGAACGCTGCTAGTTTCACGGCTAACTCATCTGCGCTGTAACCGCTTAGATGAGTATTATTGTTTTCAGATTCATCACGACCATGACCAACTAGTTGCCAACGTAATTGTCCAGTTGACTTGTCTTTAGGTAACTTAGACGGGTCACCGTAAACCACACGATAATTACCGTCTGAGTCTAGCTGAACAACCACGGTACTATCTGGATGTTTGCCTGCTAAATTTTCAGCTGCTTTGGAAACCGAAGAATCATTCTCCATTTGAATAATGATTTGACCGTCAAAACGCGTTTCACCACCGTCAGATTGAGGGGATACGATGAGGCGTTCCCAACTGTTAACGTCTTTGTTTTTAACCGTGTCATCCGAGCCATTTAAGCTTGCTCGGAAATCAATCTTAGGTTTGCTCGCCACATCATCGTAGACAGTGCGTAAAGTCTTATCATCTTGTTCGATGACAAACTGATCCGAGGCACTCACTTTAAGTGCCGGCAACCCTAAACGATGGGTAATACCTGGAACAAAGCTTTCGATGCCTTTATGTGACTGCAAGTGCGCTTTCCCGTAGATAGCGACAAACTTTTCGCCATCAGGAAGAGCTTGCAATGCATCGACGGCAACGTTGTTCGCAGCACCAGCACGGTACATCAAGCCATGCTCTGTACCTTGAACTGTAGGTCGCGCTGTACTATTTGCATCTAGAGCAAGAATACGCATCCCGTTAGCACGGGCGTTTTCAAACAACGTAATATCTAAATGCTTAGTTTTGATCATTGCACTCAACTCACTAGACATAATGCCTGTGGACAAATAGTTGTCGATCAGTGGTTGGGCAAGGTCGGAACGAAGATGCTCTAAGCCGATGACTGTCACACCTTGCTTTTTGAGCGCGTCCATTTGTTCATTAACAAAGCGCAGACCATTCACATCGCTTCCATGAACTTCTCCAATTAAGAGGCCTTTGCGCTCTTTGAGAAGTACTGACAATTGTTCTTCAACACCGCCGTTCGCACCCGCAAGCTTGTCGCTTAACTCATCATAACCAGCACCAGAATAACGGCGATCCCAATTGTCAACGTCGGTCTCATGACTGCTGCGATATATACCCTCAATGTGATCCATACGATCTGTCTCAAGCTGAGATATATAGCCTTGATCAGCGAATTTTTTCAGCAATATCATTTCAGCGGAATCACTGGTCGTTGAGTCAGACTTTTTAGCGGCTTCTTTCAAGAAGTAGAAAGCCATTTGTACCGACTCAACCCCCGTCAAATCCTGCAGCTCCTGATAGCTATAGCCAAGGTGAACGGTTTTTGTTGCCTCATCCAAAACAGCTTTGCTAAGCAAGTCAGCAGACTGTGACTTTTCTAACCATAGTTTAAAGTCAGAATACTGTTCACCAAGCTCGATGTGATACTTCGCGTCAAAGCCCAAGTCACTCGGAGTTTCTCCTGCATAACCTTGTTTTGGCGATAAGTATGGGTCTTCATTAGCCCAGCGCACCATCATGTCCGTTAGGCCAACATGCTCGCCATTTGCTTCTTCCATAGCAACAACATAAATACGAGCGGCCAAATCAGTTCGCGTCTGTGCAATAGCATCAATGCTCTCTTGGGTTACTTTCATCTTGCCACTGAACAGCGCCGTGTTTACTTGCTCTTTCAATGTCGTCAACGCAAGGTTACGTCCAGAGGTTGGATGTTCGGCCAAATAATTATTGATCTGCTTGTTCAGTTCAAAACTCGCCCCCACCTGATCTCGACCAATAGAACTATGCACTAATTCAACTTGATCCAAGATGGCTTGATAAGAAGCACCAATCGGTTTAGCAAAGACTTTACCGCCATCTTTCAACTCTTGCTTCGTCATAATGGTAGACAAATCAACGACTAATTTTGTCTTGTTTCCTAACGATTCAAGGTCCGTTACTTTTACTTCTGTTGACTTCTTAATTGGTGTTGCGTCAAAGACAGGTAAATCAAGAATTCCCTGCAATGTCGTCTTGTCACCTAATGTAGGCTTGTAAGTAGCTAACGTATTGCCGTCCATCACCACAACACGGTTGAAAATAGCTTCTCCAACATCATTTTTTGGTAGTCTGTAACGTTGAGCCATATCCAAATCAGACTTACCAAAGAAGCGAGTTAAATAAGTGCTAAACTTGTCTTTTGATGAAAACTCTACAACACCTGCATTCGGATCATAGAAACCGTAAACACGATTTTCTCCATCACCTTTTGCCCAAGCAGCCATTGCATGACCAGGAGCATCTAACTCTAATAAGACAGGCTTGTTGTCAACTGAAACGTCTGTGATCTTTTCAATTACACCCGTAACCGTTAGAGCTTTCTTACCCTCAAGCTTCTCTTGCCATACTTTCATAGAAGTATCATGCATTGGGTTTTTAGTATGGATCGCTGCAAGGCTATCCATTAGCTTACTGGCGTTTGCCCTCTCCGTTTCCGAATAGAGCGTAGGGTTACTTAAGACTGCAGCTGTTGAATACATCTTTTCTAACAGCTTTCTCGCCACGCCAACCTGACCATCGCTTTCTAGCTGTTTAGCGACAAGTATCAGCTTAGATAGCGGATCACAACGGCCACCAAACCCATCGTTTGATAAATTCAATAACAACAATTGAGGAGCAAGTTGTTCACTGGCTTTAGCGTCAGTGACTCCTGAAGACGCCACGTCACGGAATAAGCGATTATGCTTCTCCGATTTAGCTTGGAACGTTGCCTTCAAACCTCGGCTTTCGACTTCCCAAGCAAGCGCACCTTTCTGTTCTGCACTCCAGTTACCTTCGACCAATAGGTCCACTAACTGCTTGATATTCATATCAGGTCTAAAACCTTCCACAATATCTTTCGCATGGTCAATTTTGTAACCATTCAAGAAATCTTTGGTAGTGCGAATGTCTTTTGATTTACCTGGCACCGTTGTGTCTGGTTTTAGTGCTTCACCGTAGCGAGAAAGGTCGTTTTTGATGCCTTTTAGTACGTCGCTGGCATCCGCTGATACGCGGTCTGCGTCAAACAAACCAGATACGATTTGCTCAGCGTATTGGCTCATCAAGCGATTACTCGCCTCGTGGCCATAGAAGGTTTGCTCACCGGTCACATTAAAGCCAGATACCGCTAGCTTGGCACGAAGCTTCTCACCTTCACCGCCTAAACCTTCATTATCAGTTAACAGCATGATCGGCGTATCTTTCGGTAAACCTTTCAAGTTTTTCTCTACGGAGAACTGGCCATTGACCGCTTTAGACAAAGCTCCAACAATTCCTGCCGGATTCGCCACTTCATGCGCAGTGATCGCTTTGGTCATGCTCGGCATTGGTCTATCCAATAACAAGCCCGAAACAGCTTGACCATTTTGAGCAGCGAAACGCGCGAGATCAGCCGCAATCGGACCGCCCATAGAGTACCCGTGAATAATAATGTTACTTGGGTCTATACCCTTATCATTCACGAGATACTTGAACATAGTACGGGCATCTTGATAGAGACCTTTTTCACTCGGCCCACCGTCGCTTTCGCCATAACCACGCATGTTAACAGCCAACATATCAATATTTTGCTTGTGATAATGACTGCGAATCGCGCTCGCTTGTTCTTCTGAGGATGAACCAGAACCGTGTAGGAACAGCACTACTTTACCGTTCCCAACACTCTCTTCGCCTTCAGATGCTTTAGCCCCCTTATGGAAGTATCCTGACAAACGACCAGCTTCACCTTTCAGAGTCACTTTTTGAGACTCGCCTTTTTCGACAGCAAACCCTAGCAATGTTTCGGTGATATCATCAACCTTACGACGAGCATCTTTAGTTCCGAACAACTCATTGTTTAGGAATCGAGTTAACGGGCTAAGAGACTCTTTGTCGCGCGGTGGCGTACCATCATTTTCAATCGCTACGTTTTCTTTGTTCCGTTCTGAAATAGGTTTACGCTTACCACCAAGAGCTTCTAACTCGTTTGATGCGGAGTTTGCGTGCTCTTTGTAGAACTCAAGAGTTTTACCCAAGGCGTTGTCCAACGCATCACGCACTGTGCCCTTCGAGCTATCATCAACTAGATCTATCAGATCCTGATAATTAGCGGTATAGCTTTCCAGTACAGCTTTGCGATCATCTCCCGTTTCCTGAAGAGCCTTGTACACAGCAAGACTCTCGTTGACTGAGTGACCGCCGTCAAAGACTAGGAAAGACAATGTATTCAGATACGCTTGATCAACAGAGAATCCTGGATTCTTACTCGCAATATATTGGTTCAAGTGGGTCATGATATTGGTTGAACCCGACGCGCCCGTCACTACCGAGAGACCATTATTCAACGCATTGCTTTCAAAGGTTGTCTTTTTGCCCGGGTTAAGAATTCGACCATCCGCAACACTACGACCTTCTTTAAAGTCATCGTAAGTATCACCCTTCGGCTGGTAATGAAGCGCTGTACCATAATCACTGGTTTTCTTTTCAATAAGGTTAACTTGGTTTTCACCATCAACCCCTGATGAGATTACTGTATTGGTTGAGCGAGCTTTGGTGATCACATTTTGATAAAAACGATCGCCTTCAGCTTTCCACGGAGCCATTTCCATCCCCAAGCCAGGGGTAATTGCCATTTTTACAGCAAGGAAAGGAACTTTAATCACTCCGAAACCATCATCAACCTGTGTCATCATGGTCTTGAAGTTGGCATGGCTCGGTGTATCTAAGAATTGAGTTAAGGTAGGTACTCGGCTAAACCATGGTCGCTCATCTTGAGCTATCGCTTGGGCAAATTCTTCCATTTTTGTCTGGATTCGCTCAGCTCTCAGGGCATCATCCGCCGCGTCCGGTAACAGGCTATGCATCCACTCGTCGAAATCATTAACTAAGCTATTCCCGATTTGAGCTGAAGTATTAATCGCTTTATCTGTCGGTGTTTTTACCAACTCATGAGCTATTTCAGAATCAAAACGGCGTCCAAACAAGTTATCAAAGTACTGACCTATTTCTTTTTCTTTCTTTGCATCAAAAAGCAACTTGCTTGCCAAAACTTGAAGTTTAGGGTGCGCAGCAAGCTTGTCATTAGCTTCCGTAAACAGCTTAACGGCGCTGTCTTGAGTCACATTACCGCTCATCCATAGCGTCTTAGCTTGCTCTGCTAACTTGTTTATTTCACTCGTAGAGGTTTCTGTACTCTCTACCTGACCTAATTTATAAATAAACTCAACAATACTCTCACTTTCAGTTTTTGCCGTTTCTCTGTCCGATGTTGAATTCGTCAGAGTCGGAGAAACCACTTCAAGAGACTTTAAGCTATTAATTTGGGCATCAGCTAGAGGTTCAACTAAACCAATTACACGGCCAACACCATCAAACACGACCTTAGACTCAAACGCTTCGACAGATTTTGGATCGATTGCAATACCAAAGATACCTGCATCCTTCGAACGGTTTTTCTGAATATGGCTTTGCAACGACACAATTTCAAACTGAAGTGTCTTAACCATCTCACCGCGTTGAGCAAATTCTTTCGGATTATTTTGCTGCCATTGTTCAACAGCTAGCTCTAATACAGCAAGGTTACTTTCAGATGGAATACGCTGAATTGACTGAATGTGACTTCTGACAGCTTTCAGCTCTTTGCTAGGTAAATCAGTTGAAAGTTTGCCAAGATGTCTCTTAGTCGAGTCGACAAATCTCACATCGTCAGGACCAAGTAATGAGAATTTAAAACCGTCTACGTTTTTCGTTATCGAAGCTGAAACATCAGCCGTTTCGCCCAACCCGTAAAGATTAACCCCTGAAATACGGATCTCTTTTCGAGCCACATCCTGAGAGTGCGTAGTTGGCAGCACAATGCTATCGGCATTGCTCTCAGTGAACAGAGAAGTGACTGAGCTTCCGGTATTTTTAGAACGAATGCCTGCGTTGATTTGTAGTCGATTTACGGCTTGTACCGCACCGTCTAACGCTTCTTGTTCTTGATCGGTTAATCCTTCACTGAATCGACCGTCGGCACTCTGTGGATTTACCGTGTCGACATCGCTACTGGTTGTCTCTTCACTTTGAGTAAAGTGACTTTCATTAGATAAGCCGCTGCCAGAGGCACCTTGACGATCAGGACGGTCACTTTCATTTTGCTTAGAACCTTTCGCGTCCGCTTGTGCTTGATTTGCTTTATTTTCAGCATTTCTTGCATCACTATTACCACGTTCTTCAGCGTCTCTAGCTGAATTATTGGCATTCGATTCCGCTTGTTTAGCTTCATTGGTTTTCGTGGTCGCTTCTGCTTTACGTGCATCAGCATCGGCTTTAGCGTCCGCAATATCTTGCTCTGCACTAGAACGATTATCTTCGCCTTTCGCAACGCCTGCTTCTGATTTAGCCACCGAATCGTTGACGTTCTTTTGGTTGTCTTTATGAGCCTGTTTCGCATCGGCGATCTGCTCGCCAGACACATCTTTGGCATTGTCTAATTGGGTTTGTACATCCTTTAGAAGACCACCAGCAAAACGATCGCGCCAATGATCACCAGACACTCCCGTATACTCAGCTTTGTTGTCAAGTGCATCAAGGCCTTGAGCCATTGCCGTTAAATCTTTAGTTACCGCTTTAGACTCTTCGTTCACAGCGTCGCGCTGCGCTTGACCATTACTCTCTAATGCTTCTTGATCGGTTGATTCTAATTGAGCCTGAGAACCTGATACAGCTTCAAGTTGTTTCTGCTTTTCTTGCTCTAAACGCTGGCGATCGGCTTCCGCTCGTTCTTTGTCAGACATTGCATTTTTTGCAGCTTGATTTTGTTCCGCATTATCGGCAACAGCATTAGCTTGGTGTGACGTTTCAGATTTCGCCACCACATTATCTAAAACATAGCCCAACCCATCATTATGGCCTGTGCCTTTGAATTCTATTCGGTTGCTGCCAGAATTTGCAGTCAACTTAAGTGTTTTTTGTTGCCAAGCTGCTTCATCGCCAGAGGTTGAGAATACAACATCACCGTTCCAGAGAACCTCTATGCCTTCATTGCTTGAAATGCCTGCACGTTTCGCAAAATCAAAGCTAACCGCAATGACTTCACCTTCCGCTAAATCCGTTAAATCTTGAGAAAGACTTGTATTAGTATAAGTATCTAGCTCTGTTACACGTGAGCCATGGCCTTCGCCACTTACGCCATAAGCGCTACTTGAATATGATGCTTCTACGCCATGAGTAGATTCCCAACCGTCGCCACCTTGTTCAAAATCGCCATTAACTATCAGGTTAGGTGCTTGCGCTTGATCTGAAGACTCTTCGATGTTGAGTTCATTTTCCATGCTGCTGAGATCAGGCGTTTCAACGTTAGTCACGCTTCCACTTAGCCCGTCTCCTAGATCGGAACCTACCTCTTCGATTTCATCCAGAGCGAAACCATCAAGTTTCGTGATTTCAGGCGTTGAAATAGCACCTCGCCCTTTCTGAATTCCTGATGACGAAGCTTCATCACCTTGAACTAGGTAATTAATCGCTTGGCTGCCACCCACTCCAAGAAGAGTTTGTTTAATATTATCAAACAGTGCGGAAAGCTTATTGCTGCTCGTGTTACTTGACGCGACGGCTAGGCTATAGAAATCACCGTTACCCACTTTGATAGCAACGTTATTTCTGGCATAAGAAGCGTTAATCCCTAAGCCATCACCTACGTGAATATTCACGTTTGCTTTGCCTTTCATCACCGCAACATTTAGACCGTCACCCACTTTGGTGTTGACGTTATATTTGCCCCATGCAACGTTAACTGAAATACCGTCACCAATTTTGGTGTTGATATTCGCATCACCATAGGCCGCCGTTACACTCAGGCCATTACCCACGGTTGTCGTAATGTTAGCTTTACCTTTCGCCGCCGTGACCTGCATACCATCACCGACTTTAGTGACAATATTGCCCTTGCTCCAAAGTGCGTTGAAGCTATCTCCGTCACCCACTTGAGTAATGATGTTCGCTTCACCTTTCGCTAAAACAACATTACGGCCATCACCCACTTTCGTAATGATATTCGCTTTGCCCCAAGCTCCCGTGTAATCATCGCCATTACCGACGTGAGTAATGACATTCGCCTTACCTTGAACCACAGAAACTTCTTGGCCATCACCTACTTTGGTAATGATGTTCGCTTCACCTTTGGCGAAGTTGTATCGATCACCGTCACCGACGTGAGTGAAGATATTTGCTTGTCCCCAGGCCACGTTAACGCCTAATCCATCGCCCACTTTTGTGATGATGTTAGCTTTACCTTTCGCCAAACCAATAGTCGTACCATCACCCACATGGGTCATGACATTACCCACTTTTGATATCAGTAAACCAACGGTGGTTCCTTCACCAACTTTGGTTAAGATATTACCTTTACCCGCCAACACAGCTGCGGTTGTTGCATCACCAACATGGGTCACTACGTTTGCTTTCGCAGCTGCGACAACACCCATGAAGTCATCACCGACTTTCGTTATGATATTCGCTTCACCAAGGGCTAGTACGCCAGTAAGACCATCTCCTACGTGAGTCATAATGTTTGCTTTACCAAACATCGCGGCTAAGGTTGTTCCATTACCCACTTTCGTCATCACGTTTAGTTCGCCAGCAAATAAACCTAAGCTTGTGCCATCACCAACGTGAGTATAGATATTCGCTTTACCGATCATTAATGCAGCAGTTAGGTCATTACCCACTTTAGTCATGATATTGGCTTGGCCAAGCATTGCAGCAAACGTGCTGCCGTTACCCACCTGAGTGAATATATTTGCGTTACCTACCATAGCGGCTATCGAAGTACCATTGCCCACTTTGGTTGCGATATTACCTTTCGCCACCATTAACGCGACTGTTGTACCGTCACCAATATGCGTAAAGACATTGGCTTCCGCGACCATAAGCGCTAATGCATCACCATGACCAACCTTGGTAAATACATTGCCTAGGCCACCCATTAGCGCCCACGCGTTGCCTTCACCAACGTGAGTGAAGATATTGCCTACGCCGATCATAGCGGCTATTGAAGTGCCGTCGCCTACTTTGGTGAAGATATTACCCGCAGCACCCATTACGCCAATTGTTTGGCCATCGCCGACATGAGTCAGTACGTTACCAATACCCAACATAATGCCAGTGGTATCACCATCGCCCACCTTGGTTAGAATGTTCGCCCCACCAACCATTACGCCAGTTGTCGAGCCATCACCAATATGTGTAAGTACGTTAGCGCCTCCTCCCATAACGGCAAGCGCATTGCCATTGCCTTTTTTGGTTAGGATATTTGCACCACCAAGTGCGACTGCGGTCGTATTTGAGGCCGTATCATCACCGCTAATATGAGTAATGATATTGGCACCACCAAGCATACCTGCCGTGAGGTCACCGTCACCCACTTTAGTCATGACATTCGCGCCACCGACAAGTACAGATGCGATGTCACCCTTACCAACCTGTGTCATGACATTAAAGCCACCGACCGCTAACCACAGCCCGTTGCCAGAACCAATTTGGGTGTGCGTGTTGTAGCCGCCTAGCATAGTCAAACGACTATTACCGTTACCTTTGTGAACTGAAATATTGCCATAAGCAAGTAAGTGAGCTAAATATTCGCCATCACCAATACGAACCAATACATTGACCGCACCGCCTGCATAGACATCCATTTTGCCTTGCTTGCTCTGATGGACTAATACGTTAGCCAAGCCAGCACCACGGAAAGTGAGATCGCCTTCATCGCCACTTTTAACAATAACGTTAGCCGCGCCACCACCAATAAATTCAGTATCACCAAACTTAGAGCTGTGAAGGATAACGTTGGCAATCCCTCCACCATTAAAATGAACATCACCGCGGGTAACATTGGATTTGATGACGTTACCACCACCAACACCATTAAAACGCACATCTCCTGAGCTTTCACCGGTATCTGTAGCAGGTTTGATCAATGCTTGTTCATTGTACTCGTCAATATCTGCGACCGTTTCGCTAGTACTTCTTACCGCATTTACACTGTACTGAAGATCACTCAGCGAATATCCACCTCGACCCATTGAGTGATAACCATTTGCTGACGAAATATCCTCATTGGCCAAATTTCCGGTGTAATTACCTTCTTTGTACCAAGAACGGGCCTGGTACTTTAACTCGCCAGTTTCTGAATCATTCGCTAATTCAACCACCACAATTTTTGTATAAGGGCCAAGCACTTTCGCATATACATACGTGTTTGATTTGCGATTTGACTTAACACCTTTAACATCAACTGTTGTGCCATTTGTAGAAATAGCATGGCCACCCATTTTTGCATCGGCCAAAACAACATCTTCAGCATCGATTAAGGCACCGTTTGCGTATGTAACCCATTCATATTCAGTCAGGTCTTTCTCAATAGCATGAATCGTAAACACTTGTTGATGTTCGAGTTCGATATTAGATAGGGTGTAGCCGCCATTGATTGGATTTGACTCAAATCCACCTGAACCAGAAACATCGGATCGAGCAAGGCTAGTTAAATGATTTCCACGCTTATACCAAGCTTCTGAGTAGTACTTAAGATTTCCAGTTTCCGAGTCATTATAGAGACGAATTTTATTAATTTTGGTGTAAGTACCATCAGCGATAGCAAACAAGTAAGTATTTGCCTCTCGTTCTGATTTTATTGCCTTAACAGAATGGAACTTATTCCCATTACCAATCGATAACCCATGCATTTGTGCAGTAGTCAGAACGATCTCATCGGCATTGGCATTGGCTAACCCTTCGTCTTTGAAATCGTTACCAGACCCTTTACGGGTAATCTTGTTGTAAGCCCCGCCTCCAGAGAAATGGATATCACCGTGTGCCACATCAGAATAGATACTGTTGTATCCGCCAACACCTTCAAAGCGAATGTTGCCACGTGTTTCCACATAGACATCATCCGATTGTCGCGTACGTTCAATACGGTTTGATGCGCCCGCACCCTGCAATGTTATATCACCGACTTTACCTTTTCGAACGAGATGGTTATCGGCACCAGCACCACGGAAAGTGATATTACCCGTTTCTACTCGTGAGCTAATACTGTTAGCAGCGCCAACACCATCAAACGTCACATTACCGCGAGAGCCTTGGTATTGATTGAACCAAGTTCGATCAAGTTTGTTACCAGCCCCAGCTCCAGTAAAAGATAAGTTACCTTGGTTTGTTTCATGCCAAAGGCTGTTATAGCCACCAGCACCACCAAATGTCACATTACCACTTAGGCCTTTACGGGTTATCCCATTATATGCAGCAACACCGCCATAGTTTACGTCACCGCGATTACCTAGATGATCAATAGAAACTCCGCCAGCAGCGCCAGCGAATGAAACGTTTCCATCGCCACTTTTGTTAATGTCCGCGTACCCGGCAGCACCTTTTACATTTAGGTTGCCAACAGAGTCTTCTACTCTTAGATATGCCGCACCACCTACTACCGTATCATTTCCGCTACCCGTATAAACCGTCGCCCCAATAGAACCGACAGTGACGTGATCATCACCTCCACGAGCATGTATTTCGCCGCCAAAACCGATAGCAACAATGTTGTTGTTACCTTCATCGGCGGAATAGTTCCCTGTAAAGAAGTATTCAACACTTCTCCAAAATGGTTTTCCCATAAAAAAAACTCTAAATTTGGGTTAAATAGAAAACCACTGTACTTTTCTGATACAGCGATCATTTTGAACATCGACCTTGCCGCGGACAGTGCAAACTTTCTGCCCCTTCCACGGAAGGAATACACGGCGTCGAAGGTCATTTACGACCTCTCGACCATGCCCGAATGGCGCTATCATCTCTGGAATATAAATATGCTGACCGGACCTCCAGTCAGATAAAGAGATTTCTCGATTCCCTGATAGCAGTGCATCTCGACTCTGCTCAGACAAAAACGCCCAATTACAAAATGCAATTGGGCGACCTTGTTCATCTTCGTAATAGCAAAACTGGTTTAGCTCAAACGCCGGCATAATGCGCTGCTGCCATTCAGCAACAACGTATCGGCTGTGGAGAGGAGAATGCTGACTTAACAACATCACCCCACCAATTAAATTTTTAATTTGAGCTAAGGTAAGATTTGCTGATTGATGTGTAATAGACATAGGCTCTATATCACCGAATACAGCTATTATTTAGCTTTAGAAGCTCTCTTCTTTGGCGCAGGTTTTTCTTCTGTCTGCACTTCTTCAGTCTGCTCAACATTAGGCTCGTCTGAAGGTAAAAAACCTGCTGCAACTAGCTTGTCAAATTCTGCCGACATGCGAGGATCTTCGAGCATATTTTTAACCATTGAGACCATATACATAAAACCAGAAGCTGGCATATGAACGACTTGTTTAAGTTCGAGGTCACCATCATTTTCAGCCATTACGCCGCTAGCCATATTGTTTTGATCTTGACCTACGAAATAAAGAGAGAAAACACCTTTATTGTAATTAACACTAGATACTGTTTGAACAAACTTTTCTGTCATAAATTAAACCCGATTAATTATATACAACGGCTTGATTAGCCTTGGAAACAACTATTATTAAAATAGAAAAACACAAAATAAGAATTAGTTGCGTTTTATAAATTAATTTTACACCTCAAAAAAACTTGAATCAACTTACTTTTATTTTTGTTTTAGAGTATATATTCTATTAATTGAAAAACTTAAAAACCTCATTATCATAATAAAAAAAATAAACAATGCATTTTCCAAGAAAAATGTTGCATGTTTTATTTTTCTTATTAGTAAATATAAATTTGAAGAGTTTCTAAGGTGCTGATACTATGCCGCCCTTTTTTAAACATCATAAAAATCAGCAATGAAGCTTAAATAATGACACAAAATGAAGTTCTAACCCTGAAGTGTATAAACCTATACTTAAGTATTTTAGGCGTAAAAAAAGACATAACTAATATAAAGAACACAACTGAAGAATCAAAAAACTTCAACGATGAATTAAAGAAAATACAAATAAACAACAAAGTTAATGTTGTAATTAAACGCTCAAAAACAAAAAAAATTAACAATATAACAACACCTGTTATTCTATTTGATGCTCAAGGCTTACCATTTATTTTAGCTAAAGCTAATAAAGAATCTTGTTTAATACAAAACCCTAATAAAGAATCTCCTGAAGTTATTCCCTATGATAAAATAAACTCGATATGGAACAAAAGTTGGCTTGAAATAAAACAACCTCAATCACGTTTTGATATCACCTGGTTCATTCCTGAGTTTTTGCAACACAAAAGAATACTCGGGGAAATTTTTTTGTTTTCTTTTGTATTGCAAATACTCGCCTTAATCTCACCGCTATTTTTTCAGGTTGTGATGGATAAAGTGCTTGTACATCAAGCTTGGTCAACCCTTGACGTGCTTGTGATAGGGCTTGTGATCACTGGCATTGTAGAGGTTATACTTCGCGGCTTGCGCGAATATCAATATGCGCACACAGCCAATAGAATTGATATTCAATTGGGGCTTAAATTAGTAAAGCACTTACTTGGCCTTCCTTTGATGTTCTTCAAAACACGCCAAGTAGGCGCTATCGTAACTCGAGTGCGTGAGCTCGATACCGTACGAGAATTTTTGACAGGCTCTATGTTCACTTTAACTGTCGAGTTCTTGTTCATGTTTGTCTTCCTCTACGTAATGAGCTTACTTTCGTCGACCCTCACATGGTTATTTATTGCAACCATTCCTCTTTATGTATTGCTCGCTTGGTGGCTTACGCCTCGAATGCAAACAGCGGTAGAAGAGCAATTTACACATGCTGCTGCAAACACCTCATTTCTAACAGAAACAGTGGCTGGCAGTGAAACTCTAAAAAGCTTAGCTGTAGAGCCACGCTTTGTTCGCCGTTGGGACGAACAAACAGAAAAAATGGTTTCTACTGGATACGTAGTCCAACAAATCAACAATCGCTCTAATCATGCTGTTCAACTTATACAGAAGGTAACCAGTGTCGGTATTTTATGGCTAGGAGCAACTGAAGTATTGTCATTGGAGATGACTATTGGCCAACTCATTGCCTTCAACATGATGACGAATCACATCGCTCAACCCTTATCTCGTATGGTCGAACTATGGGGGCAGTTTATTCAAACCCGCGTAGCGTTAGAGAAATTAGGAGACATGCTCAATTTGCCGGTAGAACAACATACAGGTAACGACATGGTGACAATGCAAGGGGCTATTTCTTTCAAAAACGTTCTGTTTCGTTACCAACTTGATACCCCTCCTACTCTCCATAATTTATCTTTGGATATACAAGCAGGAGAAACCTTAGGCGTTGTCGGCACATCTGGTTCTGGGAAAAGCACCTTAGCTCGATTATTACTGCGACTATACAACCCAGAGCAAGGGTTAATCACGGTTGATGACACTCCACTGAATCAAATTAGTATTCAGCAACTGCGCCAACAAATCGGCATAGTGCTGCAAGAAAACTATTTATTTAACAAAAGCGTTTGCGAGAATATTGCCCAATCAAAACCTGAGGCAAGCTTAGAAGAGGTTATCGAAGCGGCGAAGCTCTCTGGAGCCCACGAGTTTATTATGAAGCTCCCAATTGGCTATGACACGATATTAGCCGAAGGCGGGCAATCTCTTTCTGGCGGGCAGAAGCAACGGCTCGCGATTGCACGAACTCTGCTTTCTAACCCCAAAATCATTATTTTAGATGAAGCTACTAGTGCTCTTGACGATGAATCACAGGCGTTGATTCAATCCAATATGGCGAACATCGCAAAGGGCCGAACGGTCATTACTATCGCTCACCGATTATCCACCGTACGAGATTGTGATCGAATTATTGTTCTTCACCAAGGGAGTATCGTCGAGCAAGGCAGCCACCAACAATTATTAACGTTGGGTAAACAGTACAAACAGTTGTGGCAACTTCAACAAGAGCTCAAACAAGAGGATTCAAACGCATGAAAAGCGTAATCAAGCAATTCTTGGCTAGATTCAAGTTCAACCAAGCCGCAGAGAACCACTACGAATTTTTGCCTGCACACCTCGCTTTGTCACAGCGCCCTCCTTCACCATTTGCTCGTTTAACGGCAATCACTCTTAGCCTAGGGGTAATGGCGGTATTGCTTTGGGCGTATTGGGGAAAACTGGACGTACAAGCGACAGCAACCGGGCGTTTCGTTGTCTCTGGACGTTCACAAGTAATTCAATCTTATGAACAAAGTAGAGTCCTCTCCATTCACGTTAAGGACGGGCAGCGAGTTGATAAAGGCGCGCCACTTCTTACTCTCGACACCCTAGGCATTAATCAAGATATTACACGTCTCATCACTCAATCCGAATATCAGACAAATGAGTTAGTTCGCTACCGATCTCTGAACAGTGGCCTTCCACTCTCTAAAGACCTTCTGTTTTCGACCTTACCATCGGCACAGCAGACATTAATTAATGAAAACCACCTTAGCGAGAAACGCGAGTACGAGTCGACTCTTGCAAGTATCAAGGCAGAAATGCACGTCAACAATGCATCACAGGCAGCCCGTCAAAGCGATATCAACGCTTTAATTCAGTTGACCGAAAATATTAGCCAAAGACTCGCGGCACGAAAAACGCTGAATCAAATAAAAGTCATTGGACACGTAGAGTATCTAGAGCAAGAAAAAGAGCTACTGGAGGTTCAGCGTCAAGTGTCTCAGCAGCGAGCTGAATTAGAGGTTTTGAAATCCCAATATCACAGCCTTGAAGAGAGGTTAACTGGTTTCAAAGCACAAAAGCAAAGAGAGTGGCTTGAGAAACGAAAGCAAGCAAAGTTGCAGTTGGTTGGGTTAGCTCAGGAGTTATCTAAAGTTCGTGAGCGTGAACAATTAGAAATAATCCGCTCCCCTGTCGATGGCACGGTGCAGCAACTCAGCATTTACACGCTAGGCGCGGTACTTCAACCTGCACAAAACTTGATGATTATTGTCCCTGGAAATTCCGTTCAGCAAGCAGAGATACAGATTCTCAACAAAGATGTAGGTTTTGTTTATCCCGGACAGTCAGTGACCGTAAAAGTAGATGCGTTTCCATATACTCGCTACGGCACTATCGAAGCGGAGTTGTTAAGTATTTCTCGTGATTCGACCACGGATGAACGTCTAGGGCTTGTTTTCCCAGCCCAAGTTAAACTCATCAATAACAATATCTTAATTAACGGAGAAAGCGTCGAGCTAACGCCTGGTATGTCCGTTGTTGCTGAAATCAAAACGGATAAGCGCCGAGTTATCGACTATATACTTAGCCCAATACGTGAATACCAAGCTGAGTCGCTACGAGAGAGATGAGAATGTATATGGCCTTATCAACAACACAAGATGTGTCTATCGCCCAAGATACATCTTGCACTCAAGATACCTCTAGCAATCAAGATATATCTGCCACAAAAGATAATGGCGGAATAGACGCCGTCGTTTATGCCGGAAATCACTTTCACAAAAAATCGACTAAAACACAGCTGAAACATGCATTGGGTGTCAATCATTCCAATTTGAGCGACATGCAAATAAGGGAAGCGGCGGATTATATCGGCCTGAAAAGTCAAGTAACGAAAGTAAAATCAAACGAGTTAGATACCCTTCCACTACCCGTTTTAATTGAAATCGACAATAGTTGGAAAGTGCTCACAAAGTCAGCTGATGGTTCCTCTCTTTTATATGACCCAACCACTCAATTAGACCAACAGAGTGAGCTTAGTCTGAGTAGTCAATTATCGATGTACAAGGTAATGCTGGTCGCGGATGAAAGACTAAGTAACAAAGAAGTGAAATTTGGCCTTAGTTGGTTTGCCCCCTCTATTTGGCGTCAAAAAAGCCAGATGCGTGATGTGTTTTTCTATGCTATTGCACTTCAGATATTCGCACTAGTAAGCCCGTTGCTATTTCAAAATGTCATCGACAAAGTACTAGTAGGTCGCAGTTTATCAAGTCTTCATGTGCTCGCAATGGCCATGCTCGCATTAGCTATTGCTGAACCAGCATACAGCTACTTACGCAATACCGTCTTTGGTCATTTGGCGAGTCAGGTTAATGCAGAGCTATCAGGGCGCCTTTATCGTCACTTAGTTGGCCTTCCACTCACTTATTTTAAGCAGAGACAAACCGGGCAAATCATTGCGCGAGTTCGTGAAATGGCACAAATCCGTCAGTTTTTAACGGGTTCGACGTTAATGTTAGTACTCGACTTAATTTTTGTGGCTGTCTTTATCGCCGTCATGTTCCACTATGCTAGTACTCTGACTTGGTTAGTCATCGGTTCATTGATCATCTACTTCTTACTTTGGCTTATCGCTGGTCCCTTAATAAGAAAAAAAGTGGAATCAGAATACGAATCAGACGCCGACGCCACAACCTTTTTAACTGAAGCAGTAACAGGCATTGAAACCATTAAAACAACTGCGACTGAACATCGATTCTTACATCAATGGCAACGCATACTCAGCCAGCAACTAAAGCGTAGTTTCGATGCTCAAAAGTCTGGGTTAATCGCAGGGCAAAGCATCGCACTTATCCAAAAGCTTACCGCCGCATTATTGCTATGGTGGGGAGTCAGCGCTGTACTAAATGGTGAGCTAACGCCCGGTGAATTGGTCGCATTCAATATGTTAGCTGGTCATGTTACCCAACCGGTACTTAGACTTGCTCAAATTTGGCAAGACTTTCAACATACTCTCATTGCATTGAAGCGAGTGGGTGACATTCTTGATGAACCAAAAGAAAACAGTAAACAGGGGCTAGCTTCTGTCCCTGAACTCAATGGTGGCATAGAGTTTCACAACATTAGATTCCGTTACCACGAAGACGCTCCAGAGGTACTAGCTAACCTCTCATTAGAAATAAAACCAGGGCAATTTATCGGTATTACAGGCCCATCGGGCTCAGGGAAAAGCACCATAACCCGGCTACTACAACGCTTGTATGTTCCCCAGCATGGTCAAGTGTTGGTCGACGGTATGGACCTAGCTATCGCGGACCCTATATCGTTACGCCGCAATATGAGTGTTGTGTTGCAAGACAGCATTCTTTTCTCAGGAAGTGTTGCAGATAACATTCGCCTAAGTAAGCCACAAGCTTCAGATGAAGAGATGCGCCACGCAGCGCAACTTGCTGGCGCTCTAGAATTTATTGAAGAGCTTCCCCACGGATTCGATCAACCGGTTGGTGAGAAAGGCTCTTCTCTATCTGGTGGTCAGCGTCAACGTGTCGCATTGGCAAGAGCCTTACTCGTAAACCCTCGAATTTTGCTGCTTGATGAAGCGACTTCTGCTCTCGATTATAACTCTGAAGCTGCCATCATGAGCAACATGGACGAGATCTGTCGAGGTAGAACCGTAATTAGCATCGCACACCGCCTCAACACTCTTCGTCATGCGGATAACATTCTAGTTCTTGATAAAGGCCAAGTGTGTGAAAACGGAACTCACGATGAGCTGGTTGAGAAAGAAGGGCTTTATGCCAAACTCTGGAAACAACAGATAGGGTAATAAAATTATCATATCTATTGCGAGAGAAGATCGAACTTAGGCTGTACCTGAGTATCCGTATTTGATTAATTCAATATCAAACATCGTTCAATAACTAGAGTCTCAAACACCGATCGTAGACAATTCTTTATAACTTGTTGTTAACCAACTACGGCAAGTTAAAAGCCATGAACTGACTAACTATTAAAACTGCCAAACTACAACATAGTTGGCAGTTTATTCATTTATGCATATAAGCTCATTTGTTAACTCCCTTGTTACATAGCAAAAACATCACACAGCCCTCCCTAATTAAGTCTAATAATCCGCCACTCACGAAGTAGCATCACAAATCCAAACATAAACTCCTCGTACCAGTTGCGCATTCATTTACATATAGGTAGTTTGAGCGGCTTCGCAACCTATCAATTCGAGCAATGACGTTCATGCGAGCATCTTTTTCGAGCAAAAGTGTTCGGATTAACATTTCAAGTGACTTTAATTAACAATTTTATGCTCAAACGCTCACTTTTGATGTTCGTTTATTTTCGAGTTCGCAAATATATGCACAATACACGTGCTAGATAAGCAAAACTAAAAAGGACTCGAACATGACAACAAACAAACACCCTTCTTTATTTGGGCAATGCTTGGCTGAATTTATCGGTACAGGATTACTCATATTCTTTGGCGTTGGCTGTGTGGCCGCTCTGGTATTAACTGGTGCGACATTCGGACAATGGGAAATCAGCATCATCTGGGGCTTCGGTGTTGCGATTGCAATTTACTGTACTGCCGGCGTTTCAGGCGCACACATCAACCCAGCCGTAACGATTGCACTGGCCATGTTCCATGGCTTTGATAAAGCAAAAGTGGTGCCTTACATCATTTCGCAACTGCTTGGCGCTTTCTGCTCTGCAGCATTGGTTTACAGCCTGTACAGCAACCTATTTACTGACTACGAAATCGCACATAACTTCGTTCGTAGCAGCCAAGACGCACTATCAACTGCTGGTATCTTCTCGACTTACCCACATGCTTCACTTTCTTTCTTCGGCGCTTTTGCTGTGGAATTCGTGATTACTGCAGTGTTGATGTTTGCCATTTTAGCGTTAGGTGATGAGAACAACGGCGCATCTCGCGGTGCAATGAACCCTCTACTGATCGGTATTCTTATCGCGGTTATCGGTGGTTCTTTAGGTCCACTAACGGGCTTTGCAATGAACCCTGCTCGTGACTTCGGACCAAAACTGTTCGCTTACTTTGCAGGTTGGGATTTCGCACTAAGCGGTGCTCGTGATATTCCTTACTTCATCGTTCCAATTCTTGCTCCAATTGCTGGTGCGTGTTTTGGTGGTTGGTTGTACCCACGTGTTATCGGTGCTTACCTACCAGTAGAAGGCCAAGGCTGCACAATTCCAAACCAATGTGAAACAGAAGAAGAAGCTGAACAAGCTCAAGCTTAATCCCTAAGCGACCTTACATTTACTAAAATATAAATAACGAAAGAAAAAGGATTCTTACCATGACCGAGCAAAAATACATTGTTGCCCTAGACCAAGGCACCACAAGTTCTCGCGCTGTAATCCTCGATCACGATGCAAACATCGTTAGTTCTTCTCAACGAGAATTCACTCAGATTTACCCGAAAGCGGGTTGGGTTGAGCATGATCCAATGGAAATCTGGGCGACTCAAAGCTCTACATTGGTTGAAGCTCTTGCTAAAGCAGGCATCCGCAGCGATGAGCTAGCGGGCATTGGTATCACGAACCAACGTGAAACCACCATTGTTTGGAACAAAGAGACAGGCAAGCCTGTTTATAACGCAATCGTATGGCAGTGTCGCCGTACTGCAGACATCTGTGAAGACCTAAAAGCTCGTGGACTAGAAGACTACGTACGTGACAATACAGGCTTAGTCCTTGACCCGTATTTCTCAGGTACCAAAGTAAAATGGATTCTAGACAACGTTGAAGGCGCTCGCGAAGACGCTGAAGCTGGCAAATTACTGTTCGGTACAGTTGATACTTGGTTGGTTTGGAAAATGACTCAAGGACGTGTACACGTTACGGATTACACCAACGCGTCACGTACTATGTTGTTCAACATCAACGACCTATGCTGGGATCAGAAGCTACTTGATGAAATGGGCATTCCCGCAATCATGATGCCTGAAGTGAAGCGCTCTTCTGAGGTTTACGGTCAAACGAACCTTGGTGGTAAAGGCGGTACTCGTATCCCAATCGCGGGTATTGCAGGTGACCAACAAGCTGCACTTTACGGTCAAATGTGTGTAGAAGCAGGCCAAGCTAAGAATACTTACGGCACGGGTTGTTTCCTTCTAATGAACACAGGCCAAGAGAAAGTAACATCGAAGAATGGTCTACTAACAACGCTAGCATGTGGCCCTAAAGGCGAACCTGCATACGCGCTTGAAGGTGCGGTATTCATGGGTGGCGCATCTATCCAATGGCTACGTGATGAAATGAAGCTACTGGCTGGTGCAGAAGACTCTGAGTACTTCGCAACCAAAGTAGACTCTTCAAACGGCGTTTACGTGGTTCCTGCATTTACTGGCTTAGGCGCACCATACTGGGATGCTTATGCTCGCGGTACGATTGTTGGCCTGACTCGTGGTGTTAACTCTAACCACATCATCCGTGCAACGTTGGAAGGTATTGCTTACCAAACGCGTGACGTACTAGACGCGATGCAAGCTGACTCAGGCATCAAGCTAGCGAAACTACGTGTTGATGGCGGCGCAGTAGCGAATAACTTCCTAATGCAATTCCAATCTGATGTGCTAGATACTGAAGTTCACCGCCCTGAAGTAACGGAAGTAACCGCTCTGGGTGCCGCTTACCTTGCTGGCCTAGCGGTTGGTTTCTGGGACAGTATTGATGAGCTTCAAGACAAAGCCGTTCTTGACCGCACATTCATGCCGCACCACGACGAAGAGAAGCGTAACCGCCGTTACAAAGGTTGGAAACGTGCTATCAAGTGTGCACAGGTTTGGTCTGAGCTACACGATGACGATGACAACGAGTAATACTAAGTACTCAGCTAATCGTTAATCATTAGCCGCTGATCTAGGAACTCGAGTAATCTAATCGACTAGATTGTTCGAACCTCAGCAAACGAAACTAAAAAGAGCACTATTTTGTGCTCGTTTTTGCGTTTCAGGCTCAAATTCCGCGTTTTGCGCAGCGTTTTTGCGGTTTAGACATGATTCCTTACCATCATTACTTCTCTCTTTTCATCAATTCGAGCACAATAGCGTGAGTTTATATTTTCGATTTTGACGCGCTAGAGCCCTTTGCGCGCAGGGAGTGGTAAGTTAAGTGAAGCAGATACCAAGACACCAGCAGATTGTAGATCTGGTAAAAACACAAGGATATGTGAGTACCGAAGAGCTCGTTGAAAAGTTCGATGTCAGCCCACAAACCATCAGACGAGACCTCAATGAACTTGCCGATAGCAACAAAATTCGTCGCTATCATGGTGGTGCAACCATTCCTTTAAGCTCGGAAAACACCTCGTATAACACGCGTAAAGCGCTTAACTTCAACGAAAAAGACGTGATCGCAGATGAACTGGTTAAACACATCCCAGATGGTGCAACCCTATTCGTTGATATCGGTACCACGCCAGAATCGGTGGCACGCGCACTCAACAAAAACCACAAACAACTAAGAGTCGTCACCAACAACATCAATGTTGCCAGCATCCTTCTGCCTAACCCAGAGATCAAGGTTATCCTGGCGGGTGGAGAAGTGAGAAACCGTGATGGCGGTATAGTTGGCGAAGCGACACTCGATTTCGTGAAGCAGTTCCGCCTTGATTTCGGTATTTTGGGCATCAGCGGCATCGACTTTGATGGCTCACTGCTCGATTTTGATTACCACGAAGTTCGTGTAAAACAAGCTATCATCGAAAACAGTCGCAGCATCTTCTTAGCCGTCGACCATACTAAGTTTGGCCGTAACGCGATGGTTAAGCTCGGCAATATCTCTCAAGCGCACATGGTCTTTACCAACAAGCAGCCACCGGAAGAGATTCTCAACATCCTTAAAGATTCAGCAATACCATTAGAAGTGATCGATACTGCTCGTCCTGTGAGCGAATAACTCAACATAAGTGCCCGGTGAGCCGCTTTCTATAATGAATCACGATTCTTTATAGAAAAGTTAAAAAAGTAAAACTTGCTCACTACCACTGTCGCTTCTATGCTCGAATTAGACTTATTTGAACCTCTGCTTTCATAAGCAGAGGTTTTTTTATGCCCAAATCACATAAAACGCGCATAAACGAAAATAATAAATGACCGCAAACGAAAGTTCATATAGGATTCAATTATGTTCTAAAATGCTCGTTCGCTCAGAAGAGGTCAAAACCATGAGTGCTCAACAAAATAATTCAAACAACAGTACATCTTCCACTTTAGACTTGATCGTGATTGGCGGCGGCATCAATGGTGCAGGCATCGCGGCAGATGCAGCAGGTCGTGGTCTAAACGTTGGCTTATACGAAGCAAATGATTTCGCATCTGCGACGTCTTCTGCTAGCTCAAAGCTTATCCACGGTGGCCTACGCTACCTTGAACATTACGAATTTCGTTTGGTTTCGGAAGCACTCGCTGAACGTGAAGTCTTGTTAAGAAAAGCGCCTCACGTTGCTCAGCCAATGCGTTTCCGTTTACCTCATCGACCATTTTTACGCCCAGCTTGGATGATTCGCTGTGGCCTATTCCTTTACGATAACTTGGGTAAGCGCACCACTCTTCCTGGAAGTAAGACAGTCAACCTAGCGAAATCGGGCCTACTGAAACCAGAAATGAAGACAGGCTTCGAATACTCAGATTGCTGGGTTGATGATGCTCGTATGGTATTGCTCAACGTGTTGGCAGCAAAAGAAAACAACGCAGAAGTACGTAACTACTGCCGTGTTGAAAAAGCGCACCGCGAAGGTGGTGTTTGGCATGTAACGATCCTTGATGTGATGACAAACCAACGCTTTGAACGCAAAGCAAAAGCGCTTGTTAACGCTGCTGGTCCTTGGGTTAAACAGTTCTTTGATGATGGATTAGAGCAGGCTTCGCCTCGTAACATTCGTCTTATCAAAGGCTCACACATTGTTGTGCCACGCATTCATGACGAACCACAAGCGTACATTCTGCAAAACAAAGACAATCGCATTGTGTTCATGATCCCTTACCTAGATAAGTTCTCGATCATCGGCACCACCGACCTTGAATACAAAGGCGACCCACGTAACGTCGCAATTGATGATGTCGAAGTGGATTACTTGATTGATATCGTTAACCAGCACTTTGTTAAACAGCTTGGCCGTGAGGACGTGGTTTGGACATACAGTGGCGTAAGACCGCTTTGTGACGACGAATCGGATTCACCACAAGCGATCACTCGTGACTACACATTGGAATTGGACGCAGAGCTTGATCAAGCACCATTGCTTTCGATCTTCGGTGGCAAGTTAACTACTTATCGTAAACTCGGTGAAGCGGCACTTAAGAAGCTTGAGCCACACCTAACCAACATGGGTGCACCATGGACAGCAAACGACACGCTTCCAGGTGGTAACTTTAGTTGCAGCAGAGAGCAACTTGCGAAGATGATCCACACTAAATACCCTTGGGCATCTGAAGCGTTGTTACTTCGCTACGTGACTCAATTTGGTACTTACACGTGGAAGCTACTGGAAGGCGCAAATAGCGAAGCTGACCTTGGTATTCAATTCTCAAACGAAGCGCATGGCGTTTATCAAGTTGAGATTGATTACTTGATCAATGAAGAGATGGCGATGACTGACGAAGACATCTTGTGGCGCAGAACCAAGCTTGGCCTATACATGAGTGAATCCGAGCAGCAAGCAGTAACGGATTACCTGAAAGAGAAGCTACAAAGCAAGGTAGTGAGCTTTTCTCAAGTAGGCTAACCCCACCAGCCTAAGCATGGTTCAAGAACATACTTAACAACGAAGCTTAGCGTCCCCCGCGCTAAGCTTTTTTATTGCCTGCTATTCCGGCCTAAGAACTCGATCAGATAAATCTCTCGATTGATCTTCTCCTTCGCACGGACTGAGGCTTTGTTCACTCCCCCATTTTCAACAAAAACTAAATAGTGTTTTATTAATCCGGTTGATTATCAACTTCATAAAAGGTTGCTATTCTTTACCTCAACGAAACAACACATTTAAAAACGCTCACCATGTCAGCGCTTTAATAAGGAATCTATTCCATGCAAAAAGTTATTCTGCTCACAGGCTCTACCGATGGTATCGGCTTCGAAACGGCAAAAGTACTTGTTCAACAAGGCCACCACGTTTTATTGCATGGACGTAACCCAAGCAAACTCAAAGACGTTGAGCAGCAACTTGTGGCTATCTCTGCAGAAGCTAAAATTCAAAGTTACGTGGCAGACTTGTCCGTTCTGGCTGATGTGGATGCGTTGGCTGACGAAATAATTGCTGAGCACGATAAAATTGATGTACTGATTAACAACGCAGGTGTGTTCAACACTCCGAACCCAATTACTAAAGACGGTTTAGATGTTCGTTTTGTTGTGAATACCATTTCACCATACCACCTGACTAAACGTCTGCTACCTGTACTCGGTGCATCTAGCCGAGTGGTTAACCTGTCCTCAGCAGCACAAGCAGCAGTGAACATCGAAGCGCTAGAAGGCAAGAAGGCAATGTCTGATGGTGACGCTTACGCACAAAGCAAGCTTGCGATCACTATGTGGACTCGTGAGATGGCAAAAGAGTTAGGCTCTACAGGGCCAATGGTGGTTGCGGTCAACCCAGCTTCGTTACTAGGTAGCAAGATGGTGAAAGACGCTTACGGCATTGCAGGCGGCGACCTAAGCATCGGTTCTGATATTCTGGTTCGCGCATCATTGTCTGACGAGTTCGCACAAGCGGGCGGTCAATACTTTGATAACGACAACAACACGTTTGCGAACCCGCACCCAGATGCGATTTACGGCGATAAATCGCAGCAAGTTGTCGCTAAAATTGAAGAGATCATCAAAGCAACACTTTCTTAATTGCGACGACTCGTACTGAGTTAATTTGCAAATCTCAATAAAAAGCCCTGCGTTTCTAATAAATTAACTTAGACACGCAGGGCTTTTTCGTACAACGTTTGTCTCTACGTTTGTTCCCAATACGGCGGGTTACCATAATATTCAGAGAAGTAGTCGATGAAGGCTCTCACCTTTGGTGCAAGTAATCTTGTGCTTGGGTACACAGCCCAAATTGCAGGCTCTGAGGTTAATGGGTAATCTTCTAATATTTGAACCAGCTGACCGCTTTTCAGTTGTTCATAGGCACACCAATTCGATGTCACCGTGATACCCATACCACCTGAGGCTGCGTCACGCAGTGCTTCCCCGTTATCTGCCCTGAACGACCCAGATGCCTTAATCGTCTTAGGCCCGCTTTCAGTATTGAAGGTCCAGTTTTCTAAACCAATCAAGCTAATACACTGATGATCATTAAGATCTCGAGGTGTGGCTGGCTTACCATATTTGATTAAGTAATCAGGCGATGCACACACAATACGCTTGTCTGTCGCAAGTTTTCGGGCAATCAGTGTCGAGTCTTTCAGCTCTGAGATACGAATTGCGATATCAAAGCCACCCTCAACAACATCCACCATCGAATCTGATAGCCTGAGATCGACTTTTAACCCAGGGTAGCGCTCTAAGAATCCAGGTAAAGCAGGAACAAGATGCAAACGTCCAAAAGACGCAGATGCGGTAACTCGAAGCGTTCCGGTTGGAGAATCACAGCCCACACCGACCGCCGATTTGGCAGCATCCACGCTCGATAACACTTCTTCAGCATGAGGAAAGAATGCTTCCCCCTCTTCGGTTAAAGAGACCTTACGAGTGGTTCTGTGGACCAAGCGAACGCCTAAATTGTCTTCCAGTTTACTGATGTGCGAGCTTGCAACAGCAGGAGATAAACCAAGCTCTTGCCCAGCCATGCTGATGTTATGTGTAGAAGCTAAACGAACAAACAATTTGAGGTGTTCAATATTCATGAGATTACCAATAAAATCTTAAAAATCGTGTACCAGTAACCCTCATTATGCGTCATTAACATAACAATACAACGTATTAACTCAGTTGAATTGTGAAGAAGTGATTGAGCCAAAACGAAAAAAAACTCCCGAAGGAGTTTTTGTCTAAGTCTGTAATTTGCCATTTAGCTAGTCAGCAAAATTACCAACTCACTAGCCCGTTAAACGAGCATGCAGTGAATCTTTAAGCTCAGAACGATCATGTTTCAATTGGTGCATCGAGCCGTCATCAATGGGTGAATCTTTCAGCTCTAGTTTACGAATCTCTTTATCAAGGTTGTCGTATGTCTTCATATCTGCTGCAAAGCCATCGTCAGTTTTAGCAAGCTCAGCAATTTTGTCTTTCATTTCAGGAAATTCGTGAACAAGAGAGTGATTTTCACCTAGCATAGAAACCTCTTAAGTTGAGTAAAGTGATTGGTAGTACACATTCATTATTTACCTTAGCAAGGGACTCAAATAACAAATGAGATCCAGTACACAGCCTAGAATATAGACAGTTCAGATTCACAAATTTACAACATCCACCTAAAAAAATAAGATGCTTTACATAGAAGAAAGCCTTGTAAGAACACAAGGCTTTATAAGGTAGATCTATATACAAGTAGAGTTAACAATCGTTATCGAAGCAGCTGAAAAATGTTTCTACAAAGAGATTAGCTACTGCACCCGCTTGTATCTACTTTATTCATTTGATCATGTGAAGATGTTTCAGAGCCTGTTGATTGGCATCCCGCCACAAACAATAGCGTTACAGATAAGATAAGCCATTTCATAATTAATCCTCTTTTAGTCATGACTAAAGCATAGTGCTTAAAAGCGCGAATACCTCAGTCATTAACTAAAGCCTTACCTGCCGATAAAGCCTTAGTTAATGAACAAAGCATCGCTTCATTAATTAACGACCCGCTTTTGTACAAAAAACTTTCACTCAACTGAATAAAAATCGCACAAAAACTAAAAGAGGACTGCTATGGAGCTAAGAATAAGAGCTAGAAGTTAATCGCTCGTCGCCAAACGTACTGCCGCTTCTGCATGGATAGCAGTGGTATCAAACAGAGGAACATCAGTGTGTTGCTGCTGAATCAGTAGGGCGATTTCAGTGCACCCCAGAATAACGGCTTCCGCACCTTGTTGGCTTAGCTTATCAATGATTTGACGATAGACAGCTCGAGATTCTTCTTTTACTTCGCCTCGGCACAGCTCTTGATAAATGATGTTGTGCACTTTCTCTCGGTCGTCCTCATCAGGAATCACCACATCGATACCGAATTTGTTAGTCAGGCGTCCTTTATAGAAATCTTGTTCCATCGTGAAAGCCGTGCCGAGTAATCCAACTTTCTTTACGCCCTGTTCAAGCAGCTTCTGCGCCGTGGTATCTGCGATATGTAAGATAGGAATCGTGATTTTCTCTTCGATCTCAGGAACGACCTTATGCATGGTATTGGTACAGATCAGGATGAAGTCCGCTCCGCCCTTCTCTACCGATAAAGCCGCGTCCGATAAGATGTCAGCCGTCTCAGCCCAACGACCTTGGTGCTGTAGCTTTTCAATCTCATCGAAGTTCACGCTGTACATACAAACCTTTGCAGAATTGAGCCCACCAAGGGTAGCTTTCACACCCTCGTTGATGGATTTGTAGTAGCTCACTGTCGACTCCCAACTCATACCACCGAGCAAACCGATCGTTTTCATATTTTTATTCCTTTAATTTCCGACTATCCGATTAAACCGTCATGCGTTGAAAATTTATAGTACGTTCTTGCTTAAAATGAGACGAAGCCTTCGCTGTTTCACAAAAAAAGCTCGAATTTAAAATCCGAGCCTTTGAGGTTTTGACCAAGGGTATACTAGGTGTTAGTACACCTCACACCAATCGGATTTCATGTCGATCAGTGTCCAATCCTCTCTGGAATTCGCCTCATCTAGCGCTTTATCAAGCTTGCCAACATGAGACTCACGGTCGTACTGCCACTCGCGCTCGGCGTCAGTGTGATGAACAATCATCGCCATAGCGTTGGGTTGGCTCGTTGCCCATTGCATCATGGCTTGATCACCGTCTGAGTTACCGACCGCTAGAATAGGTTTTTTGCCGATAATATGCTGAATGTTAGTGACCTTTCCGGCTTTGTCATCAATGGTCAAAATGGACGAATCTTTGGTCACCGTTGGTTTGCCATCGTTGTAGCTGTAATTATATTTAAGGGCGCTGCCGATGATCTGTTCTGTAGGAATGTTGTAAGCTTGCGGAGCCCACGCCCTCATGAAATCAACACCTCCACCCGACACAATGTAAGTCTTAAAGTCATGCTCTTGCAGGTAAGTCAGCATCTCTTTCATTGGCTGATAAGTAAGGTCTGTGTAGGCTTTATTGAAGCGTTTATCTTTTGCTACCGCCAACCATTGCTCAACGTCTTGCTGGTATTGCTCTACTGTCATACCAGAATGTGTCGCCATGATGATTTTCAATAAACCTTCTTCGCCACTTCCTAGAACACTCTTGATGTCATCTTCAAGTACGAACTTAAACGGTTCTTCCGTTTTCCATTCAGGGTGCTCAGGCGCCATCTCTTTCACACGATCTAGTGCAAAGGCTAATTGAAAGTAGTAAGGCTTTTCCGACCAAAGCGTACCGTCATTATCGAACACGGCGATGCGATCGGCTACCGCAACGAACGTATCGGATTCAGCTTTGGTGGCTTGCCCAACAAAGTCGACGATAGCGGATTTTCTCTCGCTGTCCTTCCAAGAAGGCAGTAAATTAGGATCACAATCTTTAGCAAAAGATGAGAAAGAGAGGCTGGATAAGATCGCGACAGATAAAAGGGTTATTTTCTTCATAGCACTACCATGTTGTTGAATTAATTACCGGGTTTAATGTAATTCATCCTAGTTGGTCTACTCTGATTTTCCACTTATGAACACTATAACCGATACTCATGTTGGTATTAGATTAGTACCACAGCTAAGCTGGCTGAGGGTGCTCTACGATGTATTTATCGAGAATTTAAAAAGAGACAAACAAAAAAGCAGAACTTCAATTCCTCAAAATTCTGCTTTAACAATCCATGACTGCTTACGCTCTACGCTTTTTGAAAGCGTGCCAGCCGGCGCTGAGAATTGTTTTTACCACCACACCTAATGCGCTTAGTTTGGGGTCGGCATTCTTGCCAGAGGCAATGCGCCACATCTGATGTTCATACCAAACTAGCCCGACCATCGCCACCTTGTCTAATGCGGGTTTTCCTGTGGTTGGCACGGTTAACGGCATGCCGTGGCTAGGGTCTTCAATTAACTTGTTAGGAAAATCAGGATCAACCGCCATTGTGCGTGCAATACCAATAAAATCGGTCGCTGAGGTGTTTAATGCTTCATTCATTGCTTGCGCGGTTCGAAAACCACCCGTGACCACCAGCGGTGTGTTGACGAGTTTTCTCGCCTTCACCATGTAATCCATAAAATACGCTTCACGTTTTACCGTGCTGACTTTGATTGGTTCAGCTTTGTTTTTCGACCCCATCATTGATGGGCTTTCATAGGTGCCGCCGGAGATCTCAATCAGGTCGATACCGTTGTCACTCAGAGTTTGTACAACCTGCATCGACTCTTCTTCAGTGAAGCCACCTTTCATGAAGTCGGCGCTGTTGAGCTTAATTCCGACGGGGAAATCTTCACCGACCTCTTTTCGAATCGCGCGATAAACCTCAAGCACGAAACGAAGTCTGTTTTCGAGTGACCCACCCCATTTGTCTTGGCGTTGATTGTGTCTAGAAGACAAAAACTGACTGACAAGATAACCATGAGCACCGTGAATCTGCACGCCAGTAAAGCCTGCTTGTTTTGAAAGCTTTGCACTCAGCGAAAATTTATCAATGATTGCGATTATTTCCGTCTCAGTCAGAGCTCGTGGCGTATTGAAACCTTTTTCTAATCCACGCTCTAAAGAGATAGCCGAAGGAGCAACCGGGCTATCACATAAGAATTTAGGGATTTGCTTTCCTGGGTGGTTCAATTGCATCCATATCTGCGAACCATTTTGTGTTCCAGCCTTCGCCCACTCACGAAATACGCTTAAGTCACTTTGCTCATCTAACACAACGTTTTTAGGTTCACCAAGCGCACCTCTATCGACCATCACGTTGCCCGTCATGGATAGGCCAATTCCTCCTTGAGCCCAACGCTGGTAAAGCGTGACTAAACCTTGCTTAGGGTTATGATGTTTATCACCTAGCTGTTCACTCATTGCCGATTTGAACAGGCGATTTTTGATCACTTGGCCATTAGGAAGAAAAAAAGGGTCGTTGAGGCAGATTGGATTCATGCGCGTGGTTACTTTCTTGGGTTTATATATGGAGTCCAGTATGCCCTATTTTATCCGACAGTTTTTATCATTTAGTGCCTATTTCGAAGCAAGTTTCGCTCAATAATAAAATGCCAGCGGCATAGCAGCTGGCATTAATCGATTATAAATAGAATCTCAAAAACTGGGCTGACGCTGCTGAAATATGTCAACCAGAAAGGCTCGAACACCCTTTACGCTCATGGTAATTGTCGTTATTGTGATTCTCTACGTCATCATCACAAGGACTGTCTGAGAGTTATGAACAGCACGATTGAAACTATTCTGGGGCACCGCTCCATTCGTCAATATACAAATCAACCGATTGAAAAAGCACAACTTGATGTGATTATTCAGGCTGGTCTCGCGGCTTCGTCATCGAGCTTACTGCAGGCCGTTTCTATCGTGAGAGTGACAGACAAAGAGAAGCGCAAACTGTTAGCCGAATACGCAGGTAACCAAGCTTACGTGGAGAACGCGGCTGAGTTTTTGGTGTTCTGTATCGACTATCAACGCCACGCGCAAATCAACCCTGAAGTGAAAACCGACTTTACTGAACTGACCCTGATTGGCGCGGTAGATTCTGGCATCATGGCGCAAAACTGTATGCTAGCTGCTGAGTCACTCGGCTTAGGTGGCGTTTACATTGGCGGGCTGCGTAACAGCGCACAACAAGTCGATGAACTGTTAGAACTGCCACAGCACACCGCCGTGTTGTTCGGAATGTGCTTAGGTCACCCGGCACAGCAACCAGAGGTGAAGCCTCGCCTTCCTGCTCACGTAGTAATGCACGAAAACCAATACCAACCGCTGAGCCTAGATGACATTGCCAGCTACGATGATTCGATGCAAAGCTACTACGCAAGCCGTTCAAGCAATCAAAAGCAGAGCAGTTGGTCACAACAGATCACGCAAAAACTGTCTGGCGAATCTCGCCCGCATATCCTGCCTTACTTGAACAGCAAGCAGCTGACCAAGCGTTAAGCCGTTAAGCCGTTAAGCCGTTAAGCCGTTAAGCCGTTAAGCCGTTAAGAGCTTGCAACAAACCACAACAAACCACAACAAACAGCAGTACAAACAAAAATGTCAGCGTACAATACGCTGACATTTTTATTTATCCGGAGGCGGCTAGCTTACAGATATTTCTCAATCGGTAGCAATTGCAAAAAGCCTGACTGCATTCGTTCCCACTTACCCGTTTCTGGTTCGCTGTCCCAGCTTTGATCGCCTGAATACCAATACACATCACCGTCTTCCAGTTCCAAACGCCAGCTATTGTCGTCACTCATTGCTTGCTCAATAGTTTTTGCTAACGTTTCAGCAATCTCTTTATTCTCGATGATCAAAACCGATTCCGTATTGAGGTAGGTAGAACGCAAGTTGAAGTTAAATGAACCGATGCTCGCGATGCTGCGGTCGAATACGACTGATTTTGCGTGCAAGCCATAGGCCGTCTCAGGCGCACATTTAGACACGTCTTGAGTCGAAGCTTCGCACAGCTTAGATTCTGGTTTTAGCTCAAACAGGTCAATACCATGCTCCAGCATGTCGTAACGTCTACCCGCATAAGCGGAGTGATTGGTCACCAGATCATTAGACGCCATAGAGTTCGTTAGCGCTTTTATCTCAACGCCCTTGTTATTCAATACCTGCCACGCTTCAAGCTGACCATCATCGAATACAAGGTAAGCCGATTCCAATAAGATCTCTTGTTTCGATTCGCTCGCTAACTTACCTAGAAGAATCGCGGTCGCTTTTGGTTCATCAGTATTATCGGAGTCATCAGGGACGGGTTGATCATAAACAAAACGCGCATTCACCCAAGTCATCTCACCAATCACCTCTTTCAGTAAGCTATCAGAAGCCTTACGATCTAATGGTAATTCAGGATAATTTTGATAATGCGGAACGACAATATTATCTATCTTCGAGAGATCAGGTTGCTCGTCATCACCCAGCATATCGACAGGGTAAGACCAACGGCTGTTCCAGTATTCAACAAAACTGGTTTGGATGGTGTTAACTACCGAGCCCATGACTAATACATCGCGGTCACGGAAATTGATTTCATCAGAAAGGTCGAAGTATTCATCACCAATATTACGTCCACCCACCACAGACAAAGTACCATCGACGGTAAACGACTTATTGTGCATACGGCGATTTAAACGAGAAAAGTCGCCGACAAAGCTCAGCCATTTACTGAAGCCACGGCGTGTTGGTGTTGGATTGAAGATACGAATCTCGACGTTAGGGTGCGCATCCAGTGCCGACAGCAAACCTTCACGTTCGTTGAGGTTGATATCATCCAACATTACGCGCACCTTAACACCACGCTCAGCCGCGGCTAATAAACGGCTAGCGAGATAGCTGCCCGATTCGTCAGAGTTCCAGATGTAGTATTGAATATCGATAGTGTGCTCAGCACTTTCGACCAGTGCTAATCGCTGTGCCAAAGCATCCCAACCAGACTCTTGCAGACGAACCGCAGTGGTGCCTTGATCTAAAGCTTCAGGCTGAAATTCATTGGTTAGAACCGATAAAGAACTAGGTGCAGGAGAGGTTGGCGGTTCTGTTGGATGATCGATGCCTTCAGGAAGTGAAGAACACCCACCTAAAACGGCGATTAAGATTAACGTTAAACTGATGCGTTGGAGCACAGGCATGTATCTGACTTCCTTTTCACGATGCGTCTTTAGAAACTTTCCGTACAGCTTTTCAATGAACAAGCTATTCCGATCTATTCATTGATTATTACTGCTAAATCCTGAAATTTATAGGTAATTATCCAGTATAAATTTGAAGATCAGTAAATTGACCTACAAATCACCTAAGTTGAGTGAGTGTCAGGCAATATAAACTTAGCGGGTTTTCTACCATTTCGATGGTGAGTCTGTTCGGTCTGGGTGATGCTTCACCATTGTTTGGAGATCTAGTTTCACCGCTTGATTTCACACTAACAGGCGTGTCGACTTACTTATATGAGATTGTGCAAACGCATTACTTACGTAAGCGCTAAAGCTGTTGTTGATCTAAGGGCATGAAAGGATCAACACCGAAAACATTGTTCACGCTACGTAACCTTTATCGTCTCTACACAAGCCTTCCCTATCGTAGTACCCTTTATCGTCTCTCATTCTTGATGGTAGCTGGATATTATGAAGCTTTTGGTCGATCGCACTGGTGAACAGTTTTTAGAAATTCTGCAAGAATCGGGAGACACGCTGACGGTTCAATTCATTACCAATGAAGGCAATCGAAAGGGTAAGCCGTTCCAAGATAACTTGAGTGGATTGTTCCTCACAGGGTGGAAGCCGCGCACGACCTCAACCGCGATTGGCCTAGAACGCTTTAAACAAGGCAAGCTGAAAGACTCTAAAGTCAGCTTCGCTTTGCACCAACTTTACCCGCTCGGCCGAGATGTAAAATTACCTTCCGGTGATATCGCAACTATCGCGAGTTACGCCAATACCCATGCCGATGGCTACTATATGTTTGTGCGCCTCAACGATGAATTAACCCGACTCAAGATTACGCCCGATTGGGAACTGCAACCTTCCGCTCAGAGATTGGCTCTGCCTTATTACCCAGCCCCAAGAACTAAAGAAGAGCTCGACAACATTGACGATTTTGATGCGTGGGCGGGCGGTTTCTAAACACTCCTCACCTACGCTTAGTAGCACATAATACCCAAGTTATTATCAATTATTTTTTGACAATAATTCAAATGTAGCACTGTTTATCGTTTCAAATATTCCTACTATTATTTATCCATCGACACAGACTGCAGCTCAATGAACAAAAAGTGGCGCTGTATACACAGACAAATCACCATTTCGGTGAAAAATAATATAGGTACCAACATGACTCAACTAACTATCGTCGCAAACATCGTCGCTAACGAAGACAAAATTGAATTGGTTAAAGCAGAGCTGCTAAAGCTGATTGATATTACTCGCGCTGAAGAAGGCTGCATCAACTACGACCTTCACCAAGACAATGAAAACCCAGCACATTTCACTTTCTACGAAAACTGGACGTCTCGTGAACTTTGGCAAACACACATGGGTAATACTCACCTCGCTGAATACATGGCAGCAACCGAAGGTAGTGTTACGTCATTTACACTTAACGAGATGACTAAGATCGCTTAAGTACAGTTTCAGTAGTCTGTTACTAGAAAGCACACTGACAAGCTATCGAGTTCAATTTGAAAGCCCCGCTACACGTCAGCGGGGCTTTTTCATTTATGCGGATATCGTCAGCCGCCTTAGTTAGAGCTTCAAACGGGGTTGAATAAAATCAATAAACGCCGAGATACGTTTAGAGACAGATGACGACTTGTAGTAAACCGCATTCACTCGCTCTCGGTCTGTGTTGGCAAGTTTGTCTTGTTCCAGAATAGGGATTAGGCGACCCGAAGCCATATCTTCCTGCACCATAAACCCCGATAAACAAGCAATCCCATTTCCAGCTAAGACTAGTTGACGCACGGTTTCACCATTACTGGCTGTCACAGTAGGCGCGACATCACTTTGGTTTGGCAAAGGCCAATGGTTAAGCACTTTGTTACCCGCAAATCCCACAATTTGATGCGAACTCAAATCTTCAGGTTTGGTGGGTAGCCCACGCTTAGCGAGATAATCAGGTGACGCCACAATATGGAGTAAACTTTTTCCTAACGGTCGAGCGTGCAATGTTGAATCGGACAACTTACCGATTCGAATCGCAACATCAGTTCTCTTTTCCAGAAGATCAACGAAGCCTTCGTTGGAAGTGAGTTCCAATTCAATGTCTGGGTAAGCCTCTTTGAATGACTGCACCAACGGCACTAGCTGATGGAATACGAATGGACTGGCGGCATCGACTCTTAAACGACCTTTTGGCAACTCACCGCGCGACACGATTTCTTCTTCCGCGCTCTGGATCATCTGCAATCCCACCCTGACTGAATCGACAAACTGCCGCCCTTCCTCCGTCAATTCCACGCGTCTCGTTGTTCGGTTGAATATTGAGACACCGAGTTGCGACTCAACCTTACTCACCGAACGAGACACCTTGGCGACCTGCACATCCAGCGCCTCTGCCGCCGCAGAAAAACCACCAGCATCGACGACGGTGAGTACCATTTCTAAATCATCTGAACGGGTTAACATTAGGCTCCTTCGCTATCTTCATTTTGTTTAATGTCATCTCGCTTGTGCTCATCACAGCTCAAATCATCTATGTCTTTTCGATCTCATCAGCTTAACCCAATGATCGGCTAACTCTTCAATTATTGCATATTTAACAAAGGTTATTTGTTAATAGCGTCATTTATCACAAATATATATTGCTAGATAATCCTCGCCATCAAACGAAGCGCTCCTATTGCAGTCACAAGCTGCCCCATTTTATCGCGCTCGGTATTTAACAAAGAACAGTAAGAGAGATGATTATGCCATTAGCATTACTTGCATTGACGCTCAGCGCCTTTGCCATCGGAACCACAGAATTTGTCATCGTAGGCTTGATTCCTACCATGGCGAGCGACTTGAATGTATCTCTGCCATCGGCAGGCCTATTAGTCAGTTTATACGCGCTTGGCGTTGCTATTGGCGCACCAGTATTAACGGCATTAACCGGAAAATGGAATCGTAAAGCGGTGCTGCTGACCGTGATGGCATTGTTTGTCATTGGTAACTTATTGGCGTGGCAAGCTCCAGGCTATAACACGCTGATCGCCGCACGAATTTTGACTGGCCTTGCCCATGGTGTGTTCTTCTCGATTGGATCGACCATCGCGACAGGTTTGGTTTCAAAAGATAAAGCAGCCAGTGCCATTGCGATCATGTTTACGGGTTTAACGGTTGCATTGGTAACCGGCGTACCACTGGGCACTTATATCGGCCAAACCTTCGGCTGGCAAGCGACCTTCTTGATCGTTGCTCTGCTTGGCCTTATTGCTCTTATCGGTAGCGCTATCTTGGTTCCAAGCAACCTTAAGCAACCACCAGCGGCGAAGATTTCGGCACAACTAAAGGTTCTAACTCAACCACGCTTACTGTTGGTTTACGCTATCACAGCACTAGGTTATGGCGGTACATTCACAGCGTTTACGTTCCTTGCTCCAATACTGGAAAATGTATCAGGGTTTGATTCGAGCTCAATCAGCTTAATCATGTTGGTTTACGGTGTGTCAGTTGCGTTCGGTAACATCTGGGGCGGAAAAATGGCCGACAAGATGGGCCCGATTAAAGCACTGACCGTTATCTTCTCTGGTTTGGCCGCAGTACTGGTGGTATTCAACTTTACCGCAGTAAACCCTTACGCAGCTGTTGCCACCATTTTGGTTTGGGGTGCATTCGCATTCGGCAACGTTCCGGGGCTACAAGTGTATGTTGTGAAACTGGCTGAGAAATACACACCAGACGCCGTCGATGTCGCTTCTGGATTGAACATTGCAGCCTTCAACGTCGGTATTGCATTGGGCTCATGGGGCGGTGGTTTGATTGTCGCGAAATCTGGATTAATGAACACCCCTTGGGTAGGTGCTGTGATCGTTTTAATCGCTCTTGTTCTGACTCGATTCAGTGGTGCGTTAGATAAGAAGCAAGCACAACAAGCTGTTCCATCTAGCATCTAGCATCTAGCATCTAGCAAGAATAGAAAAAACAAAGCCCGAACCTAGGTTCGGGCTTCGTCATTTAAATCTAATTATTGTCCGTTATCGATCGCTTTCAGCACTTTACATGGATTACCGACTGCAACCACATTGGCTGGGATGTCTTTGGTTACCACACTGCCTGCGCCAATAACGCTGTTTTCGCCAATAGTGACACCGGGGCAGATGATTACACCACCGCCAAGCCAAACATTGTCGCCAACATTAATCGGTGTGCCAAACTCAACACCCTCTTCAACTCGGCCTTTCACATCAAGTGGATGACCTGCGGTCAGGATTTGAACGTTCGGACCAAGCAGCACATTATCGCCAATGGTCACTTCAGCCACATCCAAAATCACGCAGTTAAAGTTAGCGTAGAAGTTCTTGCCCAGCTTGATGTTCGAGCCGTAATCACAACGAAATGGAGGTTCTAGATGCGCGTTTTCACAGCCCGGAATGAGCTCTTGCGTTGCCGCTTCCCATTCGGGTGTGTCTGGAATACTGTTATTGAGTTTTTGAAGCACCTTACGACATTCGATACGAGCTGAATAAAGCTCTTTATCCCAAGCCTGATAAGGTTCGCCTGCTAGCATTTTTTGTTTTTCTGTTTTCACGTTACTTACCTGTTCTCACATTACTGAACTAATGCTGGTCAATTCATCGACCAAAAAACGCAATATCGCACATCTAAATAACAGTGAATAAGGAGTGTTTAAGCTTGGTTTAAGAGATGCGCAGCTCGTCACTTTTTGTAGGTAAAATATGAAATTCGAACAGTGCTAATTTAGCTTCGCTATCGAATCACGTAGCACCAAACTGCCGGTGGTTTTGATGGTGGTCGCTTGCTCTGTTTCACCGACAATTTGCAAGATCGCCTTTTGCGTCATTTGCTCTAATGGCACACTGACAGACGTTAAGCTTGGCGTTAAAAACGCGCCCACTTTGCTGTTATCAAAGCCGACAATAGAAACATCTTGAGGCAATGAGTACCCAAGTTCAGTTAACGCCTTAATCGCACCAATCGCCATATCATCGTTTTCAGACAAGATAGCAGTGAACGTGGTTTTGCTTTTTACCAGAGCCTGAGCCGTGTGATAACCGCTCTCCATCGTCCAATCACCTCGAACAACCTTGGACTCATCCAATGTAATACCCTGTTTAGTTAAGACATCTTGATAAGCTTGGTAACGCAACTCATCAGTCGAAGAACCGGCTTTTCCTCGAATCACTGCAATGTCTGTATGGCCTTGCTCGATGATGTGTTCAACCATCAAACAAGCGCTCTGATAGTGGTCGGTGGTGATAGCATGATTGGGCTTCGACGGCATTTCTCGGTTGAGTACCAGAATCGGTGTGTCAGTGCTTTCGATGATCTTTGCAATCTCGCTTTCGGTTAAGCATTGCGGATAGATGATGATGCCCGCGCACTTCATATCCAGCAGGAAGTTGATCGCCTTTACTTCGTCTTCAGCACTGTGTTTGCCATCGGTGATCACCAATTGGTGATTCGACTTTTCGCTATAAGAAGCCGCGTGATACATCAAGGAAGAAAAGTAAGGGCCATTGAACAACTCATTAGTGATTACAAAGCCGATGAAATTGGTCTTCTTGGTCGCCAATTGCTGGGCCAACAAGTTCGGTCGATAACCTGTTTCTTGAATCGCATCGAATACCTTTTTCACCACATCTGGGCGCACGATGTTCTTGCCATTTAAGACACGAGAAACCGTCGATTTAGATACACCTGCGCGGTTTGCGACGTCAAGCATGGTTACCATTCGCTTCTTTTCCTTTATAAAAAATTAGCCGACATAGGCCGACTAATTCATTGCAAAATGACAGCTCACAGTTCACATAACTGCGCTGGGAAATGCATTCTAAATAGTGGCACCGTTAGATGCAATCACGCCTTTATACCACTCAAACGACTTTTTGCGCTTGCGTTCTAGTGAGCCAGATCGATCGTTATGCTTATCTACGTAAATGAATCCGTAACGTTTTTTCATCTCGCCGGTGGTGAACGACACTAAATCGATACAGCCCCAAGGGGTATAACCCATCAAATCAACACCATCAATCGCAACGGCTTTTTTCATCTCTTTGATGTGGTCGCCAAGGTAAGCGATACGGTAGTCGTCATTAATGCTGCCATCTTCTGCAATGGTATCAACCGCGCCAAAACCGTTCTCAACGATGAACAATGGCACTTCATAACGTTCATACAGAGACGCTAAACAGAAACGCAAACCTGTTGGGTCAATTGGCCAGCCCCAATCGCTAGACTGGATAAACGGGTTATCGACCGAGTTTTCATGACCGCCGTCCATCGCTTCTTCGGTTGACTGATGCGAAGACGAGTCCAAGGTATTCGACATGTAGTAGCTAAAGCCTAAGTAATCGGCCTTACCTTCTTTTAGGATCTGCTCATCTTCTGGCTGCATCTCAATGTTGAAGCCTTTGATTGCCCAGTCACGCTTAGCGTAATTTGGGTAATGACCACGCACCATTACATCCGAGAAGAAATAACGGTCACGCATCGCTTGTTGTGCCACCATGATGTCTTCTGGCTTTGAAGAACGAGGATAGAAAGGCACCATCGCACACATTGCACCGATTTGAAGATCTGGATTGATCTCGTGACCTTTCTTAACCACCAAAGCACTCGCCACAAACTGGTGGTGAACCGCTTGATACATCGCCTCTTGCGGCTTTTCGCATTGTGGAAACTTCACGCCTGAGCATAACCAACCGAAGATGTCTGCCGAAGTGTTCATCTGGTTGTTGATCTCGTTAAACGTCATCCAGTATTTCACTTTGTGCTGGTAACGCTCCATCACCGTAGTTGAGTACTTAACGAAAAAGTCGATCACTTTACGGTTCATCCAACCGTCATATTCGTTAGCTAGGTGGTAAGGCATTTCAAAGTGGCTCAGTGTGACCACAGGCTGAATGTCGTATTTCAGCAGTTCATCAAACAGATCATCGTAAAATGCTAAACCCGCTTCACACGGTTCTGATTCATCACCATTAGGGAAAATACGCGTCCAAGCGATACTGGTACGGAAACACTTAAAGCCCATCTCAGCAAACAACTTAATGTCTTCTTTGTATCGATGGTAGAAATCCACTGCGACTTGGTTTGGATAGTTTTCGCCATCAATCACACCATCGGTGATTCGACGTTGCACGCCATGAGCGCCAGCTGTTAATACATCAACAACACTTACACCCTTGCCATTCGCATCCCAGCCGCCTTCTAGTTGATGTGCAGCAACCGCACCACCCCATAAAAAATCGTTCGGAAATTCGTTGTTCATACCATTACTCGCTACAAGTTATTCGTGAAAAAGATCAGAATTTGAGCTGCGATTACAACTCTCAAACCGATTTCAATAAAAGCAAAGATACAGACCGAAACCGGTTTCAGCAAGGTGGTTTTGATCTTTTTTTGATCACGAAGTGGGATCTAAGGAAAGTACTCATGGTTGATGGATAACGTTCGAGAACGCCTACACAGAATGCAAAAAAGCCAGTTCAATGAGGATTGAGCTGGCTTTGTGTTGTTAGAGAAAAAGAATAAATCAGACTACGACAATGGCAACTGACGGATCATCTGCTGAACCTCATTACCATATTTTATTCGTTGTCGTGTCTCTTCGAGTGCGTACATTTGCGTCTTCTTGGCTGCAGGGTTAGCACTTCGACCTTCCGTAACCATGGTATCTGCTGATGACTTTTCTTCATCTAATCGCCCTGGTATCGTTTTAACCGATGACCAACCTAAACCACCAATCGAGCGCGCCGTCATTATGCCTTGATAGATGGTATAACCTCGGGCGCCCACTTTGACTTGTCCAAGAAGAATCTTGGTAAATCCACCATGGATTGGAGGAGGCGTGTACGTCATCGTCTTACCGCCCTGCGTCATTCTGGTCGCAATCACCTGCCCCTTAGAGCTGCCTATGCGCATCGCTGGGTTCGTTTTAGAGGCCCACGCAAGATTGTACTCACCGGAAGGTCTAATCTTGTTCATCAAACGAGAACCAAGGCCGGGCTGAGTGACATCTTCCAATGCCCCACCCGCTCTTACCCAACGTAAGTTCTGAACCGACTTGTAGGCTGAATATCCGCCACTTACCACACCAATGATATCGAATGGAATGGTCGCAATATCGAGTTTATGAGAGATATCCCCATCATCGATAACTCCCGAGGCAATTTGTAAGGCACCACTGGTCATCCCAGCAATACCACCGATAATACCCGCCGCCAATACCAAGCTAGATCCGCCTGTTGGTGCAGCTAAGGCAATACCCACAATACCCGCGATAACCCCAAAAGCACCAAACAAGATCTTACTGATATTCAGGTGTCCGCTTGGGTCGGTGAAGTTAATCGGATCGTTATGGCAGTACACATAAGCATTGTGAACCCCCTCATTGAAAGGGGCCAAACTGTCCGGTGCATTGAAGCGCATCAACTTCGGCTGGTAAACGCGATAGCCTTGACCTAGATGGTAGCCTTGCAGTACAGGATCCAACCACTCGCCATTAAAGCCAATCTCCGAATGAGAGATAGTCATCGACTGTGCCATCGCTAAACGAACCGAAGTCGGAAGCAGTGAGATACCACCAGCCACCGCTGCAGTTTGACCAATTTTAATCAGGAACTCACGTCGATTAAGTGGGGTAATAAATACCGAGTCTTTATTGTTCATTTGCATTCCCCGCTTGATCACGTTGCCCATATGGAGAGTAACGGTACATCGACCCTGTTTTACCCGGCGTATTTGACGCGATTACCGAACCATTTTGATCCGTTGCCAATAACGTAGTTTCCGAGTCCATCTCTGACCATTTAGGCACTCCTTCGTGATAGATATACTGAGTGAGTTTGCCATTTTCCTCGATCGAAGCGAGGTCACCCCATAGATAGTTAAAGTGACGAGATTCAGAAACGGACTGTTGTGTAGACAGTCGGTCGTTGCTGTCATATTGATAGAGCCATTCGGTATTATCAGCTAACACACGCTGTAGTCGGTCGAAATGGTCATATTCCAGAATTCGACCATCCGCATCTTGAATCATGTTGCCATTCAAGTCGTATTTCACTGTTACCTGACCGTCGAGTTGTGGGTGGGAATGAGTAATACGAGTCAACTGGCAAGGGTCATCCGACTCATAAAAGTAACGAGCGAAATCCTCAGATTCAGCAGTAACTGTGCGTTGCGTCAGCATGTTACCTAGCTCATCATAGCTCCAATCAATAGACGTCATAGGCTGAGACCAATCACTCAGTGGACCCGCGCCGAAGAACTCAACTTTCGTCAACTGAGAGAGGTCATCATAGGTATAGATTTCCGTCAGGTTACCTAAAGTTGCACACTCCTTTTTACGAGAATTAAGCAGCCCTAACGCGTTATATTCTTGTGATTGCTCAGAGATATAATTATCGTTCAAGGCTATAGCTCGGTTGACTTCGCGACTATATTCATCCCATTCGAGTTCAGTGACTTGGGTTTGACTACCCGATATCAGTGTTTCTAATATCACTCGATCAAACTCATCATATTCGTAGTAAACCGTTGTTGAATTTGAACTCAACTTCACTAATCGTCCGAGTTCGTCGTAGCCATACTGGCGAGTGTCCGTGTCACTATCAATTGCAGCGATCACCCCACCATCGGAGTAGCTGTAATAACGAGACTGACCATCATTCACCTCGGCTTTAGGCAAGCCTTTAGTCGAGTAGGTAATGGTACTTTGATTACCTTCACTGTCCTGACTCCCTGTCGGTAAGCCGGATATTGGATCATGACTGTAACTAGAAGCCTGCCCATCAGACGACTTAGCACTTAGCACACCCAATTGGTTATCGCGAGTAAATAGCCTTGTTGGAGCTGCCATGCTGGTTTCAGTTTCTGGGATATTGCTGCTATCCGCGTAAGTCCACGCCAATGAAGCTTGGGTACTCGCTCCTCTGCGCAGGGATCGCGGCCGTCCCAATCCATCAATATCGCGTTGCCCTAAAGTCACCCCACCAATTTTCAGATCTACAACTTGTGACTGGTCGGTATGTTCAGCGTAAGTGATATCTTGATCGACACCGTTCGCTTGAGTCATGCGAATCACACGATCAAAACGGTCGTAATGGTAATGCTTGGATCGAGCGAGAGGATTCGTTTCTTTAATCAATCTTCCCCATGAGTCGTACTCATAATTCCAACTGTTGATGCCTTGCTCTTTTTTCTCTTCTAGCCCCCAGCTATTCAGAGAACTGACCGTCATGGTCAAACCTTCAATACCTTGGGTTTTCTTACGTGAGGCAAGATTATTGAACTCGACACGACGTTTTCCATTCGCTAACAAAGTCGCTTTAACCTGATCCCACTCATCGTATTCATAGCTTTCTGTTAACACCACAGGCGCAGATCTAGAATGGCGATCAGGCAGCACATCGTAGGTACTCTTGCTTTGGAGTCTGCCCAACGCATCGTACATTTTTGTCCATACGACTGAGCTACCAACTTTAGCCTCTAATTCACGTCCTTGACCGTCCCAGCTTTGTTCACACAAGTTGCCTTTGCAATCCGTTAGCAACAGGATTTGTCGACTCATACCAGTATCAACAATGTATTGATACGAACGGGCTGCACTTCCTTCAATCCGTTCTTCAGTAGTTCTACGAAGCGAATCATAAGTAAATGCACAGCTAACTCCGTCTGAATCGACATGACGCGCGAGTTCTCCAATATCAAGGTAGTGCCCAACCGCAAGATTGGTTTTCGTATTGTCGTGACAGGTCAGCTCTTCGTGTTCTTCAAGGACATCGCTATCCAACTCATAACGATAGTGAGAAATAGCAGAATACGTGCCGTTAGGATGAAGAATGTCATTTTGGACTGAAGCCAATCGGCCGAAAGAGTAAGTCTCACCAGTATCAGTTTGATAAGCGTAATGACTTCTATAGCGTTGGACGTCTTCTTCCAAACTCAGAACCACATCACGATGGCCATTCAGCCCCTCAAGAGAAGCATATTGATAAGAGATCACTCTCTGTTCTGATCCATTGTTGAGCGTACGAGATTTTACGAAATTCACCATGGCAGTAGGCGATGCAGGACACCCTGCTTCACCATTTTTTGCGTAATATTCGTAACGTTCTGCGATATCATTCTCATCAACGAAGTTAAGCATGTTGCCATACTCGTCATAGTCCCAGAATCGACTTTGAGCTTGGCTATCCGATCCAGAAAACCAGACTTGTTCCTCTTTACTGATCAATGAATACTGAGCGGGTTGAGCGGAAAACTGTTGATTATCAATCGCTGGGTATTCCAGCCTTTTCAAATGAACAAGGTTTCCGTTAACCTGTCTAGCTTCTTCAACGAGTAGATGAAATTGATTGTATGTTTGAGCGGTGACAATAGAGCCATTTTCGATTTTTTGTACGCGATAAGTATATTCGTAACCACGCTCAAGTAAGTTATCAAGCCCTTCACTTAATTCACCGCCACGTACACCGTAACCCATGAAATTGCGGCTATCTGTACCAACACTGTCGTAGGTTGTGCTAATAACTGGCGAATTAAGGGTAAGAACATCATGTGCAGTAACGGCTGGTAAGTAAGTCATTGAGTTGACTCGAATACCATCAGCCTTATATCTCAAACGCTCGGTCAAGCCACAAGGATGGTTTACCTCATTGATTAACGTATATGAACCAATGCTTTCATAACCGAAGCTATAGCTACCTGCTTGTTCTGGTAAATTGCATTTGACGAGCTTGTTATTGCTAAGAGTAAGATTGAAGTAAGCTTCATGGGTACTGCCAATATTAGTAAAAATATTAACGCGCCCTACCGAGATATACTCAACCCATAAAAGTGCGGTCTGTTTGGTTGTTCTGTCATCCCAAACTTTATCTAAGCGTTTATTTTGTCCCACGTTGAGCCAAGAAAAGTAGAGAGCATGACCATTGCTTTGCGTGATCTTAATGATGTCGCCATCTTTATCTAAAAGATCAGTACGGCCATTTTTATACGTGATTTCATAACCATTCGCGCTAGACGATACCGAGAAATCGAGTAGCTTTTTGTAGCGAATACTCATCTCTATATTGGCGTTTAATTCAGCACGGTAGGATTGCCCATTTGCAAGATAGAGCTGTTGGTTCTCGATGTCGTATCTTGGGAGATTCAATTTCCAGCCTTTACCGAAACCAAGGTTGTCCGTCGAGTAAGGTGAGAATTGAATCGAGATATCGAGGTTTGGTCCCTTAAGCCAGTTACCAATAAGAGAGCCAAGTAAGATTTGATATGAATAGCTTCTGGTTCTTTGGTCTACGCCGCCCGAACAAAAGCTATCAAAGTTAAAAGCGTTTGAAGTCCAATTAGACATAAATTTCCCCTAAAGTGAATGAGTTAGCTCAAAGTGGATGAGCTAACTCTGATTTATCTGGATGTTATTGGCTAACGAGATTCCAATGGGTGTAATCCCATTTCTGGCCGCCACCAGTAAATTCACTTTGAGGATAAATAAGCTTTAGTGGTCCTTTATTTCCGTATTGGTCAAATACAGTAAATCGGTACTCTTTTTGAGAATCATTGTTCGATGTCCCGCTATTTGAATAAAGCAATTGGCTCAGAGTCACTGATCTTAGTTGCTGGTTAACTCGCCATACCGCCGTGCGACCTTCGCCAGCGGCGCTATTCCAAACATATTCATCAGATACATTACGCTCTGAACCTGGAGCGAACACATAACCTTTCACTGAACGAAAGCCATTAGTGCAATCTGAATAACAACCTAACCACTCATCGTTTAGGAACACCTTATCGCTGTCCGACTCGTCGAAGTTATCCATAGCAACCTCGACCAGTTTCACTGAAGTATCTTTGGGCGTCACATAGAAGTTATACATCTCAGCTTTGTCGAAATAGAACCCATCAGCGTTACTCTCTTCCCATACCTGTTCACCTTCACCAAGTTCAGAAAAATCAGCAGCACTATAGGACTTAGGCTGTACGCTTTGATAGAAGGCACTTGATTCATTTGGATAAGCGCAGCTGTCGTAGTAGTTATTGTCATATTGGCTACCAGTATTGAATTTAACTTTCATACAAACTTCACGATGCTGAGCTACCTCGTTGCTATAGACCCAAGCGGTTAATTTGGTATCAGATGCTGCAACCCGAGACGTTGGTAGGCCCTTAGAGTATCCATAACTGTTCCCCATTTGGTGAGAATAGTCATTTGGGTTTAATGTATACCCCCAGCAATCCCTTCCGTAGGTACAGTCTTTGTTTTTGCCTAACTCTTGCTCACTATTCTTAAGGTAAAAAGATATCGCACCTTCTAAGTCACTCTTAGGTACTGTCACTGGTCTGCCGTAACTATCAGCGAAGGAAACTGACACACTAAGTTTGGACTGCATCCTTCCATTGCCATAAAACGGCATGGGTACGCCGTTGCTTTCATTATGATCAGCCGTTAAGTCATCGGCCACCACATGATAATCACTATTAATTCCTGCAAAACTTGCACTAGAAAAAAAACACGCTGACATTGCTAGTAACAATGATTTATTCATCGACAACTTCATATTATTAACTCTACATATTATTAGGTAAGAAATTAAAGAAAAGACAATGATATATCTGGATATAACAACTTTGTTGATAGTTAAATTCACCCTAGGGTCTTCGCCCTATTTTAAAATTCACACTATCAACGATTACAAGTGCCATTATCTATTCTGATAACCATTGCTTACACGCCATTTAATTGATTAAACAGACAGCGCTAATTTAATTAATCAATTCATCAATGTAAAATTTCAAAGTCTTCTTAGCCCTAGCCAATTCATAAAACCCAATGAAAAAATATACCAATAAAAAACAACAACTTAAGATTGCATGTGTAACATTATTTCAAATTCATTCATGCAATAGCCACACTCAGAATCGAGAGGGAATTACTTTTTATAAAAATCAGCCTATTTATTTGTTGTGACTCGCATCGTTACACCACCTTACTGTTAATACTATCATCGCTTTTACATTATTTTTATATTAAGAAGAACTATTCGAGATAATTGCCCTTACCAATAAAATGGTAATATTCATTATTCAGCTGATATCCTCAGATATCTACCGCGTTCGTTAATTACGTCAAAATATAAAAACCACCATAAAATTACCACTATGTTCAATTATTAACCGACAAGATGGTAATTTATATGCTTTTATCTAATTTCTATTAATATAATTAATGAAAAGTTAATGAGTTCTTATTAATGATCTCTTTCAATATTTTGAAAAACCTGTTTGCCCCTCTACCAGGGTAGACTTTAGACTTAACACTCTCTATGTTCTACGTTGGAACTCGGCTTAGTGGCCACGTTAGGCGCAACGATTGCCGCTATCTGCGTAAGGAAAATCGCGAATGTGGAATAGAAGGTCGTAGTGCTAGCTTATCAAGCCATATTCGTGGGGGTGTTGCGCTGATTCCGCCGCTTATCGAGTGGCAATGGCCGACGTGGTATGAGTTGGTGCTGTTAGTGTTGGTCGGTGCTATTTCTTCTATCGGCCAATGGTTTGGTGTCACCGCTTACAAATGAGGAGAAGCGAGCATAGTTTCAAATATTGAGTACTCACAGAGAATCTACTCATGATTCTTGGTTACTATTGTTTGCCGAGTTGCCAAACACCATAGCGCTGATTGGCGCCGCGGTGATTGTTTTCAGTGCCATTATGCCTTTGTAATCAAGCTCAAGAAAGGTCAATAATTCACGGTTCCATTTGCCCCGACCAATTCGATAGGGACGAATGGCACCCCAACATCAATGCTGCTCAAAATACTGGTCGTGTTGTGATTTGCCAGATTGGTCTTGAGTGCCAGGGTAGAACTGAACGAGTGTCTGGTCGGCTAGTGTGAGGTGAATCCAACCCTCTTTGACTTTCAGCCAATTGGTGCCGTTGGTCTCATAGACCGCAGGAAAATTGCCCCAGCCTGACTCTGATACCTGCAGCTCTTGAAAGCGGTTAATCGGCGTTAGCTTATTACTGTCGAAGTTTGCGTCGGCATAGACTGATAAAGGTTCGATAGCATCGTTTGGCTTAAACGTGTAACAGCTGACAGCGGCTGAAATGCGATCAAACCACTGGTAGGGTTGTGCGCCTGTTAAATCGTAGACCGTGCAATCGTTAAATTGAATGGCCCACTCTTGATGGGCTTTGAAGCCAAGGTAACCTATGGGTTGGGATGGTTCAGGCTTCGAGTCAGCCTCTGGTTCATATACCGGTTCTGAGGTAGCACATCCCATCAGCCCAAGACTAAAAAGGAAAGTCAAAGCACGCTTCATCATTGTAATACCTCAGTTCCGTTAGTGAGTTAAAAGCTATTCAAGCTCCCTCCATTAAACGGTAAGTTCTAAGCGATTACCATCCGGATCGAGTACACAGCTCTCATAATAGCCATCGCCTGTTCTTCTTGGGCCATCTAAGCGCTCATAGCCGTCTTCGACCAAGCGACTTGTAAGTTCATCAACCGCTTGTTCCGAGCCTAATGAAATCGCCATATGAATGAAGCCCGTAAATTGATCATAGATGTCATCTTTCGATTCAGGCACCGAGTCCATTTCCATGATCTCTAAACGGCTCCCTGTTTCGAAAGAGAGGAAGTATGAAGAAAACCCTTTGGTTGGGTTGTGATATTTTACGTTGGATGTCGCGCCGAAATAGTTTTCATAAAACTGCTTCAACACGTCGAGTTGTTTCGTCCAAATAGCGATGTGTTCAATTTTCATTTTGTTCACCTAAGTTTGATATCTAGCGCTAGATTACTCATCAAATAAGGAACAATAAACAGAACGAAATTCATCGAAACTGTTCCTATTTAATGGACGCGATCTTATGTCCATAACTGCACAGTATTGGTATCTATGTTTGTGTAATAGTTATCTTTCCTACATAGTCGGTGTTTTACACATTCTGAGATATAAGCCGTGAACTTTATAAAACTAATAACTCTCGCTGCGATATGGGGCGGTTCGTTTCTGTTCATGAGAATTGCCGCTAATCCATTGGGCCCTGCGGTGCTGATTGAAGCGCGAGTTCTGTGCGCTGCCGTCACTCTACTCTTGGTTTCTTTTTATCTGAAAAGGAAGCTTTCTTTTAATGCCCATGCGAAACACTTTTTCATTCTTGGCTTGTTTAATACCGCACTTCCCTTTTTATTTTTCGCTTATGCCGCGCAGACACTGAACGCCTCGACACTCGCTATTTTGAACTCTACCGCGCCAATATGGGCGGCAATCATTGGTGCGATATGGACAAAAACAACACTCGAGGCGCGTGTTCTATTAGGGCTTGGGATTGGCGTAACGGGAGTTGGCGTGTTAGTTGGCTGGGACGCGATGAACATTGGCCGTGAAGCCATACTTCCTATTTTTGCAGCGGTGATGGCGGCCTTTAGCTACGGAATAGCGTCAAACTATACCAAACAAGCACCTAAAGTTGAGGCATTCAATAACGCTCATGGCAGCATGTGGGCTGCGGTATTAATCGTGTTGCCGTTTGTCTTTTTCATTCCGATGAGAGAGGCTCCAGATCTCACCATCACCACATCAGTTCTCTTATTAGGCGCCGTTTGTACTGGCCTTGCTTACCTGCTTTACTTCAATCTCGTTTCTGAACTGGGTGCGCCTTCGGCTCTGTCTGTTACCTTTTTGATTCCAGTGTTTGGCATCTTGTGGGGCAACCTTTTCCTAGACGAAGCGATTGGCCTTAACACCATTTTCGGTTCGGTTCTTGTTATTACCGGCACCATGTTAGTGACCGGTATGACACCTTCTAGGATGATAGAGAGCGCTAAACAGAAACGAGCGGCAAGAGTAGCTCGCTAATCAAATGCCAATGAGCACTTAGAATCTCAGCAATGCATGTTGGAATAACGTTGGAGAGCTAGGCCGCTGACGGTTAACTAATCGAAACCATTAATCGGCCATGTATTGCTGAATCTTGTTTCTCAACCACTGATGAGCAGGGTTCGGTTCCGTTCTCTTATGCCAAATCATGTATTGCTGCACAGGCAACACCTCAAACGGCTGATCAAGAACTTGAAGCTGGAATCGCTCGGCAAATTGATTAGCAAAACTACGAGAAGTACTGCCGACACAATCAGAGCCAGAGACTAATACACACATCATCATCAATGAGTCACATTCTGAGCTCACTTTTCTTTGTTTGATGGCCTTCTTAGCGAAATAATCAGCCGTATAAAGACGAGAACGACGCATTCTAAAAGTGATGTGCTTTTCATCGTAATACTGCTCTTCGGTCACGACGCCATCAATTCTTGGGTGCCCTTTACGAGCAATCAATACCAACTTATCCTCAAGCACTTGCTGGTTCATATAACCATTGACCTGCGGGTAGTGAATATCTATGGCGAGATCCGCTTGCTGCATGCTCAAACTCTGCAGAAGTTCTTCTTCGTTATTCGGCACCATATTGAATTCGATTGAGATATTTCCCAGCGTTTCATCTTGCTCGACAAGCGGCTGAAGCTTGGTTAAACCTATCTCATTCACCAGAAGTCGGAATACATGATGCTGCTGATTATCGAATTGCTTCAAGGTACTAACAGCGCTGGTGATTCCCTCGAGTGCAGGTTCCACTCGGCTTGCTAGTTGCACCGCAGCATTGGTTGGAATGATCCCTCGCCCTTCACGAATAAACAGATCAGTATCAAGCTGAGATTGGAGTCGCTTCAAGGCTCCACTCACCCCGGGCTGAGTCATACCAAGCGATTCTGATGCAAGCGTGATCGACTTTAATCGATACACTTCTAAGAACACGCTCAATAGATTTAAATCCAACTTTTCCACGTCGCTCACCGTTACTCTCCCTGTCAATGTGGTCTTAATCAATCATAGGTCAGGATTCGTCTTCGTCGCCCAACCATTGCATGATTCAATACATAGCCAATCGTGATGTATTAAATAAAGCTTACTTTATTTTTTGCTATATGTCTTATTCCTATAATCGCCTCAACGAAACAAAATTCTGAAATGAAGAGGCTCTTATGACAACTTCTCGCACGTTCAAAAATGCATCACTGTTCCTGGCTATCTCGCTCGCATTCCCGGCAATTGCAGCTAACCATGACCACGCACACTTCAGCGAAATTGGCGACCAAGGTGGCAAAAGCGCAACCGAGATGACGACCAAAGCAAACCAAGAGTTCGCAAAAACACTTAACTTTGCCGACACTCGCGCTTTCGACAATAACAACAAAGGTCTAATTGCTAGCTTTGATCAAGAGACGGGCGACATCATTCGTAATAGCTTTAACTTCATCGATCCAAGTGTGACGAATGCAGACCAAGCACCAGATTCAGTAAACCCTTCACTGTGGCGCCAAGCGGTATTGAACCAAGCGGCAGAAGGTTTATATGAAGTTGTTCCGGGTAAAGTTTACCAAGTTCGAGGCGCGGATTTAGCGTCTATCTCTTTCATTCGTAGTGACAACGGTTGGATCGCCTACGACGTTCTTCTTACCAAAGAATCAGCCGCCAAATCACTCGAATTCTTCAAGAACAATGTGCCTGATGGCGGTGAACTGCCAGTCGTTGCAATGATTTACTCTCACTCGCACGCTGATCACTTTGGTGGCGCAAGAGCAATCAAAGACGCGTATCCAGATGTAAAAGTGTACGGTTCGAAAAACATCACCAAAGAAATCGTCGACGAAAACGTACTGGCGGGTAACGCAATGTCTCGTCGTACTGCTTATCAATATGGCGCGACCTTGAACCGACATGAACACGGTATTGTGGATGCGGCACTGTCGAAAGGCTTATCAACTGGTAGCATTACTTACGTATTGCCAGACTACGAGCTGAACCATAACGAAGAGATTGAAACTCTGGTTATCGACGGCCTAGAAATGCAATTCATGGATGCTTCAGGTACCGAAGCGGCATCAGAAATGGTGACGTATATTCCCAGCATGAAAGCACTTTGGACTGGCGAACTGACCTACCAAGGCATGCACAACCTGTACACGCTGCGTGGCGCTAAAGTACGTGACGGCTTGAAATGGTCTAAGAAGATCAACGAAATGTTAGTCACTTGGGGTGAAGAAACAGAGGTGTTGTTTGCGTCTCACTCAGCCCCAATCTGGGGTGAAAAAGAGATTTCTGATTACCTAAAAATGCAGCGTGATGCTTACGGTTTTACTCATAACCAAACGCTTCGTTTAGCCAATAACGGTGTGGTTCTACAAGACATCGGTGACGAGATTTACAAGGTAATGCCAGACAGTATTCAACAGTCTTGGCACACCAATGGTTACCACGGTACTTACTCTCACAACGCTCGCGCTGTGTACAACATGTATCTTGGTTACTTCGACATGAACCCAGCTAACCTTAATCCATTACCAATCGAGCCAGAATCGGTGAAGTTTGTTGAGTACATGGGCGGCAGCGACGCTGTGATTGAAAAAGCGCAGCAAGATTTCCAAGAAGGTGAATACCGCTTCGTTGCAACAGCACTGAATAAGGTGATTCAAGCTGAGCCTGAGAACAAAGTTGCACGTGGCTTATTGGCAGATACTTACGAGCAATTGGGTTATCAATCAGAAGGTGCAGGTTGGAGAAACATCTACCTAACGGGCGCTCAAGAGCTTCGTATTGGCACACAACCGGGCGCACCAAAAACTGCATCTCCGGATGTATTGGCTAACATGACCATTGAGAACTTGTTGGATTACTTGGCAGTTAAAGTGGATTCGCTAAAGGCACAAGAAACACCATTTACGTTGAATATTCAGCTGCCTGATGTGCAAGAGTTCTACTACGTTGAGATGTCTAACGGTAACCTGAACAACATTCAAGTGAACGAGCTGCAAGATGCGGATACAACACTGATCATCAATAAGTCTGACGTGTCTGATATCGTACTTAAGAAAACAAGCCTAGGAAAACTGTTAGAAGATGGACAAGCAGGAGTGAAAGGTGATAAGACATCGCTTAACAAACTGCTGTCTTCACTGACAGAAGCTGACACCTCTTTTGAGATTGTTCCTCGTCCAAACAAAGGCGAAGAAGTTGATGCCGAGCTATACCAAGATTCAGCGGTACACGCGCATTAAACGTCCGAAACGCTAAATAGATAAAATAACAGCAGTAAGCTAGAAAAAACGTTCTATAAAGAACATAAAACAAGCCCCTACCTTTTGGTCGGGGCTTTCTTATTTGTTCTCAATAAGTGCTTCTTGAACGCTACTGCGTTTGCTCTCTTACTGAGGCTGAGAGCTTAATGAAACTGATAATTTGTTGAAGCTGATAGATTACTGAGCTTGACCGTTTACTTCGCAATCCCAATAAGAAGGTGAACCATAATATTGAACAAAATAATCGATAAATACGCGCACCTTAGGCGCAAGCAGCTGTGCACTTGGGTATACCGCCCAGATAGCCGCCTCATCCTTTAAAGGGTAATCTGGCAACACCTCAACCAGCGAACCTTCCGCGAGCTGCTTGTATGCTATCCAAGTCGCACACATAGCAATGCCCAAGCCATCGACACATACATCCCTTACCGCTTCACCGTGATCAACACGGATCGCACCTTTTTTCTTGATGGTGACATAGCCTTCTGGTGTATCAAACGTCCATCCCTCCAAGCCAGTTTGATTGATGCACTGATGTTGCTTGAGGTCTTCTGGTGTTTTCGGATAGCCATGAGCTGCCAAATATTCTGGCGATGCACACAAAATACGTTTATCAGTCGAGAGCTTACGAGCGATCAGGCTTGAGTTTTGTAGCTCCGCATTACGAATCGCCACATCAAATCCGCCATCGACCAGATCGACGATTGAATCACTGAGTGAAATGTCCACCGACAGATCTGGATACTTAGCCAAAAACCCTTTCAAAGCAGGCATAACATGCATGCGACCAAACGAAGAAGGTGCAGATATTCGCAACACCCCTTTTGGTAATTCATTACCGGTTCCGACAGAGGCAACACCCGCTTCGACACTAAAAAGGATTTGCTTGGCGTGAGGAAGAAATGCCATGCCTTCTTCGGTCAGGGAAACCTTTCTCGTGGTGCGATGCACAAGACGAGCACCTAGGCTCTCTTCGAGCTTTCCGATATGAATACTGGCTACCGGAGGTGACAACCCAAGCTCTTGTCCTGCTTGACTTATATTGTGCGTAGACGCGAGTCGCACAAACAATTTCAGATGTTCAATGTTCATCAATAATGGCTAGCCTGCGCTGAGTACACGCTGCTTATTGGCCGCAGCGGCACGGGGAATAATGTGAGTTTTAATATAGGCATTAAGCTTAAACCATGCAAAAGCGCCCGCTAAAACATTGGCGACGGTCGCAGCAATAACCGCATTGATCATGTCTCCAGTTATCGAGCCGAGCCATAACGCCGGAATGTAGAAAACAAACAAGCGTAAGAAAGAGACATTCAAAGCTTTACGAGGCACACCCAAGGCATTAAAGACCGAAGCAACCAACATGCAAAGCCCAAGCGGCCCATAGCTGAACGGTATAAATAACAAGGTCACTTCAAACCAGCTGCGTATGCTTTGTTCTTCCGAGATAACAGGAATAATCCAGCCACTAAACAGCGCCAGCAATGCTGCCATCACGGTGTGGAAAACCAATAAGAACTTCGCTGTTGTATTCAATAGCTCAGGGATTTTGCATCGCTGCTGCGCCCCTAAGTAACGACCAATCATAGGCGGTATGGACATCGTCAGAGCAAGAGAAAACACCAACATAAAGCTTTCAACACGGGCGAGTAAGCTCCAAAAAGCCATCTCATTGGTTCCGATTCTCGCAATCAAAAGCATTGAAAAGAACGCGCTGACCGCAGGTAATATCTGATTCGCTGTGGTTGGCATTACCGTCTTAAATAACTCAAAACTGTAGCCTTTGATTTGGTTACGGCACGCGCCATTGAAGCCAAACCAAGCTTTGCCGCGAGACTTGATTAACATGTAGATTGCGCCGAATGCATAGCCAATGCTCGATGCGATCGCCGCCCCTGCAATGCCCATATCCAATCCAAAGATCAGAATAGGGTCGAGAATTAGGTTAATCACGCTGGCAGCCAAGAACATGCTGCCGGTTGTTTTAGTATCATCATTGGCTCGATAAACGCAGGTGGCCAGATAAAGCACCGCCACCATCAATGCACTGAACAGCCACAACGGCCAATACACATTAAAAATCGACAGCATGGATTGGTATTGGACGTCAGAGACATCATTCACAAACGACGCAAAAACAGAATCGCTAAAAACAATCAGGCCTATGCAGATCAAAGCAATCACCAAGACACCAAACCCGACCGACAACGTCGCAATTGAAGTAGATTTACGTTGCTCTTTTGCCCCTACCGCTTGAGAAATAATGGACGTTGCCGCGACACCGATTCCCACTTGAACACCGGTAAACGCCGCTTGGAATGGCAAGGTGATACCGTGAACCGCCAACTCATTCACCCCTAGCTGACCAATAAAGATCGAATCGACCAATTGCACCATCATGATCGCAAACACACCCAGCGTCAGTGGCAGTGTTTTCTCAATAATGGTTTTCAAAGTCGCGGATCTCATCTGCATCGGTCGGTTTACTCTTGTCTGTACTTTGGGGCTAATTACCTAGTTGAGCAGTATACGAAGCTAAATGAAAAGGATAAGAGCGCCAAACAAGGAATGAGTTTTTAGGTTTCGTTGACAATCGAATTAGCAAGATACCTTCAACGCTAGAACAAGAAGCTAAGATATTGAATAAAATGAAATTACTAAACTCATCAACACTCTTAATAATTCGTTAATAGTGTTTCGTTTAATGGTTAATTGTTGGTTCGAACATTCCTCGTTAGCCTGAATTTAGGTCGCATTCACACTGAATAGGCTGAAATGAAATATCTCAGAAGGAATATGGAAATGGCATATCAAGGTTATACAACGTTTAAAGCTCAAGCCGAGGATGGGATCCTTACCGTCACTTTTGACTTCGGTACTGTGAATGTTCAAGGGCAAGAGATGCTTGCCGACCTCAATGGTTTAGCAATGAGACTAGAGCGCGATCGTGACATCAAGGTCGTGGTATTTCAGTCAGCAAACCCTGAAGTTTGGGTCTGTCACTACGACACCAATCTATTAAAAGACATGTCGACAGAAGCCGTTTCTCGTGAAGAAGCGAAGTTACTCGACCTGCAAGTGGTGCTCGAAAGAATCAGCAAACTGCCACAAGCTACAATTGCCAAGCTTGAAGGCTTCGCTCGAGGTGGAGGCCACGAATTTGCACTAGCATGTGACATGCGATTCGCAGCTCGTGGTAAATACAAATTCATGCAAATGGAAGTGGGTATGGGCATCCTTCCTTGCGGTGGCGGCGCATCACGTATGGCACGCCAAGTCGGCTTAGGTCGCGCACTTGAAATCGTCCTAAGTGCACGAGACTTTGATGCTGACGAAGCCGAAGCATACGGCACCATCAACAAGGCACTAGAGCCGGATGAAATTGGTGAATACGTCGATACGCTTGCCAAACGAATTGCTCAATTCCCTGCCGAATCGATCAATGCATGTAAGCAAGCGGTGTACGAGTCTATCGATAAACCGATCGACGAAGCACTCAAAGCAGAGGCCTACTGGTTGTATCAAGCCACCAGCAAAACACCTGCGGTTAAGCGCTTCCAAATTGCCGATGATCAAGGCCTAGAGCACGATATGGAAAACCAACGCAATTGGGAAACTCTGGTTATGAACGTTCAAGACATCAAATAACTCGTTCACTGCTCTTAATTTGGGTCAGCCACAAACTGACCCATAGTCTTACTTAATCGTTAAACGCCAACGGTTAACCACCAAGTGTTAAAATGGTCATTATTTGTCCCATAGACTCACATTTGAGTCTTCAGCTTGTGAGCCAAATGCAACTATGTGTCATTAATCTTTGTTATAAAGTTGTTCAAACTATTTTTTGAAGGACGGAACATGCAAAAAATAATTCTGATCACAGGGGCCACGGATGGCATTGGTTTAGAGACCGCAAAAGCACTGACGCAACAAGGGCACCATGTTCTGATTCATGGCCGCAACCCAGCTAAGGTCAATAAAGTCGTGACCGCTCTGTCTCGCCTGTCTAAGAATGCAATCATCGAAAGCTACATCGCAGATCTATCGACGCTCGCTGAAGTTGAGGCGCTCGCAACCCAAATCAAAAGCGATCACAAACGACTCGATATACTCATTAACAACGCAGGTGTGTATAAAGTGTCGGACATCACCACTCCAGACAATCTTGATGTGCGTTTTGTCGTAAACACAATTGCGCCGTATCTCCTGACACAAAAGCTGCTTCCTCTTTTTGATGCGACAGGTCGTATCGTCAACCTATCTTCAGCAGCCCAAGCCCCCGTCGATTTGGATGCATTAATCAGCCCGAATGCGGGTGAACTTGATGGTCCGGTTTACGCGCAAAGTAAACTCGCACTAACGATGTGGTCCATCGAATTAGCCAATACTCTTTTAGACAAAGGCACCGCAATTATCCCTGTAAACCCAGCTTCTTTCCTTGGTAGTAAATTAGTGAAAGATGCTTATGGCGTTGATGGTAACGACCTAGCGATTGGAGCCGACATTCTTTGTCGTGCTGCGCTCAGTGATGAGTTTGCCAACGCTTCTGGTCAATATTTTGATAATGATTCTGGGTTGTTCAAAGACCCGCACGCCGACGCATTAGACAACACAAAGAACCACAAGCTGGTGACAGTGCTTGATCAATTACTCGAAGAAAAGCTGTGCGTTGCGCACTGATCATTCATTAGTAAAAAACGACCACTAACACTCCCACCCACCCCCACACACACAATCCAAGCCGCAGTTCTATCCATACAGACAAAGAACTGCGCGCTCTTTCGATTATTAAAATTTCTTTAATACTGATTCCCCGCTTTGCCCAATTATCACCCAATATGCAAATTGCTAAACTTGCCCTCGTCGAAACAACACAGGCTACGGCCGAGGAGCATTTATGCGTTTTGAAGGTAAAGTTTATCGTCCTTGGATGGAAGCAGAGAGCGTACTCATCCAGACAACATTGGGGTGCAGTAACAACCAATGTACCTTCTGCACGATGTTTGATGATAAGCGTTTCAAAGTAAGAGATATCAAAGACATCTTTGAAGATATTGATGCAGCGAGAAAAATCTACCCGCATGTTGAATCTATCTTTTTGGTCGATGGTAACGTAATGGCGATTAGAACCGAGATGCTGATTTCGATTCTGGATTACATCAAGATCACCTTCCCAGAGATCAAGAACATTTCTCTGTATTCAGGGTTCAATGACTTCCGTCGTAAGAGCTTGTCTGAATTAAAAGAGATTAAGTCGGCAGGTTTAAGCATGGCCTATTCAGGCTTGGAGTCAGGTGACCCAATTGTGCTTGAACGCATTCAAAAGCGCATGACGCGTGAGCATGCGATTGAAGGCATGAACCTAGCCCGTGAAGCAGACATCAAGGTACTGGCTTCTTTCATCTTTGGCCTTGGCGGCAAAGAGCGTTCTATAGAGCATGCGATTAATACCACCAGCTTGCTGAACATCATGCAGCCGGATGCGATTGCACCAATGGCTTTAGCCGTTCAACCGGGATCGGTGTTGGAAAAAGAAGTAAACCGTGGCGAGTTTGTTTTACCAACGCCATTGCAGATTCTGGAAGAAGAAAAATACTTACTCGAAAACCTAGAAGATTTCGATTGCTACTACTGGGGCGACCACGGCAATAACATCTCACCAATGCGTGGCATGTTGCCTCAAGCTCGCAAGCCGTTTCTTGATAAGATCAATCAAGACATCGCGCATAACCCGATCACCAAGCAAAATGTTATTAAGACCTTTGCTTGGTAAGCACTCGATTTAGCTCGTAACCAGTAAACGTAAACAGACCAAACGACAGGCGTTGCAGCTCCCTATTATGGAATAATCAAAGTCCAGCAGCGCCTAACGTATGTTTTATTTTTTCAGGTTTACAGCCCTACCTAAGCCAAAGCCGCTAACAACAAGTCAGTACTCGCTTCCACGTGAGCAACAATCTCTTGTTCTGTGGGTGCAGGCATTCCCATCAACACACCATCTCTGACACTCATCACCATACCAAGCCAAAGCTTAATTTTGGTTTGTGGTTCTTCAATATCGAATCGTTCATTGAAAAACTGAGCAAGCACGCAATCGGTATCATCTGGGCCAACGTCCATAAAACGGCTGACCAATTCTGGAGACTTGCTGCCTTCTGCTATCAACAGCTTAAAGGTCGCAATATGTTCGCTCGAAAGGTGAAACAAAACGAAGTCTTTTGCGAAGCCCAATAGTGCTTGCCGAGTATCGGTGTGTTGCAAATGCACCACCAGCTTATCGTCTGTCTGGCTACCCATTTGTCTTAACGTCGCTTCAAACAACACATCTTTAGAAGAGAAGTAACGATAAAGCGTTTGCTTCGTCATTTCCGCTTCACTAGCGACTCGGTCCATGCTGGTTTGCACATAGCCTTCCGCGAGGAATATCTCCTTCGCCGCTTTTAAAATCGCGAGTCGTTTCTTCTCTTTGTTCTGCTCAATCTTACTCATGACTTCATCCACCCCAAAACAGAGATCATACTTTAAAGTATGATTTGTGTTGACTCAACCAATTTTTAAAATCATACTCATCGGTATGATTTGTTGGTAACAGATAATTGGATAGAGAAATGACAACAATGAACCTCCCTAAAACTGAAGTAAGAAACACTCGAACCCTCGGCTTTACCCTTGCGATCGCAGGTGCCGTATTAATGAGTATTGACCCAATCTTTATTCGTTATGCGGGTGTCAGCGGATTTGATACGGCCTTCTTGTTCGGCTTATTCAGCGCAATTTCGATGCCGATTTTGCTTAAATTCAACGACAAACGTGGAATACGAAAGGCAGTAGCACAAAGCGGTTGGCCATTGTTGGCAGCGGGTATTCTTATGCTCGGCAGCGCATCGGGTTTGGTGTTCAGCATTAAGATGACCTCGATTGCCAATACCTTTGTGATCCTCAGTGCAGCCCCTGCTGTGGCCGCTATTTTCAGCTGGTTGATCCTAAAAGAAGCCACTAGCCGATCGACCTTAATTGCGATTGTGGCAGTGATGATTGGTATTACGATTGTCGTTTCAGGTTCGTTTTCTTCAGGGAACTGGATGGGTGATGCTTTAGCGGTATTCGCAGTGATCTGTTTATCTATGATGTTTACCTTGCTGCGTAAATATCAAGACGTCAGCCGATTGGCGAGTGTGGGCCTAGGTGGTTTGTTGCTAGCGGTTGTGATGTTTTTCTTTGCAACACCATCAAGCTACAGCGTTGAAACGTGGTTAATCATGGGCATGATGGGCTTGTTTACGGCACCTGTTGGCAGAGTGTTATCTATGGTCGCAACACGCCACATTACCGCGCCAGAGGTATCAATGACTCTGATGTTGGAAACTGTGTTAGCACCAGTTTGGGCGTTTATCTTCTTCACCGAGATCCCGCCAACAACCAGTATTATCGGTGGTGTGGTGATCTTGATTACGATCTTCATCTACACCTTAGTGACCATGAAAAACGATGACAAATAAAGAGATTAATAAAGAGACTAATAGGAGCTAAATATGTCTGCTGAACTGAAATTTATTGGCCGAATTGCCACGCCTTATAACTTGGTTTCAGAGTGCCCGAATAATATCCAACCGGGCAACGGTCCGATCTGTGAAATCATCTTAGATGACGTTTACCAACAAGGTTTGCTAGGCCTAAACAGTGGCGAGCACATCTTGATCTTGTATTGGTTAGAAGGCGCAAAACGAGACGAACTGATACAAAGCTGGGATGAAGAGACGCCGACCAAAGGCACCTTCGCACTGCGTTCACCACACAGACCAAACCCAATCGGTACAGCCGTGTTACCGATTGAAAAAATCGAGAATGGCACCGTAACCGTGAGAGGCTTAGATTGCTTAAACAACACACCACTGTTGGATATCAAGCCGGCGATCTATAGAGAGAAGGGATAAGCGAGAAGTTGGCCTTCCTAAACCAAAAGCGAGCTGTGCGTTAGCGAAAGGAAGGCATTACGCATACTTGATGAAAGCTTGGCTTAATCTCTGAAAGAGTGAATCTACGTTAGGAAGGCTCGTCAAATGCGCGGACAAGGGAGTATGAACCTGCGCATCCACTACGATTGGGTTGTCGCAAATTTGATTATAAAAATTCACAGGCGCAACGATGTTCTCTAAGTCGGCATCTAACAAGATACAAGCTTGCGAAAGTACAATTTGGCCGCCCCCTTGTTTAAGCAATACACGTTGCGCAGTACCCACTATTTTTTGTTTATTGATATTGAGGTTGTAGTCACCATCGCAATAAGAACCGGGAGTGGCGTGCACATCCACATCGATGCCCAATTCTTTGAAAAACAGGGTTAATACATTGCACAGATGTCGATACGCTTTTTGGATATTGTAGGCTTCATCGCGAGGCCAATGGTAAATGTGCGATAAGTTAATGATCCCCGGCAGTTGGGGAACGGGAGCGCCACCTGTTTTACGCGAGGTAAGCTGCCAGCCTTGTGCCGCGAGTTGTTTTCTAGACTCTACGGTCACAGGCCACTTTTTACCTGCGGGCAAAACGAGTGTCGGCGTTTTTGCTTGCCACAGCATTAAGGCTTGCGCAATCCCACCAGCCTGTATTTGCTGCAATAATTCAGCTTCTTTTTCAAACGCACGATCAACATCAATGTGCGGGTAACGTACGAGTTTATTCGTTAACTTCAATGCACTTTTCCTCTACAGATTGTGGTGACTTAGTATTTAGCGTTCTGGGATGGTTGATGATAGACCGGACTATATAGGATAGAAACAGCGCTAAAGTTTAGTTATTGGCGCCATAGTCGTTTTTACACGTCACAAAGGTTTAGTTAATAAACTTTCCATCCTTTCAAACTCAACTGGTGATAAGTCACACTGAAACATATACTTGTCATTGTCTAATGTATGCAATTCAACAAGGTATCCAGTATCGTAATTATGATAATTTTTATCTCTTAAACTGATTAGACGTAATACAGTACCTGGTTTTATCGCCCATCCTGTAACGTCTCCAGCGCGGTAGTAGAGCCAACCATCACTTCGACTTAAGTAAATAGAATGTGTAGTACGCTTTTTATAACCTTTAGGCTTGAAAAAATACCTATACAACGCCACTAACGGCTGAAAACCTAACTTAGTTTCTATCTGCCACTCGAATGATTTCATTTATGGACCTCACTAATTTTCAGGGTACGCGCATAAAACAATGGAGATACCTAAATCCGCAGTGTTTTTTAATAACGGTGGTTCCAAATAGATACTCATATTTATGCTGTCAACAATAAACCAGCCAACAAAGTATTCAATTACCCCACCAGTAGCGCGCAATTTATTGAAGAAGTCTTTGTGCTTTTCTAATTTTGCATTTTTTTGAGCAATAAACTCTTCGAATAAAACGTCTTCTGCATCTATTCGTTTACCATCACATAAATCTAAATTCCAGAACATGTCCTCATATGAACCACCAAGAAGCCTACCGTTTTTTGTTACCCTCAAGTCGCCTGTGTCATGTGAGTTCGTAGGTGATAAAGATAACGTGTCACTTATCGTTTTAGCATCAACTTGAGGATGTGAAATTTTTAATGAGACACTAAACTTATAATCTGGCACCGACTCTCCCTAAAAACATAACGTCTACTTAAGCGGACGAGAATAGTTAACTAAAAATGTGTAGCAAAGCGGAACTGAGCCAACTGTTTGAGTTCCGTTTAAAGTGCTTGTTATAGCGCTAGTCTACGATCTAAGCCCTTAACTACAAAGCCTCTTGCATTTTTCTTTTTAAATATCGTCGGAACATGCAACAAAAAACTTTCCCATTGATAATCACTTCTATTTCTCTCTGTAGATTGAATATAGTTTTTTAAGTCTACTGCCGATTCTCGGTTAAAAGCCCAAAGGATTTCCCCTTTATACGATAAGGAATAAAAGGCATCTTCAGGCCAGTTTAAAATATGAATTTTACGAGAATAACAACTATTACAGGAATATGAACCAATATCCCCACCACTTTTCGGCGTTAGATAGCGAGAGTGTGACCAATCGGTAGCTTTATAGCCCTCTGGTAGATCTTTGATAGCATCTATTGAACATCCATGCAGATTTGCAAAATACATTGCTCCATGCCAGTTATGCCCATAGCTATCACGAAATGGGCAATATTCAAATATGTCACTTTTCTCAAAATACTCTACATCTTTTTTGAGTGAAATTTTAACAACTTCAGAAAACTCAAAAACTACATGCTCTCCACAACAAGGACAAATGATATCTACTGTGTGGGGCATTGGATTAAGATCATAAATTCCAGTCACTGCAACCTCATCGCGCTATAACAAATGACATGGATTCCCCCTACCGAGGATCTGCCACACTTATGTGGTACTTAAATGCATCGGAGGCACCATGTCTGATTATTCTTATTTCTGCGGTATCGACCTAGCTAAAAACCACTTTAGTCTTCATGCCGTAGACCAAAATGGTAAGGTCATACTTCATAAGTCAGTAACCCGCTCTAAACTACTGACTACAATAGCAAATATGCCACTCATGCGTATAGGCGTTGAAGCGTGTGGTGGTGCACATTATTGGGCAAGAACACTCAATAAACTGGGTCACGACACCCGCATTATGGCTGTTAAATACGTAATTCCTTATCGAACTAAGGGAAAAAACGACCTTAATGATGCAGTCGCTATCTGCGAAGCTGTTCAGCGGCCATCAACTCGCTTTGTGCCCGTAAAATCCCCCGAGCAACAAGCTATCTTATCGGTACATAGAATGAGAGAGCATTGGGTTCGTGAACGCACCGCGCTCATGAATCGCATGCGCGCCCTACTTTCTGAGTTCGGGTTGATCATTCCCGTTGGTCGCTCTTCGTTAATGAAACAGGTTCACTTAATGCTGGAAGATGCAGAAAATGAACTGCCACATCTCGCTAGAACGGTGATTGCCGATGCTTATCATCACCTTGGTGAATTAAATCAACGTATCGCCGATACTGAACAAGTCTTCGACTCTTTTGCTAAGGTCAGCGCTAATGTTCAACGAGTGATGAAAGTTCGAGGTATTGGGCCGCAAACCGCTACTGCGATACTTGCTTCGATAGGCAATGGTTCTCAATTTGATAAAAGCCGTGATTTCTCTGCTTGGCTAGGACTCGTACCAAAGCAATATTCCACAGGAGGAAAACCTCGCTTAGGCCGAATAACCAAACACGGTGATAAATACTTACGAACACTATTAGTTCATGGCGCAAGGACCGTGATTGCCAACCTTGGCGACAAGCAAGATAAGTTAAGTCAGTGGTGTCGCGGCGTTCTAGAACGAAGAGGAATGAACCGAGCAATAGTGGCACTGGCCGCGAAGAACGCACGAATTATATGGTCGCTTTTACACAATCAAACAGAATATGAAAACTATGCTGCTTAAGTAGAAACCTAAGCAGCATAAAGAGTTAAACCCACCGGGTCATTGCAGACGCTAATGATGGAGATAGGTTAAGACCACTTGCGGAGAGCCTGTTAATGCGGCGGACACACTAGATGTCATCTAACGAATAAGGCACCGCAGTCGCGCAAGTCATCAGGGCCACGACGTATGCGAATCGTCGATAAGTAGGCCGAATGTAGAGCGGCAGTCCAAAACCCATCAACATAAGTTTAGCGGATGTTTGACAACCGGGGGAATCCATGTAGCCGCATTAAGGTGTGAACAACGCGACCACTGAACCCAACCATACCACCGTAAACACAAGACTCAACGATGGAATAAAAAATGCCAAGCGTTGAGAATCACTCTTAAATGCTTTGTATGGATAATAAGCACTCCAATCGGGTAATGTGAGACCCAGGCTTTAGCTGCAACTAAAGCTTTCTATGTAGTAGTTCGTTTAAACGCTGGCTCCTCTATCGAGAGACCGATAACAAACATGAACGCTACATAGGACTTCAAGCATAAACCTCGAATAGTCGACTGGGTCTCGAACCCGCATTACGCAAGCATGAGTTAGCTTATTATGAATACCAAAATCAATCAAAGCATCAACGTTGGAGTTGATACCGGCAAAACACAATTAGACATCCACATCAGGCCACTAGACCTATTTTTCTCAGTAGAGAACAATGATAAAGGCATCAAAAAAGCACTCAAAACGATTAAGAGTCACAGTCCTGAACGAATCGTTATTGAAGCAACAGGCCGATTAGAAATGCCTTTTGTTCTTGCATGTGCAGAGGCTCAATTACCTATTGTCAGAGCAAACCCTGTCCACATAAAACGGTTCGCTGGTGCTATTGGCCGCAGAGCCAAAAATGATCGTTTAGATGCAGAATTGATTGCTCACTATGGAGAAGCAATCAAACCAGCTCTTACTGTCATAAAGCCAAAAAACATACGCCTAATGAGTGACTTAGTCATTCGCCGAAACCAGTTGTTATCCATGCAAACCATGGAAAAGAACCGAATCCAGATACTTCCCGCTTCTCTCCATCCGACTATCAAACCGATGCTAACCACGATAAAAAATCAAATCACCAAGTTAGAAGAAAAGCTCGTTAAACTCATTGAAGATAGCCCTGAATATCAGGCTAAAAACACAATATTGCAGAGCGTCCCTGGAATAGGAAACATTGCCGCTGCATCAATAATTAGCAACGTACCAGAACTTGGCTACATCACAAATAAACAAGCGGCATCACTAATTGGTGTCGCTCCAATAACACGCGAAAGTGGGCGCTACAAAGGTAAGCACGTGATCCAAGGCGGTAGAGCGCAAGTACGCACAGTGTTATATATGGCAATGATGTCAGCCATGCAATGTAACCCCGTATTCAGAGCAACTTATGCTCGACTTGTAGCTGCCGGAAAGCCTAAGAAAGTCGCAATAATCGCGTGTGTTCGAAAGATGGTTGTGACTCTTAACTCTATGCTGAGAGATGGCGCCATGTGGGATGAAAACACTGCCAAAAATTAATCATTGACGCCATAGTCGTTTGTTATGTGTTTGTTCTGTTAAGCACGATTGCACCACTAAAATCGACCGGTCGTTTACCTGAGGGAAGCATGTTTATTCGAATACTATCTTTTGATACAAACTCTACAATACCGTAAATTTTTTTAATTTTGCCATTATTATTTCTGATAACTAGAACAAATTCTGATGGTATTGCAGATGGATCATAATGGTATTTGATCGTCCCTCTATTCCTAACAACAGTATCCTTAATTGAGATTCCATCGTTGATTACATCGGCACTACCGTCAGAATTAAAAATAAAAGAACCTTCGATTCCTTTCTCATCAACACCAGTCCAAACGCCAACGATTGGAGTGTTATGTGAAAAAGTCTCTTCAGTAGATACACACCCTGATAAAAACATAAAGAACGTTATGAGCATGATATGCTGTAATACTTTCACTAAATATCCTTTTCCTAATTTGATACTGATTCAACAAGCAGTGTTTATTTCAAATGTCGATTACTTAAATTTGCAGAATACACCGGGTCACATAACGCCCGCAATAAGGTGTGCCCCACTGAACCAGCCAAGCACACTGAACTCCAAACCAAAACTGCCGAGTGTAATGCATCACCTTGATTGCATTGTTATGTGCTGACACGATTGCATGCTTCAATTTCTATTGCTTTTAGATGCAGACAACGTTCAGTACCACTCAATGATAACAAGTTTGGACAGTTATACAGGTCTAAAACCTCAAGGTTAGTTAGTTTTTCGATACCCTTTAAAGATCCGAGTTTCCTTGATGTAAGGTATAACTTTTTGAGTCCAGACATTGCCGAAATAGCCTCTAAATTACTCTGAGGGTAATTTTGGATATTTAGATGTTCAACCGTTGAAAGGTCAAGCAACGAGCTTAAACCCTTAGACCACGTAACCTTAGCTACTTTTAATTTTGAAAACGATGAAAAATCAACTTTCTGAGCCGACTTATATTGCAAACCAATGACCTCTAATTGCGGCAGTGATTCAATGATCTTTACACCTTTGGACTCCCAGCAATAAAGTTCTAAGCTTCTTAAGAAAGCCAACTTTGAAAGAAATGAAAGATCATGTCCTTTGAACCCGAATGAATCAGATAGTCTTAGTGCAAAAATACCGTGTTCTTGCATGTAACATGCGTAATCATCACTCCATGCACCTTTTAATATGAGAACTTTCCCGATTCCATTCTCATCATTCCTTAATTCAAAGTTATTCATAACCCCTCTTTAGCACATAACGAATGACATGGATTCCCCCTACCGAGGATCTGCCACACTTATGTGGTACTTAAATGCATCGGAGGCACCATGTCTGATTATTCTTATTTCTGCGGTATCGACCTAGCTAAAAACCACTTTAGTCTTCAT